>JBGSYQ010000370.1:0-6994 GCA_041750795.1 Pirellulales bacterium | reverse complement strand
GGCGTGATCGAGCATGCGCCGCGCGCCGCGGGGCAGATGCTGTTGGCGCTGGACTTCTATCTCGGTCCCACGCCGGAGATTGTGGTGCTGGGCGATCCGGCGTCCGCCGACACGGCGGCCGTGCTGGGCGCACTGCGGCGTCGTTTCCTGCCCAACAAGGTTGTGGCATGCCGAGCGCCCGGCGACAAAGCCCACCAATCGCCAGCCCTCGAGGGCCTGTTTGCCGGCAAGGAGCCAGCGGACGAAAAGCCCGTCCTGTACGTCTGCGAGAACTTTGCGTGCCGAGCGCCAGTGTTCGGCAAGCAGGCCGCGGTGGAAGCGCTCAAACCACTATTGGCCAAGAGTACCAACGAAGCCGGGCGCTAGACTGGTTGAATCAAATCTTGTCCTGGTGCGCGCACAAACAGCACATTCACATCGCTGGCGTCGATCGTGAACAGAATGCGATATCGGCGTCCGGAACGTGTACGAAACGTAGCGTTACGGATTTCTTGCTCAAAGTATTGACTCTCCGGCGCCAGCGAAAAGCGCTCTGCGTTGATGCGCAGTACGCCGAGTTTGCTGTGCAGCGCCAGATACCAACGCGCTGCGCCCTCGGCTGAGCGCTCGGCGATCCATTCGCAAAATTGCGGAAATGTTGCGCTGCGCCTCATCGGACAACACGATTCGGCGATTAGACATCTTCGCGAATTCCGCGTTGCGAGCGAAACTCCGCGTCGAACTCGTCGAGGCGCCGGCAACGTCCTGCCTCGAAGTCAGCCAAGCCACGCCGAATTCCTTCGGTGACAACCGGATCAGTCACCAGCAGCATCTCTTGCTGCTCGGCAAGTGCCTGCAAAGCATCGCGCAGAACTTCATCCGCGGACGAGTATCCCCCGCTGGAAATCTGGTCCTGAATGATCTTTTGAACATCTGCGGGGAACTCATAACTCATGGCAGACCTCCTGTATCCAGAATACAGCGCCCCTGGAGCAGCGGCCAGTATATCCTCGCGGAACTATTCCCTTGACCGCCAGGCTTGCTGGGCCGCTTCGTAGACGTCGCGCAGCGCGACGTGGTGCTGCTCGGCCAGTTGGCGGCAGGACTCGTATTCGGGTGAAAAGCGGGCCGTGTTGCCGTCCAGCCATGCCGCCACGCCGGCCACTGTTCCCCACGGTGTGTCGACTTCCGTGGCCTCGCGGCGCAGCTTGCGGCGCAGCACTTCGTGGCGGCGAATGCCGAGCGTGGTAGTTTCGCGGAACAACAGGCCTTCGATCGCCGGCACGACCTCCAGCGGGCAAAGCACGGTGAGCGTTACGCCCGGGCGGTTCTTTTTCATTTGGATCGGCGTGGTAAAAACGTCCAGCGCACCGGCGCTCCACAGCTGCGCAATCGCATGGCCGATCACTTCGCCCGACGTGTCATCCAGGTTGGTCTCGACGATCCACAGCCGCTCGTCGGACTGGCTGTCGTTCGCCTGCCCCACCACCAGCCGCAACAAGTTGGCCTGCTCTTCGAGATCTCTCTGACCGGCGCCATAGCCAATGCGTTCGATCGTCATCGACGGCAGGGGACCATAGTTGTCGACGAGCGTTGCCAGGATGGCGGCGCCGGTGGGCGTCGTCAGTTCGCAAACGACGCTGGAGGTCGCCAGCGGCACGCCGTGCAGCAACTCGGCCGTGGCCGGGGCCGGAATCGAGCAGCGGCCGTGCGCAATTTCGACAAAGCCGCTGCCGGTGGGTACCGCGGAGGCGACGATCCGCTCGGCGGCGAGCAGATCCCAGCCGATCGCGGCGCCGACGATATCGGCGATCGAGTCGACGGCGCCCACTTCGTGAAAGTGGACCTTTTCGATCGTGGAGTTGTGTACCTTGGCCTCGGCTTCCGCCAGGCGGCGAAAGATGCGATGCGCCAAATCCTTCTGCCGCGAAGTGATCGCGCTGTTGTCGATCATGGCGGTGATGTGGTGCAAGTGCCGGTGCTTGTGTTCGGGCTCGTGCTCCACGGTGATCTGCGTGGCGCGAAAGCCCTTTTTCTTGACCGGCGTGGCTACCAGTCGCACGCCGGGTAGTCCCAGCGATTGAACACCGGCATTGAGCGTCGCCAGGTCGACACCTGCGTCGACCAGCGCTCCCAGGGTCATGTCGCCGCTGATGCCGCTGGCGCAGTCGAGATAGGCAATTTTCATCCGCTTTGCTTTCGCGCGAAGTAAAGAGAGTCGAACAGGGCACTCGCCCGCAGCGGAGCGATAGCTGGCAGTATTCTAGGCCACGCCCCGCCGCTCGCAAATGGCGTGGCTGCCAGCGAGTCGGCGGCATGGCGGGTCGCCGTTGACCGCTCTGGTGGGCTGGGCTACGATGTGCCGCCGCCAGGATCAGGAAAGCAGGAAGCGGGCAATGACTACGAGCGTCAAGCACAGCGAATGCACGTTGCCGGCGGCGCCTTGGGGCGTCATGCCGTCGCGGATGCGAGTGCTCTATGTCACGACACCGCTTCGCACCGGGGCGTGGCTGGCCGAAGCTTTTGCCAGCGACAGCGCTTGCGACGTACACTTGGAAGAAGCGCACGGCGCGACCGCCGGCCTGGAGCGGTTGCGCGAGGTGACGTTCGACGCGGTGCTGGTGAGCCATCAGCCGGGGCAGCTCGACGCCTTGGCATTTGTTGACGGGTTGCGCGCCGGCGGCGCCGAGGAACCGCTCGTGGTATTGGGCCAGCCCAGCGAGCAGGAGCTAAGCGCGCTGTGCTACGAAGTTGGCGCGGACGCCTATGTTTGCGTCAACACGGCCACCACGCGCGGCGTGTTGTGGATCGTGGCCCGGGCGACAGAGCGGCATCATTTGATTCGCGAAAACCGGCGGCTGCTGCAAGCCGAGCGGCACCGTTTGCAGTTCGAGCATACCGAAGCGCAGCGCCTATTGACCGAGCAACGCGGGCTGGCGCGCGATTCGCAGGCAGCGCACGGCGAAGAGCCGGGCGCGTGCGAAGCAGTCGTTCCCGGCAGCCTGGGCAGCCGAGCGGCACGTGCCTGCGATGCGCCGCCGCTGGCCGAGCCCCTGCGCGATCACTATCGCGAGATGTTGCGCGCCCACGTCATCATGGGTTCGGGCAACCTGGCAAGCGAGATGGGATCGCTGGCTGAAATGCTCGCCGCGGCGCGCGCCACCGCCCCGCAAACCATGCAACTGCACGTGCAAGTGCTGGAGGAGCTGGTTGAAGGGCTGGGCAACCGCAGCGCGCGTCACGTGCTCTCGCGTGCCGATCTGCTATTGTTAGAGGTGCTGGTACATCTGGCCGAGCGTTATCGTTTGCGTGCCGACGAGACGGCGACGAGTTTCGCCGCGACGCCGGACGGCGAGAGTTGAGCACTCATGGCCGACGACCAAACCACGATTGCCGAGTTGCGACAAATTGTCGACCGTTTTGTCGAGGAGCGCGACTGGCGCCAGTTTCACACGCCGAAGAATCTGGCCATTGCGCTGGCGATCGAGGCGGCCGAGCTGATGGAGCATTTTCAATGGCTCGATCCGCAGGAGTCGCGCGCCGTGGCGCACGACGCGGTCAAGCGCGCCGCGGCTGGCGAGGAGTTGGCGGACGTGGTGTGTTATGCGCTGGCGATGGCCAATGAGTTGGGGCTCGATCTCTCGAAGGCCTTGGCCGACAAGATGCTGAAGAACGCCGAGAAGTATCCCGCCGACGAATATCGCGGGCGGTGGGGTGCGGGTGACGCGCGCGATCAACGTCCCCCTCGCTAGCGCTCGAGTGGCGCGAGTCGAACCGACGTTGGATCCTCGGGTGATGTGCGCCAGCGGGCGCTCACGTCAGGCCCATCGGTCCGGATCGCGTGGCTTCGACGATGCCTCCCAGATCGGCGACGATCCGATTCCAATGCTCGGTGCCGAAGTGACCGACGAGGTGCCCTTGGGCGCGCTCCCAGTAGGGGGCGGCCTTGATGAGCGTGCTGCGTCCGGCGGGCGTGACTTGCACGGTTTTCTGCTTGCCGTTTTCCGCGGCCGAGAGCTGCAACAGCCCCATATTCAACAGCGGCTTGAGATTGCGCGTCAGCGTCGAGCGGTCCATGACCAGCTCGCGCGCCAGCCGCGCGATGCTGCTGGGGCCCAGCAATTCGCCGGCCATCAGGATGACCAGTTGCGTGGAGCGGACGCCCGTGGGCGCCAGAATCTGATCGAAGAACTGCGTGACACTGCGCGAGCCTTTGCGGAAGTTCAAGCAAGCGCAGGTTCGAGCCATTTCGCCAAGCCTGGCTGGGTCGATCCCCGAAGTATCAGATGACATTAGTGCCGTGCGTTAGCGGTGAGCCGCCGGTTCCAAAAGACATCACCAGTTGGTGAGCCAACGCTTATCGAGGGTGCCACGAGTGCGTCCGACCGGCGCGACGGACAGAATATCCCTGCTACCAGTGGCGGTCCTCAGGCAATAGAATAATACATGGGGCAACATTTTGCGCTATCGCGCATGAAATTTTTTGATTCGCACGATATTTTTGTGGTCCGGCTCACAGGTGGGGTATCGGTCGGCACGACGCGTGCGGTGCCCGTGTACCTGCAACTTGGCGTCGCGGAAACGCGTCGAAGGAGTCGCTCCAGATTGTCCTCGGTGTCCAACGCGGGTGCTTGTTATGACCGAATCGCTCGAGCCATTTCTGTTGCCCACTTGGTTCGTGAATTCCGACGCGCCGGCCGTCGTGGCGTTGGCCGACGAGGTGGCGGGAGGAGTAACGGACGAGGTCGAGCGCGCCTGCCGTTTGTTCTATGCGGCGCGCGACGGCATTCGCTATTCGGCCTACGACCTGGATTTGTCGCGGACGGGACTGCGCGCCACGCACGTCCTGGAGACGGGTACCGGCTGGTGTGTTTCGAAGAGCGTGCTGCTGGCGGCGCTGTGCCGCGCCGCCGGCATTCCCTGCCGGCTGGGTTACGCTAACGTTCGCAACCACATGGCCACCACCAAGCTGATCGAGTTTTTAGGTACAGACGTCTTCTATTACCACGGCTACAACGAGTTGTACTTGCGGGGCAAATGGGTCAAAGCCACGACGGCCTTCAACCGCACCTTGTGCGAAAAAGCGCGGATCGCGCCCTTGGACTTCGACGGCGTACACGATTCGATCTATCACCCGTTCGATCTCGCGGGCCATCGCTATATGGAGTACTTGTACGACTACGGCTGTATGGCCGACGTGCCCTACGACGCGCTAGTGTCGAAGTTTCAGGAAGTGTATCCGCGGGTCAATTCCGATTCGACGACAGCGGTGTCAGGCGATTTCGAGGCCGAGATCCAAGCCGAAGCGTCCGAGCAATAAACGTCGCGCAAGGATGTGCACGCTGTCGGCGAGAAGCGTCGGTGGTGATCGGCCTTGCGGACGGGCCGAACAACCGCGCCAAACGAACCGCCAGTTGCAGACTGGGCATTGCGTTTCTTCGGCCCAGGGGCCGACTATTCGGCGGGGCGCTCCTGCAATCGCACCTGGCTCAATCAACATGGCCGTCATGTTGGGCGCGGAGGGTGGACGGTTTCGCAGAGAAACGCCGGTTGGCCCCGCGCATCTCGCTCTGGGGACAGGCTGACATCGATTTGACACCCCGGCGACTGGGCCTATTTTTGTGCGTGGAGGACCTTCCATGGACCCATTCGAAGAGCCGGGGCAGCGGCGGTTCGTATCGATACCCTCGCTCATGGCATGGTTGAGCGTGTGTATCCTGGCCGCGGCCTGGGGTAAGTCGCTGGACAATCAATTGCAAGCCCAGTGGTCGATGCTGGGGCTGTATGGCCTCGTTGCTTCGGTGGGGCTGGGCGTGCTGGAAAAGAGCCGCAACATGCGGCTGAAGCGCGCGCGGCAGAGCGCCATTCAAGCCCGCACGACGTTCGGCTTGGCGCGGATCACGGAACAAGGCGCGGCGCGCGAGGCGATCAACTCCGCGGTGCGTCGTGTCACCAACAGCGTCGGCGCCGATACTTCCAGTGGCGCGGCGCACCGGCGCAGGCAGATGAAGGAGCGCCGCAGCGAGCGTCGCTCCGATCATCTGGGGCGATTGCCGATGGAGATTACGGTGGTGATCGACCACGACGATCTGAGTTGTGATCTGTCGGAGCCGTTTCCCGGTACGCTGCGCGACATTTCGGCAGGCGGTATTTCGTTTCTGCACGCGGTACCCATCGAAGGACGGATTGTCGTGCTGACGATCCGGCTGCCCGATGACAATCACTTGTCGTTCGTTGCCGAGTCGCTGTGGACAGACGCCACGAACGAGGGCTTTGTCAGCGGCGGATCGATCCTCGACGTGGGCATACCCGACGACGCGCGCTCGACGGCCGTTGCTCTCGAGCCGGCCGCGCCTTACACGGCCTGACGCGGCGAAGCGCAGCAAGGCCATTTTCTCAGGGGGCTGTTGCCCGCGTTTGCTAGCACGCCGGCCGGCGCGCGCGGCGTCGCGGTTGCCTTCAACACAACGGCGCCGCGGCAGGATAGCGAGAGTTTGCGACGTTGGAGTTGGTTGGGTTGGCAAAAAACTCTGGATTGGGTCAGGTTCGCGCCGCGTACAATCCGAATATTCCCAACAGGCAGTTCTTGCGGATTTTGTTTCCCGCACCGCACGTGACTGCTTCCCATCCACGTAATCCCGTACTCATGCGGCGAGCGCCCGTTGCGTGCCCCGATGGCGGTGGGCATGCGACGCGTGCGGGCATTCGCCCGACCCAAATCACGAGGACCCTATTCATGCGATCCCGCACCGCCCATGCCGCAATTGTGATGTGCCTGGCCGTGGGCCTGGCCGGCTGCTCGACTACCAGCAAAAGTAGTGGAAAGTCGTGGTGGCAGTCGTTGAGCTTCAAGCCGAAGAGCAAAACCGAGAACCTGGCGTCCACCGCTCCGGAGGCGCCGTCCTTCGGTTCGACGGCCTCGCCGACGGTGACCATGCCGCCGGCCGGCTATGCGGGCACGGCAGCGCCCTATGGCGCGACGCAGTATCCTGTGACGCCCTATCCGCCGACGACC
>JBGSYQ010000369.1:0-10165 GCA_041750795.1 Pirellulales bacterium | reverse complement strand
GCGCCGGCAGCACGGCCCAGCGGCAGAGGCGCGCGGCAGTACTGCGCGCGGCAGGCGGCGAAGCAGCGGAAGTCGGGCGTAGGTGTCGTGCCATGCAGATCAACCTGCACTGCGAAGAAAACGTTCGACGCGATATCGTCGTAGCGGGACTCGCAAGAGTTCAGCCATCGGAGGAACCGAAGAATAGCTTCCCGATTTACCGCCCCCTCACCCTACCCTCTCCCGCAAGGGGCGAGGGGTATGCGGAGAAGTTATTCTTCGGCTAATCCACACCGCCTGTGGCGCCGATTTCACAACAAACCGCGCCGGACGACTAGTCTTATCATAAGCCACGCGGGCAAAACACACCAAGGGGACGCCAAAAGGCCGCTCGTTCGCCCGCAATATCGCTCTCTGCCCGTCGAGCAGGTTACGATACACTCTCGCCGCCTGGAAGCGTGCCGCAAGCACCGTGGACTTTGAGCCGCTTTGCGGGACGTGCGACCAACAGCGTCTCCGGAGAAATCGGTCATGACGGTTGCCCTGCTGTGTTTGCTGCTGGTTCACGGCGCCGATCCGATCGGGGAGGTGCGGGATCGGCCGATCGACACGGTGGCGGTCTGCCCGCGCGAGTTTCGCCTGGCACTGGCGCCTTGGATCGCGCATCGCGAGGCGCAAGGGCACGGCATCGCGGTGGTGTCGAACCTGGGGTCGCCCGACGAATTGCGTGGCGAGATCCGCCGCCTGGCGGCCGACCAACCGCTGCGTTTTCTGTTGCTGGTGGGCGACACCGATCCGCCGCAGGCGCGCACGTTGCGGGACCGCTGGCGGACCGTGCCCACGCATTACCGGCCTGCCGTGGTCAACGTTCGCTTTGGCTCGGAGCCGGAGATTGCCACCGACAATTGGTACGCCGACCTGGACGACGATCGCGTGCCGGAATTGGCCGTCGGAAGACTAACGGCCGATTCGCCCGGCGAGTTGGCGCAGATGATCGAGAAGATCCTGGCTTATGAAACGTGCAAGGACTTTGGCCACTGGCGGCGACAAGTCCACTTTGTCGCCGGCCTGGGCGGCTTCGGACCAATCACCGATGCGGTGCTGGAGGCTGCCGCCAAGACGCTCATCACCAACGGCATCCCCGCGGGCTTCTCCACCACCATGACCTACGGCAGTTGGCAAAGTCCCTACTGCCCCGATCCGCGCACGTTCGACCGTGTGACCATCGACCGGCTCAACGAGGGAAGTCTGTTCTGGGTTTATATCGGCCACGGTGAGCAACGGGCCGTCGACGTGCTGCGCGTGCCGGGCGGCGCTTATCCGATCTTGTCGAGCCGCGACGCGCCGGCCCTGGCGTGCCGTCATGGTGCGCCGATCGCCTGTTTCCTGTCGTGCTACAGCGGCGCATTCGATCAACCGCGCGATTGTCTGGCCGAAGAGATGTTGCGCAGCCCAGGTGGGCCGGTGGCGATTCTTTGCGGTACGCGAATGACGATGCCCTGTGGCATGGCCGTGTTGGGCGCGGAACTGCTCGACGAATTCTTTCACGGGCAGCCAGCCACGCTGGGCGAATTGATCGTGGCTGCCAAGCGGCACACGATGCGGCCCGTGGCCGACAGCCGGCATCGCGCGGCGCTGGACGCGATTGCCAAGACGTTTGCCTGGGCGACCGGCGGCGACGCCGAGGAGGAGCGGCTGGAGCATCTTGACCTGTTCCACCTGCTGGGCGATCCGCTCTTGCGTTTGCCGCATCCACGTCCGGTCGAGCTCGACGTGCGGCCGACCGCCCTGGCCGGCGAGTTAATCGACGTGAGGGGCACGTCGCCGGTGGCAGGCACGTGTACGATCGAGCTGGTGGTGCGCCGCGATCGGCTGGCGTTCGAGCCTCCGCAGCGCGGCCGATTCGACCCGCTGCAGATGGCCGACTATGCAGCCATTTACGAGCGGGCCAACGAGCCGCGGTTGTCGAGCGTGCAACTCGACCGCGTCGAGGGGCCGTTTCAGGTGCGGTTGCAGGTTCCGCCCGAAGCGCGGGGCGCCTGCCACGTGCGAGTGTTCGTCGAGGGGCAGGGCGACTGCGCGATCGGCGCGGCCGACGTGCGATTGGAGCGGCCGGCGATGCGGCGGTAGCTGGCTGGGACAAACAGTGGATTGCCAGGCGAGGCGGCACCGTGTGCGCGCGCAAAACCAACCGCATGGTGACTCGTCAGCGTTTGGGTGGCCTTATCCAAAGGTTGATTTAACGCTGGCGTGGCACGACGCGGTTGGAAAATTTCTCCGCTCGAGTTTTTTCGTGCGACCGCTCGACTACCAGGCGAATCGCTTGTTACGACGGCGATGCATGCCGTTGTGCGAAACCGCCGGGCGTGCCGAGCGTGCGTAGTTCATGCGAGAGCGCGAGGTGGTGCTTTTCTCGTCACCACCACGCCGACCAATAGGTTCGCGATCGCGCTTGCCATCGACTCGGTATTCGAAGCCCTGCTCCTCATTGTCGTAGTTCACGTTCATAAAGTCCCTCACTTGGGGCGACGCCCCAGTAAAAAAGGCCCCTAACACTCCGAAAACCTGGTTATCTGTCGAAAAATGCCGTCGCGGCATCTTTCAACGCATCTCTGCGACGTCATCGCTCGTCGAATTCTTCAATGGGCTAGGAGTACGTTCCCTGCCCCACGGCCGGCGCCAACGGCGTTGCCGGGGTCGTGCGTGCCAGGCGCTCGACGATTTGTCGAGCCTCGCCGCACAGCAGGGCTAAATTGCTGGTTTCGGCGACGCCCGGTAAATAGAGCCAAGCGCCGCGCTGACGCACCCACAACTCCTCTTCCACGTTGCCTTCGTTGCCGCAGACGATCGCCAGCACGCCGGTCTGCGACGTGAGACGTTCGAGCACGGGGCGAAAGTCTTGCCACGCCTGTCGTTCCAAATCCACCACTGCCAGATGCACGAACGACCGGCTGATGTGGGCCAGGGCCGTCTTGCCATCTGCACAAACAAACGTTTTCCAGCCCCCGTCGGACGCCGCCCGTTGCAGCATTTCGCCCCGTTGCGGATCGGCCGAAACGATGAGGCACTGAAACGTGCTCGTCGCCTTGGCTGCTCGCTTAGCGAACCTCAACTGAACTTTTGCCCGCGAAGCCGCGGTCTTCTTGTCGCGGTATGTCATTAGGTTGTCTTCTGCGATCGAGAAAAGGGTCTACCAGGTGTTGCTCCGACCTTGGTGCGACGCCGGACGCCGAAACGCCGGCTTCGCGCCTTCGACCAACCTGGCCATCCCCTCGACCAACGTTGCCCGTCGCCTCGCGATCGAACGGCGCCTGTGACGGCGCTCCCTTCGATCTCCGCCATACGGTCGCGACCAAAGTCCGCAGCTACGTTCTCTTCCTGTCCCGCCCCTCGTCCGTTTCCGCGATCAAACGTTGCGGCACGTTTCCGGAAGTCGCCAGCGACGACCACGCCGCGCGCCGACCGACAGCCGGCTGGCGCGGTTCGCGCCGGAAATGCCATTGAGGTGAGAAGGCAAGTGCTATACCGCGATTGGCGAATCAACGAAAAATCGTCGCCAGCGCGGAAATTTTCCGAGCAATCCGCTCGTTTCGACTGCGAAGAGCGCTGCGATTGCAGCGATAGCACGGGGCGGTGTTTTCACCAGTTCGGTGAGACGCGAGCCGCTTCGCCGCTGCAAAGCCGTGACGAGAAAAGACTTGTGACACACTTCACAAGCCTTGTGAATGTTCACCAGACTGGTGACGGCAAAAATCAGCACAGCAGCAGGGAAAAACGCGCTACATCCACCAACGCGCGACCGGGCGGCGCATGCAAAATGGTGAGGCGCCTCCTCAGTTTGCACGAGGCGCACGGCAAGCGTGGTGGACGATCCGGGCAGGAGCCTGCTGCGTGAGTCGATGCCGCAAGGTCGGCCGAATCGACCGGCGGCTAGCGCGGCTTATGCGGCCGTTGTGATCGCACGTGATCGGAGGCGCTGCCGAACGAGAAGTCCAGCGACTCGGCCTCCATTTGGGCCAGCATGCGCGTGAGCGTGTTGGCGTGTACTCCCAGCAGCCGGGCGGCGCGCCCCTTGTGGCCGCGCGTGGTTTGCAGGGCCTGGCGAATCGCGGCGCAGCGCAGGCGAGCCAGGTCGGTAAACGGCAGCGTGACGTCGACCGGTTCGCTCTGACGCCCCACTGCCGGCAATTGCGGCGTGCAGTCCAACACGTACGACTGCTCGATGACGTGCGCCAACTGCCGCACGTTGCCCGGCCACGGATACTCGCAAAACTGCTTCAAGGTGTCGGCATCCGGCTGCCATACCGAGCGTTCGTAGCGGGCCGCAAAGCGCCGCGAGAAGAACTCGATGAACTCCGGAATGTCCTCGATCCGCTGGCGCAGCGCCGGCACGCGCAGCTCGACCATGTTCAAGCGGTAGTACAAGTCCTCGCGAAATCGCCCTTCGGCCACTTCCACTTCCAGATCGCGATTCGTGGCCGCGATGATTTGCACGTCCACCGGCACGGGATGGGCCGCACCGACCGGAGTCACCTCGCGCTGCTGCAGCACGCGCAGCAGTTTGGGCTGCAATTCCAGGGGCATTTCGCCCACTTCGTCGAGAAACACGGTTCCGCCTTCGGCGGCCCGAAACACGCCCACGCTGCGCCCCACGGCGCCGGTGAACGAACCCTTCTCGTGACCGAACAACTGGCTCTCGGCCAAGGTCACGGTCAACGCAGCGCAATTGACGGGCAGAAATGGCTTGCTGCGGCGGGGGCCGGTTGCGTGAACCAGAGAGCCCCACAACTCCTTGCCCGTGCCGGTCTCTCCAGAAACCAACACGGTGCAATCGGCAGTTGCCGCGCGCTCGACGTGGCGCGCGATTTGGCGAACCGCGGGATTGCGGCCCAGCACCCAGTCGGTCGAGTCCGGCGACGACGCGGACTTCGCTCCCAAACCGGGGGCGATCGAAATTAGATCAGACATGTGGCGTTACCACCTTCAAACGAACCGGCGCTCTTGCCCTTAGCGATCAGTTCGTCCGATGGGCGCGCAATTAATCCCCGCGACGAGACTAACGAGCGCGCTGTTGTGAATTCATGAGCTTCTCTGTACCCGTTATGTACACCCCGCGTGTATGTCCACGTGAGGGGTTCACTCCCTCGCGCGGTTCCGACAAAATCGAGCAGGCGTACGGCGTTTATTGTAAACACGGACCTAATGCAATGCAACGGTTCAGCACTTAGGTGACAGCATGGAAAGGAGTTAGAGCGAGACAGCGGCTGCGGGCGGGAAAAAAACGCCGCAAAAACCTATACAGTCGTACATTGACTGTACCCCGTGAATCCCCCCTAAATCCGCTGCGCGCCAGGGGCCTGGAATCACGGCTTTTCTGCCCGCTCGAAGAACATCAGGTGCTGCCAGGGGAGCTTGTCGAATTCTTCCACGAGACGGAACCCATTGGGGGGGAGCTCTTTAAGGATTTGTTTCTTGCTCATCTTGTGGAGTGGCTTGATCGGCACGTGGGGATCTTCCTCGCGGAACTCGGCCAGTGCGATGCGGCCGCCCGGCTTGAGAGCACGACGCATGGCCGCCAGCATCTGGTGCGGATGCGAAAACTCGTGATAGACGTCGACCAGCAGAATCAGGTCGACGCTTTCGGCCTCCAGCCCCGGATCCACTTGCGTCCCCAGAACCGGTACGACGTTGTCGATCTGCTCGCTCTTGGCCCGCTCGTCCAGCAAGTGCAGCATCTCGGGCTGGATATCCACGGCCAGTACCTGGCCCTGCTCGCACACCAGCTTCGCCAATTGCAGCTTGTAGAATCCGTTGCCGCATCCCAGGTCGCAGACGGTCTGCCCCGGCTTCACGCCCAGCGCCTTTAGCAGCATGGCGCAGTCTTCCTCGCGCTGGCGTGATTCGCGCACCAGCCAAGGGGCACCCATGTAGTGCATGGTGACCGCGATTTCGCGGCCCTTGTAGCGCTTCGCCGCGCGCGGGATGCGCGGGGCGCCGTCAGCTTTGGCGTCCTGCGCGGCGGGCTCCTGCGCGGCGGTGGGCGCCAGGGGCTGAAGCGAGCCGATCGCCAGCGTCAGCAGACAGATCGCACTTGCAAGGGGACGCCCTGCGAACATCGAATGGGCATTCATCGACAACAACCTCGCACATCAGCCACGATTGGGATCTCGCCGCGCAACAGCTCCGCGTGCTCGATGTCGGCTCCGCTCATCATAACCGAGATCGGAACTGCCGGCGGCGGTTTTGCCCCTGAAATCACGGCCTGCAGGGGCATAACTCGCGAATCCGCTTGGGAGGCGCCGGTTTCCAGGGCTACAATCAGCAGGAGCCATTGCGGCCTGCCAGCCGTGCAACCCCGGAAAATCTCCACAGGACATGTCGACCCTTCACAATCCGTCGGCCGAATCGGACCGGACCCAAATCGCGGGGGAACCCGAGCAGGCGCCCAAGCCGGCGGTGCGCGAGCAGTACATTCCGTTTCGCAAGGCCGAGTTGGCCGCCTTGCTCGTTTCGAGTCCCGAGCTCGACGAGGCCCAACGCCGGCAATTGCAGCGATTGCTGCGCATGGTCGACATGCTGATCCACGGCGAATACCACGCCGCGCTCGAAGAGCTCAAGAACGCCTACGCTTCGTTCGATCCCGACGCCGACACGCGGCCTGCCGCGGAACTGGCGACCGATGTGCTCGAGCGGCAGCGCGATGCGCTGTTTGAGAAGTTCGCCTGGCTGCTCCAGCGCGCCAACTTTACGCGGCTGGCTACCGAGGAGATCCATCGCTCGGTTCAGGATCGCAGCCACTGGGGACTCAATCTCGACCTGGATTTCGATATTTTCGAGCGCCTGGAAGTCTTCTGCCGGGGCGACGTCATCGGCACGCGCTTCCGGCGCCAATGGAGGAAACGATTCAAGAGCGAGGCGGTCGACGTACCCATCTATCAACGCCTGGCCGTGATCTTCCGCCTCCGCCCCGAACAAAAACTCGCCCGGTTCCTCGACACCGAGGACGTTCATATCAAGTTGTTCAAGGACATTCCCAAGCTCGATCTCGACATGCTGCTGCCCGGAACGAAGGTGAAAATGTCGATGTTCGACCGCGTGCGCATCCTGGGGCCCAGCCTGTCGGGCATCGCCTTGGGAGTGAGCAAGATGTACAGCTTGCTGTTCATGGCGGCGCTCAACCCCTACCTGGCGCTGGGTGTGGTGGGCGGCACGCTGGGATATAGCGCGCGGGGCGTCTACGGTTATTTGAACACGCGACAAAAGTACCAGCTCAATCTGACGCAGAGCCTGTACTTTCAGAACCTCGACAACAATTCCGGGGCCATTCACCGGCTGCTCGACGAAGCCGAGGAGCAGGAAAACCGCGAGGTCATGCTGGCCTACTACTTCTTGTGGCACGGCGCGCCGCCCGAGGGCCTGCCGGCCGACGTTCTGGACCGGCGCGTGGAGGCCTTTCTGGCCGGTCACATCGAGGGCCACGTCGATTTCGAAGTACACGACGCGCTGGCCAAGCTGGCGCGGCTGGAGATCGCACGCAGCGATGCGTCCGGTCACTGGCAGGCGCTGCCGATCGACGCGGCCATCGCGGCGCTGGGTCGGCGCTGGGCACAACTGGCCGATTGAGCACTAACAACGAGCGCCAAGTACGAAGCAGAGCTTCGCACGGAAGCGCAGAATAACGACTTGCGTCGCTATTCTGTCATCGCATCCATGCGATGTCGCAGGCTGTTGAATTCTTCAACAGCCTGCTAAGCCAACTGCGCATAGCCGCCGCGAAAGTACAACAGCGGCTTGCCTTCGCGCACGTGCGTGGCTTCGACCTGGCCGACGATGATGGTGTGATCGCCTCCTTCCAGGTGCTGCACGATCTTGCACTCGACGGCGCACATTGCGTCCTGCAGAATCGGCGCGCCGCTGGCGCCCTCGCGATGGCCAAACTGTTGGAACGGATCGCCCTTGCTGGAAGCAAACTCTCGCGAGACCAGTTCCTGGTCCTGCGTCAACATGTTGACGGCCATGCTTCCGCCCACGGGCAAGCGCTCGTGCATCCGCGCCCGCTTGTCGATGCACACCAGCACCAGTGGCGGCTCCAGCGACAGCGAGGTAAAGGCCGTCACCGTGATGCCGGCATTGGCGCCTTCGTGCTTCGAAGTTACCACCGTCACGCCCGCCGCGAAGTGCCCCATCGCCAGCCGAAATTCAGCCTGATCAACAGCCATGGTTGTCCTCTCGTTCGACTCCGGAAATGTTTGGCGGTTTGATCTCGAGCTGCCACCCCACCCATGGTTTGCCACATGCCATTCGCTATTCAGTTGAATTGCATGGCATGCGAGCAGCATAGCAACCTTCGATTGGGAAACAATGATAGCTGCCACCCACTTCATCCGTCGAGGTGGCGCAGCATCCGCAGCATCGATCGGAAGGTTTCAGTAATTTCCTGCTGAGGGCACGCGGGCAGCTCAATCTTGGTGCTTGCCGAGCGAATAATCGTTGTGTGCGGCTGGAGTTGGCGGCCGCCGAACGACGCGCGGGGGAAAGAAGCATGCGCAAAAGATGGAAAGTGATCGCCGTTTCGTTGGCGGTGTTTTTGGGACTTTTGGTGCTGCCTGTGGCAGTCAGGCAATTGTGGCCCGTGGCTCGCAGGCCGCTGCATGGCGTCACGCTTTCCGCGACGCGCTACCGCGACGTAACGTTTCGCAATCCAACGCAGGACATCGAACTGGCGGGCATGTTGCTAGTGCCCGAGGGCGACGGACCATTTCCGGCGGCGGTGATCATTCACGGATCGGGCACGAGCAAGCGGGACAATGCGTGGTACTTGACGCTTGCCACGTACCTGCAGCAACAGGGCATCGTCGTGCTGTTGCCGGACAAGCGCGGATCTGAGCAATCGCAGGGCGACTGGCGGACCGCAAGTTTCGAGGACCTGGCCGGCGATGCCTTGGCAGCCGTCGATTTCTTGAAAACGCAAGAGGACGTGGCGGTATCTCAAATCGGCATCATCGGCATGAGTCAAGGCGGGCACATCGCGCCGCTGGCGGCGGACCGCTCGCGCGACGTGGCATTCGTGGTCAACGTGGTCGGCGGTGCCGTGCCCATGCGGCAAGCGCTGTTCTACGAGGAAAACCACAACCTGCGGCAGTTGGGGCTGCTGCCTGGGATTTCGAACGCGGTGGCGTACTTGTCGACGGCGCACCTGGTACACGTATCGCAGAAAGAGTTTTGGGATGCGATCGGCGACTTTGATCCACTGCCGTACTGGCGCAAGCTCGAGGCGCCGGCGCTGGTGCTGTACGGGCAGAACGACACCAACGTCGATGCATCGGCGAACGCCGGCCGCCTGCGTTCCTTGCGCAAAGCGAACATCGAGATTGAGATCTTCGACGGCTCGGGACACGCGCTGGAAGATCCCGAGGGCCAAGGCGAGCGCATCTTCCGCGAGGATGCACTGCGCCGAATCCGCGATTTCGTGCGTGCGGCACAAGCTGACTGTTGAATAATGCCGTCGTGGCATTTTTCAACAAGCGCCAAGTACGAAGCAGAGCCCTCCGCGCAACCGCCGACATCGGTTCGCAAACCGTGAGTTGGCATTCAGAACTCGAACGGTTGCCTTCACCGCGTCGTTTCGCCCGGGCGAGTTTCTGCGGCGGCATGTCGCGCGTACGCGAGTGCGCAAAATTGCTTTGGCGATATTTCGCCACTCGTTGCGGCGCATTGGGTTGCGCGGCGTGGCGGGGATCGCGTGTCCAGGTGGCCGCTTGACACTTTGCCAAAGCGGTCCCTAAGCTACCGACGACAAAACGCGGCCGGTTCCGCGGGTTTTTTTGGCCTTATGCGTCGCACGGATGAACCTAACCCACGTCGAACAACCTCGGGCGCTCGCAGGCCCGATACGCTGCATGGCCGCATAGCTTCACGTCGCCGCACCTGAAGGCGACATTCTCCCGTGTTTTCTTGCGCCCCTTGGACTGCGCGCCGGTTGCGGGCGCAGGCGGCGGGAGAGGCGGCCAGTTTCCGCACAATGCGATACGGAGTTTGTGTTTCGTTTTTCTTTACGGAGGGAAGATTGATGCGAGGTAAACTTGGACTTTTCGTCGCGGCGATGGCCATCGCCGTGCTGGTGGCCAGCGAGAGCCAGTCGCAGGCCGGACGCCGCAGTCGCGGATGCAGCAGTTGCGCCGCGGCG
>JBGSYQ010000368.1:0-60749 GCA_041750795.1 Pirellulales bacterium | reverse complement strand
CCGCGCCGCCTTGGCGCTGCTAAAAAACGAGCCGACCGCCAAGGTCGGAATCAAAAACAAACGCCTCATCGCCGGCTGGAACGAAACCTACCTCCAACAAGTCCTGCTCGGATCATGACTTATCGTGCAATCGCCCTGACGAAACCCCCTGAGTCATGGCATGCGAAATGCGTCCATAACGGCCCAGCGAGAAACGCACGGCCTTGTTTCCGGCGAAGTCAAATGGCAGGCAAAGCGAAGTCGATCTGAGCTATTGTCAAAAATTGTGGACGGGAGAGTTCAGGCGGCGGCTTCTTGGGATTTGATTCCGTCGATGAATGGGGTTCCTTGGATCACGTCGGGGAGCAACTCGGAGCCGTTCAAGAGCCGCCAGCGCCGCTGAGCGGATTGCATCAGCTTGAAGACCATGGTGAGGCACGCTTGTCGCGTGCCGTTTCCTTTGGTGCGGCGATGCCGCAGTCGGACCGTGGCGAACGTGCTCTCGATGGGATTGGTCGTGCGCAGGTGACGCCAGTGCTCGGCCGGGAAGTCGTAGAACGAGAGCAGCACGTCGCGGTCCTTTGACAGGCAAGTGGTGGCTTTGTCGTACTTGGCCCGGTATGTGGCCACAAACAAGTCGAATGCCGCCTCGGCATCTGCTTTGGTCGGCGGCAACCTGGTTCATATCCTCCTCATCGTGGCCCTGGTAGTCTTGGTACTTCAACTCGTGCAAGGTCGCAGGATCGCCTGATCAGCCGTACGTGTGCACAAACTCCGATCGCGCCGCCCCGGGGACGAGGATTGTCGACTAGCAACGTTGGCGACGCCTCCCGCAATGCTGGTCGCTACGAATCGTTCTTCCCCCATCGACAAATTTCGTGCCGACTCCAGGTAACACCGTTCTAGTGCGTGTGCCCTGGGTGTCTCGCGTACCTAGAATCCGTCGCCGGCGCCACGCGCGACTGCACGTCGCAATGTTCTGCGTCTTTATGAGGCGCGACAGACAGTTCATCAAGGCAGCGCGTCAACGCTGCTTCGAGATAAATCTTGCTAGTCGGTTTTACCAGGTAGACGAGGATATGCTTTTGCTCGGCATCGCGAACCGTCTTTGGGTCGCAATAACCGGAAAGGAGGACGACTGGAGTCTGTCGCGCTTGGTAAATCTTCCAAGCGGCATCCAGGCCATTCATATCCGCCATCAAGTTGTCGGTGATAATCACGTCGGGACGTGTGACCTCACAAAGTTCAATGAGCGACCGACCGTTGTCCGTCATCGCCACAATTCTATGGCCCAAGTCTTCGATCATTCGGCGGAGCACCTCTCGCGTTGATCGTTCATCATCCGCAATGGCGATTCGCAATGAAGAGTCCATGCCCGTGCCCGTTTGTTAACAATGGAAGTGGCGCGATGCGTTGCATCCTGACAAAGCGTGCAAGCGACCCCGCTAAATGCAAATCAGATGCCAATGCGAAGTGAAATGCTATACACCCCAAAACTGACGGGTGGAGGGTCGGGCGCGCTGTTTGAAGTTTGACCAGAATGGTCGCGCAACAGGCCCTTCCCCATAATCGATCGCGACGGGTCATCACCAACCAGGTGGATTCGAAGCAACGGCGACGGGCTTCGCTCCGCGTTGGTGATCACGAGCAAGAGTCACGGCAAATAGCGCGATCAATACGATGTTGTCGTAACTGCGATCCTCCCGAATTCGACGGGCAACCTCAAAGCCGGGCATCCCCAGATCAAGCGACACGACATCAGGACGATCGGCACACGATGTGGCAGGAAATGTTCGCCCGCAGGCAAAGCGCGGCTAAAGCCCGCCCCAACCGGTTCGACATAAGGCGTCAAGCGTCTTGCTTGGCCAGACTGCGCAGCGTGGCCAACCCGGCGGCTTCGATCACCGAGAGACCACTCGTGCGTTTTCGACTGCGTGCAACTTGCAGTTCGCCCGCCAGATAACTTTCCAGTACTCCCGGGTGCACATAACTTTTGCGGCAGACGGCCGGCGTGTTTCCAAGTTGCGTCGCCACCGTGCGTAACGCCTCTGCGATGTCACGTTTTCGCGTCGCAACCGACTTTGGAGGCGGCCGGTCGCCCAAACAGCCTATTGCCAGAATCGTCGCGGCCCAGGTGCGAAAGTCCTTGGCGGTGAAATCGCCACCACTGACCTCGCGCACGTAGTCGTTCACGTCTTGCGATCGTACGTCACACACATTGCCGGTCTCGTCCACGTACTGAAACAGTTCCTGTCCTGGCAGGTCTTGGCACTTGCGCACGATTCGCGCCAGCACGGGATCGATGAGCCGGACCGCACGCGTCTTGCCGCTCTTCCCTTGGTAGCGGATTACCGTGTCAGCGCCGCGAACACACGCATGCCGATCTTTCATGGTTGCCAGCCCGAAGGAGCCATTGTCTCGCGCGTATTCCTCGCCGCCGACTCGCAACTGCGCTTGGTCTAACAATCGGGCCATAGCCGCCAATACCTTGCGACGATCAAGACCACGCCGACGCAGGTCTCGGGCAATCCGCTGTCGAATTCGCGGCAGGACTTGAGCGAAGCTGATGTTCCGCTGGAACTTCAATCGGTCGCGGGTGGTACGCCAACGGTCGTGATAGCGATACTGCTTGCGGCCCCGTGCGTCGCGGCCCGTGGCCTGCAAGTGCCCGTGCTCGTAGTAGCAGATCCAAACCTCGGACCAAGCCGGCGGAATCCTGAGTGCGTCGAATCGCGCTAGCAAACGGGCGCTGCACACCGGCTGGCGTGAGCCGTTGCGATAGATAAAGCCTCGCCCGCGTCGAACGCGACGATAGCCCGGCTCTGTATCGCTGGTGTAGCGCAGTCCAGCCAACTGCGCCGACGGCGGCGACGCGCTGGGGCGGGTTAACGACAGCGCCAGACTGCTTCCTCGACGTCCTTTTACCATTGGCACGCCTTCCGGTAGACCAGTGCGGCAGCGCGCCGGCCACACGTCGACAGCGGTTGCGCAACTTTCGAGTACCGCGCGTTCCGTCTGCGAAACGCGTGCCATTGCGCCTTTTTGTCGGTCACGGGGCTTTAGCACACGCTGCGAATTGGTTGAAAGAAGTCGAATTGGTAGACGGTACATCATTTGCTCGCCCTCCGAGAAATCGATCCCGCCTTGATGAATACTCAAGCAGGAGTAGGGAGGGGGGCATGAAGAACGCCACGCTGAACGTTCAAGGACCAGAAGAGATCGGAAAGGCTCGGATACGCACCCGCGACCTGTTCGAGAGCAGGTCGTGGTTATCGTTGGAGCGTCATCTGGGATTGGCCGAGAATCGGCAATTCGCTTTGCATCGCAGGGTGCTCACGTCGTTCTTGCGGCACGCAACGAACGGGTGCTGGGATTGGTGGAAAACGAGATGCAAGGCCGCTGGCGGCCATGCCATTGCGATCGTCACCGACGTCGCCAAGCCTGAGCAACTCGATCGCCTGGCCGAGGAAGCGATGGCATGGCAGGGCTGCATCGACACCTGGATCAACGACGCTGCAGTGAGCGAGTACGCCAACTTCGTCGAAATGGACCGCCGAGGAGATCGAGCGCATCGTGCGTGTGAACCTTCTTGGAACCATTCACGGTTGTCGCGCCATCCTTCCCCACTTTTCCACATGCGAAGGCAAGGCTACGGCACGCCGAAATGCAAGCCGCTCGATCACCGTCGAGATGAGCCGAATTGACCGGATGCTGAAGGTAGCGCAGGCGTGAACCTGGCCAGCACTCGCACACCGATCGACCGCACCCACAAGTTGCTTCGCATTCTCGGCTGGTCCTTTGGCGACGTGTTCGACGGCCGCAGAGTCTGGACGTTGTACGCCGGGATGATCAACCCAAGCTCAATCTGATCGCTGATCGATCACCCAGATAGCTGAAGCTCCTACCTAGGCGGGATACCATGGGCCCGACAAAGGTCACTGTGTCGACAGCAATCCATCGTGCCACAGAAAATTAACATAGTCAGGGAGACGATTTGGTGAGGAGCAGGCCATGATGCCTTCGATGCGTCCAATCAGGTAGTCCCGCGGTCTCGCCACACCAGCTGCGGCCAGTTCGGTCGCCCTGCGGCGATTTGCCACGAAAGGAATCCGATTTGCACTGTTTCGTTCAACATCTAGCACCGCATAGGAGACATTTCCATGTTCAGGCAATCTGTCGTTGGCGTCTATGAAAGTCTCTCGGATGCGCGAGCTGCATTGGAAGTGCTGGATCAAGCTGGCTTCTCGCAGGACGAGGTCTCCTTCGTGACTTCAAATGTCGAAAAGCAAACCGACGATGCCGAGGTGCTCGAATACGGCGACATGTCGGCCGATCGCGCAGCCAAAGGGGCCGGAGTCGGAGCGCTGGTGGGTGGTTTGCTGGGTAGCCCCTTGCTGATGGTGCCCGGTATTGGGCCGTTGCTCATGGCAGGTCCGATCGCCGCAGGTGGCGTCGTGGGGGGACTCATGGGAGCGATGGCCGGCTGGGGCGTCACGCCGGACAACATCGAAGAATACCAGCAACTGGTGCGCAAAGGAGAAGTGATCATCGTGGTGCAAGGACCGCCCGACAGAGTCGTCCATGCCCACGAGCTCCTCAACGACACTTCCGCCAAGCAAGTGCATCTGCACGCCAAGACCAGTACCGATGCCCCCGAGATCGATGGTCGCCCTGCTACATCCGAGGATTGACAGTTTGGATACGAGAACCGATCGATCGGGGCGCAGGCGGTCCCGTTCGAGAACTTTGATCCGTGCGAATTCGCCATTGCGCAAACGAGGATTGCGAATCGCCGGCCGGCCGTCGCCGTAGGCAAGCACTATGGTTCAAGTATTCTTGCGGATCGGCTTTTGGAGTATTGCCTATCTCGCCATCGCCACGCTGCCGCTGGTAATCGCGCTGCTCGGCCAGGTTCCACAGGGGCGAGGATTCTTCCTCGAACTGGGCGCAGGTCTGGGCATCGTGGGCTTTTCCATGCTCGTTATGCAGTTTGTGAGCACCAGTCGATTTCAATGGGTGGCGCCCTACTTTGGCACCGACGCTCAAATCCAGTTCCATCGCGCGACTGGGATTCTGGCTGTGGCTTTCGTGTTGGCACATCCGCTTGTGCTCTTTACCTGTAACTCGAAATACCTCGAGTATCTCGATCCGCGATCGAACCTGCCCCGCGCCCTGTTCCTCAGCACCGCCACCGTTGCACTGTTGCTGCTCGTGGTGTTGCCGCTGTGGCGAATCAGCCTTGGGTTGAGCTACGAATGGTGGCGTATCACGCACGGTGGCTTGGCTCTGGTCGTAATTCTGGTTGGATTGGCGCATGGGTTGCAGGTCGGACACTATGTGAGCGGTGTCGAGAAACAGACCCTCTGGGTTGCGGGTGGGGGAATTGCCGTGCTGTTGCTGTTGCAGACGCGTCTGTTCAAACCCTGGTTTGTGCGAAAACGTCCATGGCAGATCGTCGACATCCGTTCCGACAGTCACGATGTCTACCACGTTGTCCTTGAACCCGATGGTCATGAGGGAATGGCGTTTCGAGCCGGACAGTATGCGTGGCTAACGATTGGAAACACTCCCTTTGCGTTGCAGCAGCATCCGTTCTCGTTTGCATCGAGCGATCGCGCAAGCTCGCGGCTGGAATTTGGCATCAAGGAAACGGGTGATTTCACGGCCACGATCAAAGATCTGCGTCCTGGGGAACGTGCTTTTCTCGAAGGCCCCTATGGCCGATTCACGCTCGATCCGGCCGCTGCGGGGGCCGCGTTTGTGGTGGGCGGCATCGGAGTCACGCCCGCTCTGAGCATTTTGAGAAGCTGCCGCGACAGGAACGATCGACGGCCGATGCTATTAATCTACGCCAACGATCGCCTTGAGGACGTCGCGTTTCGCGACGTGCTTGACCAGCTAGCGCAAGGAATGAACCTAAATGTCGTACACGTACTGGAATCACCACCGCATGGCTGGCAGGGAGAAACCGGCCTGGTGACCCCAGGGTTGTTGGACCGCCACCTGAGCAGTTGCCAGAAGCAGGATTGGCAATACTTTGTTTGCGGACCGCCACCAATGATGGACGCCGTGGAACGAGCCCTGCTGGATCAGGGTGTGCCGCTGTGGCGCCTGGTCTCGGAACGGTTTGATCTGGTGTGAAGGGACGATCGTCGCCATGAGTCACATCTGGGCAGCGCGTCTGGCCTACTTCTTGAGTGTGTTGATTCTCGGTGCAGTCGCGGTGTTTTCGTGGTTGCAGCGAAATTAGGTAGTTGCGCATGCCATGCTCCAACAACAGGTGCGAAGCGTTGTCGTGGCCCCGCGCAACCTTGATTGAATGACGCAAGAGCCACGCTCAACAGCGCTGCTCTGCCGTGGGGTGACACGGAAGTATTAACTTCAGAATGAGGTGCAATATGAAATGTCGTACTCGAGTAACTTTCGGTTGGACAGTACTTGCTCTCGGCCTCTGGACAGCCATGGCAAGCGAGGCAACAGCACAGGCAGTTGCACAAGATCACGGTAAGCACCATGCGGCGTTGTTGAAATGCGCCCAGGCTTGCGCCAACTGCCAATTGGCGTGCGATGAGTGCGCGACGCACTGCGCAAAAGAGTTGGCTGCCGGAAACAAGGAGCACTTAGCCACACTGATGTCGTGTCAGGATTGCGCGACCGTTTGCTCGGCCGCCGCGCAGATCGTAGCTCGGGGCGGTCCGTTTTCAGCACTTATCTGCGAACCATGCGCGAAGGCCTGCGCCGATTGTGCCGTGCAGTGCGAAAAGTTTCCGGGTGATCAACACATGAAGCAGTGCGCCGAGGAGTGCCGCAAGTGCGAAAAGGCCTGTCGCGAGATGCTGAAGCACCTGGCAAGTTAATCGCAGTACATGAACAGTTCTCCAGTCCCCCGGGCGGACTGACAGCCGGTTGAAACATGCAACAGGCTCTGCCATCGCACGGATGCGATGAGAGAATAGCGACGCCAGTCGTTATTTTTGCGCTTCCGTGCGGAGCTGCTCCGCACTGGGGCGAGGTTGAAAAATGCCACGAGGCGTTTTTCAACGGACAACTAGACCGCCATGAGCCAGGTGGCGCCTTTCGCCGTAGCACTATTGGCATTGCTAAGGAGACCAATATCATGGCCGACCGACAACACAAACCGAAAGTGCCCGCCGCTCCGGACGCGATTTCTGATCGGGAAAAGGACGACATCGAACAGGAAATGCTGGACAAGCTGCCCGAAAAAACCACGAAGGCCCAAGAGTGGGGACATGGGTACGCAACGGGCAAGGGCATCGCGACGAGCGGTGATCTCGATCGTACGACAAGCGACGACACCGTTGAAGAGCACGCCGTGAAACTCCCGAATGACGTTTACCTTGAAACGGATGATGATGCAGTCGCCCAGGTCTATTGTTCGCACTGCAAGAAGCAAATCGGTCGAGTGCAAACCGTACCACCCGGTAAAACCGGCGAGGAGGTGGACACGATGCGCAGGAAAGTTGAAGGCGAACTGTCGCTGATCGCCGACGAGCATCGCGCCTTGTGTCGGGTCGACGCGCAGTCGTGACTGTCATACGAACGCGACAGCATACTCATTCTTCGAGCAGCACCAGTCAATCGCCCCTCGTCGATGCCGTTGGGGATCGTCCGTCTGGCAGCGACAACTTGTGGATGGTGGACGGCGGCATCGAGGGCGCTTCACATTCGGCGTTGGCCGTTTGTTCTTCTTGGTTGCGTCAACTCGATTCGTGACGACGCTGATTTGGTCGTCGCCCTCAATGTACGCCTCGCGCACCTCAGTCACGTCATGCACGCTGTGCTGGCGAAGCTGAATCTTCCGCTCATCCTCGGTAACCAGTTCGCGTCGCATGTTGCGGTGCAGCAACTGGCCGTCGCGAACGAGCGGCAGCGCCGGCGGCCGCAGGAGCCGTCCGTCAAGCGCGAATCGAAAGCCCAGCCAGTCCAAAGCGTAGGCCCAAAAGACTATCGTGCTTGCCAACAGAATGCCGTCGGGTAGCGAACGCGCGTTGCTGGCCAACGCTTCCGTGGCAGCCTCCGCAATCAACACCACGACAAGCAAGTCGCTCATTCCGACCCCCCCACTTGCGCCTCAGCCCGAAGTGCAGCAGCAGGAAAAGGAAAGATCAACGTTCAGCGGATGACCGTTTCCATGGCTGACTGATGCGGGACATGGATTCCTCCCCGATCGCTATCAATCCAGGAGCTCATGACTACCACTTCCACGACAGAAGGGCCGCCGATCAGGAACGATCAGGGTTGCACATAGGCCTCCGGCGGCATCGCATCCTCGGGCTGTGTTTTGGCCAGCCGGACGAACTCGTCGATACACGGCGGACAACAGAACTGATACACTTCGCCGCCGATCACCCAACTGCACGCAGGGTTGCTCTTGGTGCGCGACACGGGGCATAGCTGGTCGCCCGACCGGGGATCGTAATCGTGCCGGGCCTGGAAGCCCCGGTACTTCTCCGAAGGGACGGTCCGACCGTTCACCTCGATGTCGACCGCCGTGTACTTGCCGCCCGGCACCAGATAGAGCGATGTTTCCTCGTCCGCGGCGGCCCCCGCGGGCATTCCCGCGTGCCCTGCGGCATGCCGGACAAAGGTTAGATGAAATCGCTGGCTTTCGATGCAAAGGTTGGGGATGCTCACCTGGAGGGAACGTCCTGCAAGTCCCGCGGGCAGCAGTCCGGTAAAGCAAGACGTTCGTCCGGGACGATCGCCCGTCTGCGGATCTGGACGCAGTTCGACGAGGTGCGCTGCAGAGTCGCCTGCAAGCGTGAGATACGCCGCCAAGGTTCGTCCCTCGACTTCCTGCAACCGCCTTCCATCGTTACCCAGCGTGTAGAGCCGCAACCAACCGTCGCTCGTGAAAATCGCATCAACGTGATATCGGTCGTCTCCAAGCGAAACAAGCGACTCCGCGTGAGCGGCCGTGTGCTCGTACCTTTCTGGCACCGCGGCGGAGTAATACCACACGCGCTGAGCCACCAGGCCGATGAATGACACGAGGATGGCAATCAGGATTAGTTTTGGCCACATGATTGGCTCTCCGTTCGTCAGATTCCCAGGCGGCCGTCGCTGCCGCAACGCTAACCGGCAGTACCCTCACCGCAGACTATACAAATATGCGGCCATGTCGCGCGCATCATGTTCGTCGATGTCCAGGTCGGGCATTGCCGTCCGCGGATTGACTTCCTTCGGATTGGTGATCCAGTACGCCAGATTCTTCGGGTTGTTGGGCAGGACGCCTGCCACATAGACGTGGTGCTTCATTCGATCCAATCGCGGCCCCACGTCGCCGACGGCGCCGCTCACTCCTGGAACGACGTGGCAGGCGCCACAGCCCTGCTCTCGAACGAGCGCTCGGCCGCGTTGGGCATTCGCTCCGGGAACGTACATGGCTGGCGCCGTAGGGTGGCGATGAAGTCCCCACACGGCAATGTTGAAACCCGCAACCATGGTGAAGAGCGCCAAGAGTCCGAGCAGTTTCGAATACTGTATCAACAGTGAGGCCATGATTCGTCATCCTTCCGTTGCCGTAAGGCGCATCGGACGATTGCCGCGCGTCGTCGTTTCCCCCTGACTCGCCAGCCAACCGCCTAAGAGGATCGCAGCCACGATCGGGTAGATCAGACACGCCGGCATCCACATGATGAGGCCGGCCAGTTGCTGGTCTTGGAGCGGCATTAGTCCCCACGCCTGCGTTCGTGTCACATAGTCGTCGTACCAGACCCGCGGCGACAGGGCCAGAAACACCCCCAGGGCCGTCGCGTGCAACGACGTCGAAAAGAAATAGGGTATCGCGACAACAGGGCGCAGGCGCCGCGCGCTGAGCGGGTCGAGCCCCATGCGCCAGAAGAGACAGGCCGCGACGAAGAAGCTGAGGTGCTGGACGTCGTGCATCAGCGGATCGCGCAGGGCGGCCTGATACAACGCGGGATGGTGCCATACCCACAACGTCGCCGCGAAGAGCATCCACGTGAGCAACGGCCGCCAAAGCAGCGACGCGCTCGGCAGTCGGAATGCGAAACGCGCCAACGGACCAACACTCCCCTGCCACACTTCGGGCAGTCCCCACGCCAGTACAAGCGATGGCGATCCGACCACGAACAGCGGAGCAGCGATCGTCATCAAGAGCATGTGCTGAACCATGTGCAGCGATGAGAGCTCTTCACTTAGCGCGTCCAACGGCGAGAGCAGTGCCACGAATAGAATTGCCAATGCGCAGAAATAGCACGCCGCTTGCAATGGGCTGACCTTCCATCCTACGCTCACCCGCGTCCACAACCGCCCAAGCCCGCGACAATATACCAACAGCAGCAGTACGAGGCTTAGGACGATCAACGGATCCCAGTTCCAAGCGCGCCACCACGCATCCGGATCCGCTCGCCGACTGTGTGCCCAACCGATCGACGGGCAGACCAGGAGAAACGCCCAAGCGAAGGCGACAAGTCGGCACACCATAGGCTCCTCCGCTTGAGTGGTTGCCTCGAGGCCAACGGAAGCTGTCACGACTCTTCACAGCGGGCAACAGCCGCAAGTTCATAGCGTGAGAATCGGACGGTTGCCATCGCCGGGGCCGTTTCGAAACGATGCGTTAACAAGTTCGCAGGTAGTACAGAATCGGAATGCTCTCGAAAACGATGACAAATGTGAACGTGCCGCTCGTGAGCAGGCCGGCCCAGGCGGTGCTGCGCTCGGCTGCCAATTCGACGTTTTCCACGACTTCTGGCGATCGCAGCCGTCGATGGCTGCGATAGGCCACGGCAGTTGCCGTGCCCGCGCCCAACGTGGTCGCCACGGTCAGCGCCAACTCAAGCCACGCGACCAGCGTGATGCCGAGATAGTCGTAGTTGGCAAGTCGACCCACGCAGCCAAACTCTGCAACGATATAGGCCAGCATCAGGTGCAAAGTCCATGCCATCGCCCCACCCAACAGGCCAAACCACAGCGCTGTTCGGCCCACTTGCTGGTCTCGCGCAACGTTGGTCATGAGGAATCTCTCCGAGAGTTCAGATTCCGTAGGGTGACAGGTAAAGCGTCCCGTAGACCACGGCGGCGACGCCGGCGGCAAAATAACCGTAGTGGGCTGTCATCTGCACGCTCAGCGCCAGAAAAAGCTGCCAGTGCTTCCCTTCCAACCACGCGCGCGCCATGGTCATTGCGGCCATGCCCAATCCGATCAGGACCACCAGGTCGACCGTCCAACTTAGCACGAAGAAGATCGATCCGTACGCGTTGGTTTGCGGCGTGAATTCCTCACGACTGAGTTGCACAACATGCACGACGAGAAAGCTCGCCAATAGCGCGATGCCGGCCGCCAGGCCGACCATGCTGCGGAGCTTGTGCGCTGCGCGAAACGACGACCAGGCCCAACCAAAGGCCGCCGCCGCCAGGCCAATTGCCGCGAACATTGCTGCTGGCAGCAGCCGATCCGGCAGCGGCAGACCGCCTTGGGGCCACTCATCTGAATAGAGCCGAAGATAGAAATACGAATACAAGAGCGTGCCGACACTCCAGCCCAAGACGGCCACCACGAACAGCATTCCCATCCATCCCAGCGAATTGCTCCCAGTCGTGAAGATCGGTAGCCCCGTCTCCTTCGGCAAGCTGCTCGTGCGCATCAACTCCAACTCCGTTCGGCTGGGCCAGTGCCACTTGAAAAGTGCGGCCACGCTGATGAGCACGCCCACCGGAATGAGCAGGAACAGCTTGGCGATGGTGCCGACCGTCACCAGCACAATACCCACCGACGCCACCAGCGGCATATACGAGGGCTGGGCAAGCCGAGCGATGGCCTGCGGCTCGCCGCTGATCATGTCCACAAGCAACGTGGCGCGCCACTCTTCGGGCCGATGGTCCAGCGCTTCGACGACGTGCTGCCACGGATGGTCGAGCGATGAATCCGTTTCTTGTTGCCAGAGCGGATGCCGACTTGAAATCGTCGGCAAGCGCGGGTAAAGCGCAAAGTTGGGCGGTGAGGGGAGCGCCCATTCGAGTGAATCGCCGCCCCACGGATTCTGCGAAGCTTCCGCGCCATAGCGCAGTGCGTACAGCACGTTGATGACGAACGCCGCGAACCCAGCGGCCAGCACAAAGGCCCCTACCGTGGCGAACAGATTGTAGCCTTCGATGCCTAAACTTGCCGGGTAGGTATAGACTCTGCGCGGCATACCCAGCAACCCCATGACGTGCATCGGGAAAAACGTCGCGTTGAAGCCCAGGAACGTCAGCCAGAAACTCCACTTTCCCAGTCGTTCGTTGGGCATTCGCCCGCAAAACTTCGGCAGCCAATAGTACACGCCGCCCATCATGGGAAAGACGGCGCCGCCGATGAGCACATAGTGAAAATGAGCCACCAGAAAATAGGTGTCGTGGACTTGCAGATCGAACGGCACCACCGCGACCATCACCCCGGTCAAGCCGCCCAGCACGAAGATGAATACGAAGCCCAGCACGAACAGTAGCGGAGCGGCCAGCACCGGACGGCGTCTCCACAGGCTGGCGATCCACGCGAAAATTTGCACTCCGCTGGCAATGGCGATCATCAGGCTCGCCCCGGCGAAGAAATATAACGACAGCTCCGGCAGCCCGGTGGTGTACATGTGATGCACCCAAAGGCCGAAGCTCAGAAAGCCGGTCAGCAGTATGGCGACGACAATCCACGTATACCCGACGATCCTCCCCGCGAACGCGCCGACAATCATCGAGACAACACCGGTGGCCGGCAGAAAGATGATGTACACCTCGGGATGCCCGAAGAACCAGAACAGGTGCTGCCACAGCAGGTGATTGCCGCCCCGCTGGTCGTCGAAGAAGCGTGTTCCAAGATCGTGATCCAACTCCAACAGCAGCGTCGCGATCAGCAGCGTCGTGAACGCAAACACGATCATGACGGCTGTTGCCAGCCACGCCCAAGCATATAATGGCATGCGGTGCAGGGCCATTCCCGGCGCGCGCAATCGCAGAATCGAAACGGCCAGTTCCGACCCGGCGGCAATTCCAGCCACTTCCGCCGCTCCTAGCCCCACCACCCAAAAATCGATTCCGTTTGCCGCGAAGGCTGGTGCCGACAGCGGCGTGTAGGCGAACCAACCGACGTCCGCGACCGCGTCGAAGAGGAAGCCGGAGAAAAAAATCAACCCGCTGAAAAGGAAGACCCAATAGCTGAACGCCGTGAGGCGCGGAAAAGCAAGGTCGCGACCGCCGAGCATCCACGGCAAAAGCACCGCCGCCATCCCTTCCTGAAACGGCACGGCAAACAGATACATCATTACCGTACCGTGCATAGTGAACAGGCGGTTGTAGACGTCCGGTCCCAGGAAGTCGTTGTCGGCGCGGGCGAGCTGCACACGCATCAAAAGGGCAAAGGCGCCGGCAACCAGGAAGAACGAGAAGCTGGTCACCAGAAACCTTACGCCGATCTGGAAGTTATCGACGGTTGCCATTCCGCCGGGAAACCCGGTCGGCTCGTTCCATGTCTCGCTGAATGCGTCCCGTCCGGGATGCCCGGAGGCCTTGGCTCTCCTCACGGCGCTCATCGGAGGCCCTCCAGGTACACGACAAGTGCCAGCAGGCTGTCCCCGTCGAGATAAGTGCGAGGCATCTTGACCCCCGGCTTGATGGCCTGCGGGTCGGCAATCCAACCCATCAGATTGCCGCGCGTGTTCGACAGCATCGCCGCGCCGATCATTTGGCGGCTGCCAATGTGCGAAAGATCGGGCCCGACGTTGCCGTTGGCCGGTGTGCCGCGCACGGCGTGGCACTGGGCGCAGCCGGCGCTCATGAAGACCTCGAACCCGCGCCGCGCCTGCGCCACCGCCGGATCGACCGCCGGATTCGACCGCTCGGCCAGCCAGGCGTCGAACTCGTCCGCCGGCAGTGCAATCACCTGGAACGCCATATTCGCGTGTTGCGTGCCACAGTACTCCGCGCATTGACCGCGGAAGATCCCGGGCTCGTCGGCCTCGATCCAAAACACGTTCTCCACGCCGGGAATCAGATCGCGCTTGCCGTGCAGTCGCGGCGCCCAGAAGCTGTGGATCACGTCGGCGCTGGCCAATTCCAGCCGCACCGGCTGGCCGGCCGGGATGTGAATTTCATTGGCGGTTACGATGTCCTGCTCCGGATAGCGAACTTCCCACCACCACATATGGCCGACAATACGGACGGTCAGCGCTTCTCGCGGCGGACCGATCGACGCCGACGTCTTGAGCGACAGGAGATAGAGCGGCGTCACGACCATGATCGGCAGCAGAAAGCCCCCCGCCACGATGAAGCCGTTTGGTCCCAACGGGGGCTGCGCCTGGTCATCGTTGCTTCGATCGCGTTTGCCGTACAACGCGCCCAGCAATAGCAGCATGACCAGCACGAACACCGCCGTGAAAACCCAAAACATAATCCACCACAGCCAGGCGATCTCCGCCGCCGCCGGGCCGGCCGGGTCCATTGCCGATTGATTGGACTCGCCGGCGCAGCCAGCCAGGAACACTGCGGCCAACAGCGCCACACCAACATGCCACTGAGCGACGGCAATGCGCATGGACTACTCGATGTTTCGTGGGAAGGTTTGAGCGACCAGCACGAAAGCAACGACTCGCTCCAAATCGTTGCCTTCCAGATGGCCAGCGTAACTGGGCATTGCGACACCTGCGGGCGGATGTAGAACGTATTCCCGCAGTTCCGCCTGGGAATACATGTGGTCCATCCGAGCCAGGTCCGGTCCGACTTGCGACCGCCCGAGGCCGGCGACCGCATGGCAACTCGAGCAGCCGTACTTCGGGAACAGCAATCGCCCCTGTTCCGCATCCGCCGCCAGGATCACGCCCCGCGGCACCGAGGGCGCCTCGGCGGCGGGCCAACCCGTCCACGGCGACCGATGACGCAGCCAACTCAAGCCAAGGATTGCAAGGATCAGCACGATGACGAGCGTCGTGGCCAGAGGGCGCTTGCGCCAGCCCCGGTGCGGCGAACGATCCACAAAGGGCAACAGGATCAGCAACACGAACAACGCCACGGGAAACAGCCACTGGAACGTCGGCGCTACCGCCGGCGGCAGCAGCGCGATCAGGGCGCTGTACCAGGCAAACCACCACTCCTCGCTCGCCGTGGTCGCCGCCGTCTCGTTGGCCGGCTGCATCAGTTCCGGCGGACCGACCGCGAGCGTCAGACCGACCGCCAACGTGACGACGATCAGCGACCAGGGCGATATTTTGATTACCGCCGTCGGGAAAAATACCTCGCCTTTCACCGGGTGCTCTGCCTGCTCGTGGTACAGCTCACGCTGTTCTTCGACGGTGTCGATTGGCTCCTTGCGTTCGCCCATCGTCGTTGTCCCGTGCAAGATCACGAGATAGACGTGATAGCCGACCAACAACAACAGCAACAGCGGCACCAACACTACGTGCGTGGCAAACACGCGCGTCAACGTGAGCGAGGTGATTTCGGGGCCGCCCTGCGCGAGCAGGACCATTCGATCACCGACGTATGGGACGTTCTGGAACGCTGACAACACGACGCGCAGCCCGTAATAACCGCGTTCGTCCCAGCGGAGGACGTAGCCCAACAGTGACGTGGTCAGCACAATGAATAGCAGGAAGACGCCGACCAGCCAGGTCGCCTCGCGCGGCGCCTTGTAGCCACCCAAAAGCACCTGGCGACAGAAGTGCAGAAACAGCATGACCACCATCAGGCCGGCCGACCAATAGTGCAGGCCGCGGACGAACCATCCCAGCGTCTGTGCATGGGTGATGTATTCCACGCTCTGATAGGCCTCGTCGATCGCCGGGCAGTAACCCAGTGCCAGGACAATGCCGGTGACCACCAGCATCGTCAGTAGCACGAGCAGCGCCATACCATCACCGTGATACCACGGATCCTTGGGCACCTGCCGATCGAGAACGTTGTCCCAAATCGGCCCCAGCCCGAAGCGATCCACAACCCAGCGCAGCATCTTGGACAGCACGGTTTGCCTCATTTAGGCGCTTGGAGGTATTGAGGACAAGTCGATCTGCAGCACGCCGTCGCGGATGCGGTGGGCGTAGCGATACATCGGCCCCTTGGGAGGGCCTGCCAGGCGCGTGCCATCTTGAGCGAAGATGCCGCCGTGGCAGGGACAGAAGAAACACGTGCTGCCCGGGTCGTAGGTCAGCGGACAGCCTAAATCAGTGCAGCTTCGCGAAAAAACGACAACATCGTCATCGGTTTGTCGCGAGACGAACACGGCCTGGCTGCGAAACGACCGGGGCCAAACCGTGGTATCGCCAACAACGATGCCCATACCAACGGCGCCCGTCGGAAAATCGCTCAGCCGACCGATCGATCGCCAGGTCTCTTGCCGCGGCGGCCGCAGCGCCGGCGACAAGCCCGTGATCACCGCGGGGATGCCCACAACACCTGCCACGAGCAGGCTGGCTCCCGAAACAAGCAATCCCAGCAGAGTTCTGCGTCTCATTGCGGCCTCGATGTCGGGGACGACGATCCGACGGTCCCAAGGGGCAAGAATTGTGCGGGAGACACAGCAAATGATGTGCCGCGCACGATTCTTGCTTCGCGGGCGGGAAACTCATATCGATGGCGGCGCGCTCGGCGCTCGGTCGATCACGCGGTCAATTTTCCTGCGTGTCGGGAGCGCGGGCGGATTGCAGTTCGTCGGCGATGGTGCCTTCCCAGAGCGGCGTGCCGACTGAGTATGCCGCGCGAGCGATCATGTGGGCCGCCACCGGTGCGGTCATAAAAACAAACGCCGTCACCAGCAAGGCGCGCGTCACGACGGTCAGCTCTCCGAAATGCACCGCCACGGCCAGCAGCATGCAGCCCGCCCCTAACGTTGCCGCCTTGGTGGCAGCCTGCATGCGCATAAACAAATCGGGCATGCGCAAGACACCAACACCCGCCAAAAGCATGAAGATCCCGCCGATCACCAGTAACGCCGCGCTCAACAGATCACTCATTCAATACCTCGTCTTTCCACGTAACGTGCGAAGGCCACCGTTCCCAGAAACGCCACTAGAGCCGCCACGGTGGCCGCGTCGAGCAGGATCGGCTGTTCTGTGAGGACGTCGTAAGCCGCGATGATGCCGACCGCCATCGTGCCGATCAGGTCGAGCGCCACGACCCGGTCGGGCAGGCTGGGACCGCGATACAACCGCCAGAGGGTGAAAAACATCGACAGCCCCGTCATCGCCATCGCCAACGCGGCCGCTCCTTCCAGCAAGGTAACTCCGCCAAGAATCATCGCAGCACCTCGAGGACCCGGCGCTCGATACCCGCCTTGATCTGTCTTCGCGCCTCTTCCACGTCGCCGTTGTCGATGTACATTACGTGGACGTAGAGCACCCGCCGGTCCGGCGACAGATCCAGGCTGAGCGTGCCGGGCGTCAGCGTAATCAGGTTGGCCAGCAGAGTGATTTCAGCGTCGGTTTGGGCGTCCAGCGGCACGGCAATCACCCCCGGCCGCATGTGGTGCGTCAAGGTGACCACGTCGTACGCCACGCGGAAGTTCGACAGAATCAGTTGCCACAAATAGAACATGGCAAAGCGAATCACCTGCGGCACTTTGGCAAAGTAGCCCGAGCCGCCGAGGAAGGGCTGGGCGAACAACAGGATCAGAAAGCTCAGGCCGAAACCAACGGCCAGGTTCGCCAGCGTGAACGTTCCCGTTGCAACTGCCCAAGCCACGGCCATCGCCAGGTTCCACAGGAAAGCACTCATCACGTTTCTCCCAACACGGCTTGAATGTATTGCTGCCGGTCGATCAATTGATCTGCTGCACGCGTCGCCAATGCGAAGACCGGCTCGGCAGCCAGACCGATGCCCACGGTCAAACCCGCCAGCAAGACAATCGGCAGCAGCAGCGAGCTGCTTTGCGGACTGGTCAATTTCGGCAGTTTGCCATCTCCATCCGTGCCCGCGGGCAGCGGCTTCCAAAAGACCTCCGCCCAGATCTTGCTCATTGAGAACAGCGTCAGCAGGCCCACCACGAGCGCCGCGGCGACGATCGCGTACTGTCCCATGCCAAGTCCGGCCTGCACGAGCGACAGCTTGGCGAAGAAGCCCGACAGCGGCGGCATTCCCGCCAGCGAAAGTGCCGGAATCAAGAACAACATCGCGATGACGGGCCGATCTCGATAGAGACCACCCATGTCCTTCAGCTCGAAAGAGCCGCACAGCTGCCGCGTTACGCCGCATAGCAGAAACAAGTTCGTCTTCACGATGATGTGGTGCGCGATGTAGAAGACTGAGCCCGCCAGCGCCAAGGTCGCCAGCTCTCCAGAGCCGGTCAGCCCAGCCAGCCCGAGCCCCATAATCATGTAGCCGATCTGGCTGATGATGTGGAACGACAAGATACGCCGAAAGTCGTGCTGCGCGGCGGCGCCCAGTACTCCGGTCACCATCGTCAGTCCGGCGACGACGAGGATCAGCGTGTGCGTGTAGCCTGCATCCTGAACGAACAGCAACGTGAACACCCGTACCAACGCGTATACCCCAACCTTGGTGAGCAGCCCGGCGAACACAGCGGACACCGCCACCGGCGGCGTGTGGTAGGAGGCCGGCAGCCAGAAGAACAGCGGGAAGACGGCCGCCTTGATCCCGAACGCGATCAAGAACAACATTGCCAGCACGGTCAACGTTCCCCCTTGGGCTACGCCGTTCAACTTGTGCGCCAGATCGGCCATGTTCAGCGTTCCGGCCACGCCGTACAGGATGCCAACCGCCGCCAGAAAAATGGCCGACGCCAGCAGATTCAATGTGACGTACTTGATCGCTCCGCGCAGTTGGTCCGGCTCTCCGCCCAAGGTCAACAACACGAACGACGCCATCAGCATGACCTCGAACCACACGTACAGATTGAACAAATCGCCAGTCAAGAACGCGCCGCACACTCCCATCAGCAGCGTGTGCAACAGTGGGTAATAGCCGAACGACTCGCGCGGCGAATCCATGCTGGCCTGCGAGTACACGGCAACCGCCAGGCCGATCAATCCCGCCAGGACCACCATCATGGCGCTAAACAGGTCGGCCACGATCGTAATGCCGAAGGGCGCGGGCCAGGACCCTATCTGCGTTGCACAAATGCCGTTTGTCCACACAAAAGCCAACAGCGCGACTCCTGAGCCGAACAGCGCCGCCGTGCCGGCCACTCCCATGACACGCTGCAGCACCAGCCAGCGCCAGGCAAGTAGCGAGAGGGCCGCCGTCGTCAGCGGAAGCACCAGCGGTAACACCAATAGTACGTTCATTGATCGCTCACCTTCAGCTCATCCGGATCGTCGCTGCCGATCGTCTGGTGGGTGCGGTGGAACAACACCAAGGCAAACGCCAGAACGCTGAAGCCAATCACGATGGCGGTCAGAATCAGCGCCTGGGGCAACGGGTCTGCCGCGGGCACCATCGGCACGGTCGCCCCAGGCGGAATAATGGGGGGTTGCGCGCGCGTAAGCCCGGCCGCCGTGAAAATCAACAAATTGGCCCCGTGCGACAGCAACACCAGTCCGAGAATCAATTTGAACAAGCTGCGCCGCAGCATCATGTAGATGCCTGCGGCGTACAAACAGCCAATGACAATTGCCAACACCGTAGCCATCTCACTCCTCCGTCAGCGGAAAAATGATTGCCAGGGTGACGCCCACCACAACCAGGTAAACGCCCACGTCAAAAACGAAAGGCGTGCCCATCATCAGATGGTTGAATCCCGGCAGCGGCAACCACATGCCCGTCATGAAAGGAAATCCCGCCAACAGCGACAGCACGCCGCTGACAACCGCCACCAACAGTCCGAGGCCGGTCAGCGTCCACATCTGTACCGGCAAGGCCCGCCGCACCGCCGCCACGCCGTAGGCAAGTCCATAGAGCACGAAGGCCGAAGCCGCCACCAGTCCCCCACTGAACCCGCCGCCGGGTTCGTTGTGCCCCCGCAGCAACAGCAGCAGCGAGAAAAGCAACAACAAAGGCAACATGAAGCGCGTCACCGTTCTCAGAATGAGCGAAGTCACCGTTGGCTTCCTTTACTGACCCTGCCGCGCGAAACGAGAAGTTGGACGGATCGCTTCACTTGGGCGCCTCGACGGTTGAGTCCGCCTGGAAGAACTGCACGTCCGGCCCCGCATTCTTGTTGGAACGCGTGCCAAGGGCGTCTGCGACGCTCGAATCCCTGTCGCCATTCTTGGCGGGACGAAGCTTCAACAGGGCGTATACCCCGATTCCCGCTATTGCCAGAACCGTAATCTCCCCAAGCGTATCCAGCGCGCGAAAGTCCACCAGAATTACGTTGACGACGTTGCGGCCGTGCGCCGCGGGCAGACTCTGCTCCGAGTAGTACGTCGAAATCGACGGACTGTACTGGACGCTGGAGGCGATCAGCACCAACGCCGTCATCAGAACGCCCACGGCCGCAGCCACCACAGCGTCCCGCGCTCGGGCCAAGACGCCGGACACCACCGTCGTCTCCGGCAAGTAATAAAACACCAGCACGAACAGAATGACGGTCAGCGTCTCGACCAGAAACTGAGTCATGGCCACATCCGGCGCGCCGAATACGACAAAGACCAGCGCCACGCCATAGCCAACCACGCCCAGCGCGGCGATCGCGGCCAGGCGCGAACGGACCAGCAGCGCCACGGCAGCTGCCATCACAATCAGCGCAGCAAGACCGGCTTCGTAGAAGTGCAGATTCGACCAATCCGCCGACGCGACCCAGTCGCCGCTCCGTGCGAACGCCGCTCCCGCCAGCCCGAGAGTTGTTGCCAGAATGATCAGCAAGTAGTACCGCAGATAGCCGCTTTGCAACAAGTGGGTTTGCCCCAGCGCCAGTCCGTTCAATCCCCGTAGCAGCAGCTCATACCAACCGGCAGGCCCCCAGCCACTGACCACATTCCATCGCGACGCGGCCTCGCGCAGCAATTTCCGCGACCGGTAAGCGCCGAAACCGCCGACCAGCGTGATGCCAGTTAGCGCCAACTCGGGAGTCAGCCCGTGCCACAATGCCAATCGCATTTCCGCCGATTGCCCCAATACAGATGTGCTCGCCGCGCCAACCAACAGGTCCGGTCCCAACGCGGGCCGAACGCCGAAGACCAGGCCGAGCACGGCCAGTGTCAGCGCGCCCAGCCACAAGCTCGGCGGGACCTCATGCGCGCGCCGCGGCGTCGCATGGCTCTTGCCGAAGAACGGGCGCAAACCGACTAACACCGCTACCGCCACCAGCAAGGCATTTGCCAACACGGTCAGGGCAGTCAGCCACGCTGCCGCCGGTGCGATCTGGGTTGCTGCGTAACACAATTCCTTGGCGCTAAAGCCGAAGAACGGCGGCAATCCGGCCATCGACAAAGCGGCCAATCCGGCCGCCAGGCCCGTCACCGGCATCGCGCGGCCTAGCCCGCCCAGACGCTCCGCGTCGCGCGTGCCGGTCGCGTGATCCAATGCGCCGGCGACGAGAAACAGCGCGCCCTTATAAAGCGCGTGGACCAGCAAGTACGCCATGGCGCTGTAGACGGCCAGCCGGCCACCCAACCCGAGCAAAAGCGTCAACATGCCAAGCGTGCTGACTGTCGAATACGCCAAGAGGCGCTTGAGGTCTGTCTGCTTCAGCGCCAGACAGGCCCCGATCAGCATGGTGGTTGCTCCCACGCCGGACACCGCGAAAAACCAGAGATTCGTGCCGCCTAGCACCGGGCTCAGCCGAGCGAGCAAGTACACACCCGCCTTAACCATCGTTGCCGAATGGAGGTAAGCGCTGACCGGCGTCGGCGCTTCCATGGCGCTGGGCAGCCAGAAATGGAAGGGGAGTTGTGCCGACTTCGTGAACGCGCCCAGCAGCACCAGCACCAGGCATGGCACATACAGCGGATGTGCGCCAAGCCCCCCGTTGTCCGCGAGCGTCGAAAGCTCCCAACTCCCGCCCGCCTGGCCTAACAGCAGCAGGCCAGCCAGCAACGCCAAACCGCCGCCCCCCGTGACGAGCAGCGCTTGCAAGGCGGCCGCGCGGGCCCGTTCGCGTTCGTGGTCGAAGCCGATCAACAGATACGAGCTCACACTGGTCAACTCCCAAAACACGAAAAGCGCCAGCAGATTGTCGGCGAGCACCAGTCCCAGCATCGAGGCCATGAACACCAGCAAAAACGTGTACAGCCGGCCCAGTCGCGGCTGCCCGGCCAGATAACCACCGGCATACACGAACACCAACGTTCCGATCCCTGTAATCAGCAGGGCAAACAGCAGGCTCAATCCGTCCAAACAAAACGACAGGTTGACTCCCAACGCCGGCACCCAGGCAAAGTGTGCGTTGATCGTCGCTCCCGACGCGATGGCGCTCGCCTGGCTGACGAAATAGCACGCCAGACCCAGCGGCAATAGCGCGAGCAACCAGCCCGTTTGCCCGCGCGCAACGCGATACAGCCCCGGTGCAAACAGCGCCAGTGCGAACCCGGAAAGTACTGCTGCTAGCAAACCCATCGACAGGTAGGCTCCCCGAGGTCTGTTCGGTCGTCACGTGCGCGGCATCAGGCGGGCCACGTCAGTCGTCGACGAAGAACAACCCTTCGTCGGGGGTGTACCAGACCTTGTTGCTTCCGGAAAATCGGTTCTTTCCGCCGTTGGGCCATCTCGCGGCCTGTGCGGGAACTTGCTGCCTCTTCGACGTGCGTCGCGGCCGAAATTTCCGGCTGACGCCGTAGAACGCCTCCACGAACATCCCCAGCAACAGCAACAGGCAGCCAACCAGCAGCGCTCGGCACGCTCCGCCCGGACAAACGTTTAGTGACGGCATCCAAACTGAAAGTACGAGGCCCGTGCAAAATACGAATGTCATGTGGCGGCGCATGATTCCTCCTTTCTTGGCCGCGGCAAGCGTCCTCGACTGCCGGCGCGGTTCGAACCGGCCCGCAGTTGACCTGGGCAAAAGGCAAAGAACATGCCAGAGCCAAGCACAGCAAACGAGCGCCCCACACAAACCCGATCAACAATGCGCAGCTCTCTGGCCAGCAGACGAATGCCTGGTCTAATAACGCGCTTGCTGCTCAATGATCGACCACTGTGGCCGCCGCCACGCCAATCGCCTCGCTCATAGCACACGCACCGTCCTGATCCTGCCACTCGGCGCCATGCACGACCACCATCTACACTAGCCCGAGCGTATCGACGCCATCAACGCGCCTTGTCCGAGACGCTCGCTAAGATTTTTTGTACTTTCTCGAACTTGATGGGTTTGACCAAGTGGTGATCGAACCCGGCTTCCTGCGAACGCTGCCGGTCTGACTCCTTCCCGTAGCCGGTCATAGCGACCAGCACGACATTCTGGAGAATCGGTTGCTGACGCATCCGCTTCGCTACCTCAAGACCGTCGAGTCCGGGCAAGCCAATGTCCAACAGTGCCACGTCGGGTCGATAATCGAGGGCCGCTTCCAGCGCGGCGGGGCCGTCGTGGGCGGTCCGAACATCATCCCCTAAGTCTCTCAAAAGCAACGCCAAACTCGTAGCGGTATCGACGTTGTCATCCACCACCAGCACCCGCAAGGATGGTCTGGTTGGCATGGCCTCTTCGGTGGGAGGGGACGGCGGCCGCGGTTCGACAGACAGCACCACTGGCAGACGCACGACGAACTGGCTGCCTTGCCCTACGACACTGCTAGCCGCTACCTTTCCCCCGTGCATTTCCACAAGCCGTTGCACCACACTTAGCCCTATGCCCAACCCGCCTTGTGACCGGGCCAATGATCGTTCGGCTTGCGTGAACAAGTCAAAGATGCTCGGCATGAGCTCGGGGGCGATGCCGACACCCGAATCCCGCACTTGCAGAACAGCCTCATTTCCCACTTGCTGAAGGCTCAGCCAAATATGACCGCCTTCGTCCGTGTATTTCGCGGCGTTGTTAAGCAAGTTCACGACTACTTGTTCCAGACGGGTCGAGTCGCCGTCGATCCAAATGGGCGCAGGCGGGAGACGTACGTCGAGTGCGTGCCTTCGCTGCTCGATCAAGGCGCGGACTGTCTCTACGCCACGTTCCACAATAGTCCGCATGTCCAGTTGCTCCCGCTGGAGATGAATCGTACCAGTCGAAATGCGAGACACTTCCAGCAGAGCATCGACCAGATGTACTAGTTGCCCAACTTGACGCTCAAGGATGGTGAGAGCCTGTTGCTGACGCGCGCTCTCGCCGGATTGAAGCCGAAGCAGTTGCACAGCGTTCAAGATGGGAGCCAGTGGATTGCGGAGTTCGTGACCGAGCATCGCTAGAAACTCGTCCTTGTGGCGGTTGACTTCGGCCAGGTCGTTGGCCCGCTGTCTTACGGCAGAAACGTCATACACGGCGAGCAAGATCAACTCAGGGTGTTGGGAATCTGGAGGAAAGGGCCGAGCGTTGAGCAGCATGGTCTTGTGACCGAGCGTCGGGAAGGAGTGCTCAACTTCGAAGTCGTAAACGGATTGGTTCCGGGAAAGCACTCGATTCAATAACGTCCGTAGGCCGGGAATGTCCCACTGGCCGTTACCCAAGTCGTATACGAAGTAGTTCTCCGTTTCCTCCTTCGAGACGCGAAACGAATCGTAGAAGGAACGATTCGCCGTCTTAACGCGTAGGTCGTCGTCAAGAACCACGAACGGCTCTCGCAGGGTCGCAATGATGTCGTCTGCGTAGACAAGGGCTTTTGCCAATGCCAGTTCCGACTTCTGCGCCTGCTCGGCCAACTCGTGCTGGCGGACCGAGGATACCAGTAGCGCCTCGTTCATCTCGCGCAATTGCCGCTCAAAGGCGCCATCTGGTTGGGGGTCTGGGGGGCCTGTTGTTGGCGTGCTATCCATTGGGATTGTCTTCCTCAGCCTCGGCTCGCAATTGAGGAATGTCCTCGGACTGGAATGACCAGGGGGCAGGGATGCCGCTGGTCAGGCCGCGGTAGCCACGCAGCGGCTTGTCAATGACCACGCCCTTGGAGGTGATCTGGTATTCGCACATGTCGATGCTGTGCTTGCTGCGCCGCATCTTCACCACCATCAGCATCTTGCGGAGTTGGCCGTTGATCGAGACGTAGCGCAAGCGCACGATGTCGTCGGCAAGGAACGAGACGGTGAAGTTGCTCAGATTCAGCGAAGTAAAGTCCTCCGCGACCTCGACGGTGCTGATGATGGTGACGCCCAGGCGGGTAAGGGCCGCGATCATCCGGTACAGCGACTCGCGGAAGTCGGCGCGGAAGCCGGGCGCCAGCGCCATCTCAAAGCCGACCAGCGAGTCGATGACCAGCCGCTTGCAGCCGAGCTTTTTGACGCTGTTGACGATTTCGTGCACGGTCTCATCCACGGAGAGGTCTAGCGGCCGGAGATAGATAATCTTGAGGGTGCCGTTTTTCTGGGGCGTGCCGAAGTCGAAGCCGAGCGCGGCGGCCCGCTGGATGTACTCGGCCGGTATCTCCTCGAAGACGGCCACGATCGCCGGCTCGCCGTGGCGCAACCCCTCAGCGATGAAGTGTGAGCCGAGCGTGGACTTGCCCGACCCGGAAGGTCCGGCCAGGATCAGGCTGTCGCCCTCGGGGACGCCGCCGCCCAGCAGCGCATCGAGCTCGCCGATGCCGGTGGAAAGACGCCGCCGACCCTTCATCTGTCCCGATTCTCCGACGAGGCCGAAGGTGCGCGGGAAGGTTTGCAGTCCGGCGTCGGTGATGCGGAAGGTGTGCAGGCCGGGCACGGACGCCTGGCCGCGCAACTTCATGACCTGCATCTTACGCACGATCGAATTGCGCTCGACGTTCTGGTAGAGCCAAAACAGCCCGTCGGCCACGGTGAAGACCGGGTTGTCGCGCAGTTCGCCTTCGACGTACTCGCCGATCAGGAACGTGGTCGCTTGCCAACTGGTCAGATGGAGCGCCAGACGCTGGACGAACCCCTGAAGCTCCATCTCGCTCACGTTGCCTTGCGCCTTGCGCACCACAGTGCGGAAGGAGTCCACCACAACAATGTGCGCCTGGGACGTCTCGAGCTCCTTGGCGATGGCATCCAGGACCGCGCCGAGGTCCTGGTCCAGGACGATCTGGCTGAGGTTGATGAAGCGGATCGATCCGTCCATTTTGGTATCATCGAAGAATTCGAACTGCTGCTGGTAGCGCAGCATCTTGATGGCCGGCTCGCCCAGCACGGTGAAGTACAGCGCCGGCCGCTCTGGGGTGGCGTTGGCGAACATGATCTGGTGCGCCAGCGTCGTCTTGCCGCTTCCGGGAGCGCCGGCGATGATGTTGAACGAGTACTCGGGCAGGCCGCCGCCGAGGATTTCATCAAGGCCCGGTACGCCGGTGGGCAACTGCCGAATCTTGACTCGATCTCGACCTTGAGCTTTTCTGGGGAGCTTACTCATCGCGCCTTGTTTCTCCGATATTATTCGCCCAACGATCCGTCCGGCCAAGCGTCGCGCACCAGCCGCAGCGTGAGGGGTTCGCCGATGAAAGCCACGAGCAGCCCGAGCAAATGAGCAGTGATCGCGACTGCCGCCTCCGGTCCACCGTTTGTCGCATCAACTGCGAGTGCTTCAAGCCCTTCCAGGGAGCCGTCGGGCTTGAGCTTAACAGTTTCAAGCAAAGGGCAATCCGCGCGGGCCAACGTGAGCGCCCGCCGCAGGAGCGACGTGAAGGCGTCTGAACCGGCGAATCGTGTCAGGGAGATGCGCAGCTTCTCACACACGCGCACCGCTGCATCCACGTGCGCATCGGGGGCGCTATTGCTTGCTGCTTCCACAACCAGCAATCGTCGGGCCAGATCGCGACTCAATGCAGAGGCCATTTCCATCGTTCGATAGGGTACCGCTGTGACCATTCACACGTACGAATTCGCTGCATACCCCGAACCGCTCCCGGAATGCGGTGAAGAATTGGAGAGAGTGACTGCTCCGGGACTCGAACCCCGTCGCATTTCGGATTAAGAGCTCAAATTTATGCATTCACCGCGAAAATACCACAGGCAGCACGACCGGGTGTGGCTACACCCGCAGCGGGGTCTTTCGGCTGAGAAACGCTTTTAACGGAAGTCTCGTAAATATACGGGCTAATGGCTGGAAAACGCAAGTTCCGCTCAGCGGCCGTTACCAGTAGAAGTCCGCTGCTCTATCCAATTGAGCTAGCAGCCCGGGGAAGAATTCGACGGGCTGTGACATCGCACGGACGCGATGACAAAATAGCGACGCAAGTCGTTATTTTGCGAGCCGTGCGAAGCTTTGCTTCGCACTTGGCGAGGTTGAAAAATGCCACGATGGCATTTTTCAAAAGACTGCTAAGCTACCTGGGCTGCTATCGCAGGATATTCAGCACGGCCAGCTTGGGGATGTCGGCGGAGCGGCCTTTGCGGTTGGAGGCCATGATGAGCACCATGTCGTCGCCGAGGTAGCGACTCATGTCGGCGAAGAAGATACCGTTGCCGCCATTGTGCCAGTGGTATGTTGAGTCGTCGCCGGCGGTGCCGATGACCCAGCCGTAGCCGTAATGGGTTTTGGCACGCGGACCTTCTGGCACGTGTGGGGCGAAGTATTTGGCCTTGGCATCCTCGGGAAGCACCTCGGTGCCGTTGAGCGCCTGGTGCCAGCGGAACATGTCTTCGGCGGTTGACAGGATGCCGCCGTTGCCTCGCAAGTTCCAATACGGACCATCGTCGGCCCAGGCATGATCGACCGGTGTGCCGGTGTCCTCACCGTCGGTGAGATAGCCGTGGGCCAACTGATCCGGATTTAACTCGGGAATCTGGTAGCCGGTGTGCAACATGCCGGCGGGCGCGAACAACGCGTCGTGCAGATAGCGGTCGTACGTGTTGCCGGTCACCAGCTCGACGATCGCGGCCAGCAGGCTGTATCCGCCGTTCGAATACCGATAGCGCGTCCCGGGCGCCCACAACAATTTCGACTCCATCGCGCGCTTGATGATCTCGTCGCGCGAGACAGGCTCGTAGTCGTCGCCAAACGCGTCGCGCAGCCCGGAAGAGTGCGTCAGCAGGTGGTGCAAGGTGATCTGGCGCTTGTCGGCCGGCACGATATCGAAGTACTTGTCGATCGTGTCGGTCACTTGCAACTTGCCCTGCGACTCGAGCTTCACAATGGCGGCGCCGGTGAATTGCTTGGTGATCGAGCCGATGTCGAAGACGGTATCGTCGGCAAAGGGAATTTGCTTCGCGTCGTCGGCCAGCCCGTAGCCCTTGGAGATGATGAGCTCGCCGCCGCGCGCGGCGAACACGACGCCGCTAAAACCGCTCTTCGTGTGCCGGGTCATGTACGCGTCGATTTTCCGCCCCTGCTCGCCGCGCACGACGTCTTCGGCCGCCGCCACGCCAGACCAACAAACAATCACGCTCAGCAGGGTCAACTTAAGAAAAGTGGACATCGGCGACCTCGGCGTAGGCAATGGGCAATGGATGGAACGGGGGAGCTACCGGCGTATTCGTTCGGACGGGGAGACTATTGGGAAAAGTTTAACCGCCGTCGCAAACTCTCCGGAAGTGGATTAACCACGACGGCACGACAACCTGGCTGGGCTGTACTCCGCGATGGGGGACCATGCGCGGGCCGAGTCCCGTCGATCCCCAGAAAAAAAGGGACGAAATTCACGCTGCTGGTCGATCGCGGAGGCGCGCCGCTGGTGGTGCGTGCGGTGCCGGCCAATCGTAGCAATCAGCTGGAAATTCTGACGACGGACCTGTCGTACCCGACGGTGCCGGGCAAGGTGGGGCGTCCGCCGACGCATCCCGACGAGTTGCATGCCGAGCGTTCCAAGTGGATCAAACTTGGGGGCAAGGTCATTGCGCGTTTATCGAAGGGCGCTAACAAAGGACTCGCGGGGGGCCAGCTTTCGTGGTAATTTCGGTGCGATCGCGATGGATCCGGCTGGTAGTTTCCGAGGAGTTGCGATCATCTGCACGTACCGCTCGTGGGACCTGCGTCGTATCTCTAGCCCGGGTGCGGCGCTATTCGTCGGCTTGACTGATTCGGGCGAATGACTTCTTCTTAGGCGGTCTGATAAGAGTTCCGCTTGGTCGTTGGTTTGAGGCATTCCGATCTCAAAACCGGCGAGGACGGCGATGGCTGCAAAAAAACAGGCGAAGAAGGACAAAGCGGGCACCAGGAAACGCACGCCGCCTCGACGGTCACGAGTTCGGGCCACCCCGGAAGCGTCGTCCGAATCGCCGGGCCAGGCAGCATTGCCGGCGATGCCTGTTGTGGGCATTTGCGCATCGGCTGGCGGATTGGATGCCTTCAAGAAGTTCTTTACGGCGATGCCTTCCGACAGCGGTATGGCCTTCGTCCTGGTTCCGCACCTCGATCCAAATCAGGAAAGCATGTTGGCCGGCTTGCTGGCGCGCTGCACCGCGATGCCGGTCGTTGAGGCGCGCGAGGGCATGAAGCTTGCGGAGAATCACGTTTATGTGATTCCCCCCAACAAGTACATGCGAGTCCGCGCAGGCACTCTGCGCCTGACGGGGCCGATCAAGCGACATACCCCGCCACCATTCGACCTCTTATTGCAATCGCTGGCCGAGGACCACGGGGACAAAGCCATCGGCATCATCTTCTCCGGAACGGGTGCTCACGGCATACACGGGCTACGGGCGATCAAGGCCCACGGCGGCCTGGTCCTGGCGCAAGACCCGCAAACAGCCGAGTACGATTCGATGCCCCGAGCCGCCGTAGCCACTGGGTTGGTTGATTTTGTGTTACCCGTCGCACAAATGCCCGAGGAACTGGCCAACTTCTCGAGGTCCTACATCGGCCCCTTGACGCTGCAGTCGATCGAGGACGCCAGCCAACAGCTCAATGATATTCTGACGCTGATCCTGGTTAATGCTGGGCACGATTTCCGTCGTTACCGCAAGCAGACACTGCTGCGTCGCATCACCCGCCGCATGAGCCTCAACCGAATCGCTCAGCTGCGAGACTACCGACGGTTCCTGCTCAAGCACCCGGCGGAAGTCAACCAGCTTGTCAAAGACCTGCTGATCAACGTCACGACGTTCTTCCGCGACGCGGAAGTGTTTCAACTCTTGGGGCGCGCGGTCGTTCCGGAGTTGCTCGAGAGCACGCCGCCGGGCGAGCCCGTGCGCGTTTGGGTGCCCGGATGCGCAACCGGCGAGGAGGCCTACTCGATTGCGATTTTGTTGACCGAGCAAATCGAGAGCGCGCAACAGGATCGCGCCATGCGGGTTTTCGCAACCGATTTGAATGAAGCGGCGGTGGAAATCGCCCGACATGGCATCTATGCGAACAACACCGCCGGGGACTTGTCCGCCGAACGATTGGCTCGCTTCTTCGTCGACCTCGGCGAGCATCGCTTTCAAGCCTCGAAGGAGCTTCGGGACCGGATCACCTTCGCCGTGCACCACCTGCTGCGCGACGCGCCGTTTTCAAGACTGAACCTGATCAGTTGCCGTAACGTGCTGATTTACCTCGAGCCCGAGGTGCAGCAGGAGTTGTTGACGCTGTTCCATTTCGCGCTAGTCGACGGCGGTTACTTAGTGCTGGGACCTTCCGAGACGATCGGAAAGCATACCGACTTGTTCGAGCCGGTCTCCAAACGCTGGCGGGTTTTCCGCCGCATCGGCGTCGGCCGTCTCGATCGCGTCGACTTTACGCAAAGGTTGCTCGGACGGACGATAGGATTGCCGGCGGCTCGCGAGACCGAGGCGAACGTGTCCGATCTCAAACTTGGAGCCTTGGTGCAGCGCGCGTTGCTCGACCATTGCGCACCGGCCGCCGTGCTCGTCAATCGGGCCAAAGAGATACTGTATTACTATGGTCCGACGTCCCGCTACCTCCAGCATCCCGCCGGGCAGCCTACCCAGTCGCTGTCTGCCATGACGCGAGAAGGGCTGCGCGCCAAGGTTCGGACCGCGTTTCAACAAGCCGCGCACGAAGAACAACGAGCTGTTGTCAGCGGCGGGCGCGTCAAACGAGATGGCAGATACGTTCCTGTGCAGATCACGGCGATACCGCTGCCGCACGCGCATACTCACGCAGTCCCGTTGTTGATCGTCTTCGAGGACGAGCCGCACGCCAAGCCTGTCGAGTCGTCGACTACCCGGAGCAAAGTCGACGCTGCGGTGTTTCATCAGCTAGAAACCGAACTACGCGGCACGCGCGAAGAACTACAGGACACGATCGAGGACCTGGAGAACGCCAACGAGGGGCTCAGGGCATCGAACGAAGAAGTGATGTCGATGAATGAAGAGCTCCAGTCGGCGAACGAAGAACTGGAAACGTCCAAGGAGGAACTGCAATCGCTCAACGAGGAATTGACCACCGTCAATAGCCAGCTCCAGGACAAGTTACAAGAATTGGGGGTCGTCAATGACGATATTACCAATCTGCTCAATTCGACCGACCTCGCCGTCATCTTTCTGGGAAGGGGTCTCGATATCCGCCGCTTCACGCCGAGTGCAACCCGCATGTTGAACCTTCTTGCCGCGGACGTCGGCCGCCCCGTCGGCGACATCAGGCTGAAGTTCCACGATCCGGAGTTTCAAGACGACGCTCGGAAGGTGCTCCACAATTTGAGACCGCAGGAAAAAGAAGTGCAGACCCACGATGGGCGCTGGCTTGTCCGCCACACGCTGCCGTATCGCACGGCGGACGATCGGATCGACGGCGTGGTCGTCACCTTCAGCGACATAACGCTCCTGAAGCAGCTCAACGAGGCTTTGGAGGTCAAGGTCGCCGAGCGGACGAGGGCACTGAGCGAAAGCGAGGAACGGTTCCGCATCATGGCCGACGGCACGCCCGTGCCCATCTGGGTTGTCGATGCCGAAGGCCGAATAGAGTACGTCAATCGCGCCTATTGCGAATTCTTCGGCACCACGTTGGACGCCGCGCGGTCGCAAGTCTGGCAAGCGATCATTCATCCCGACGACGCGGCGGAGTATAGCGCGGCCTTTGCCGCGGCCGCGCGCGATCATCGGCCGTGTGCCGCTCAGGTCCGCGTTCGCCGCCACGACGGTCAGTGGCGGTGGATCGTGTCATACGGCCAGCCACGGATTTCCTCCAGCGGAGAATTTCTGGGCATGGCCGGCAGCAACCCCGACGTCACCGAACGCATGGAAATGGAGGAGTCGCTGCGCGAACGCGAGCTGCGTCTGAGCGCCATCCTGAACGCCGCCACCGATGCCATCATCACCATCGACGCTTACGGGCGGATCGACTCGGTCAATCCGGCCACCGAGCGGATCTTCGGATATACGGCCGCGGAACTGATCGGTCAGAACGTGGCGCTGCTCATGCCCTCGCCGTACCGCGAAGAGCACGATCGCTATCTGGCCGACTACCTCAAGACCGGCATCAACCACATTCTGGGGATCAGCCGCGAAGTGCTGGCCCAACGAAAGGACGGGACGGTGTTTCCTGTGGATCTTGCAGTGAGCGAGCTGGTGCCCTTGCACATGTTTACCGGCATTCTGCGCGATATTAGCAGTCGCAAGCACCTGGAGCGCGAAGTTGTCGAAATTGCCCTGTTGGAACAACAGCGCGTCGGCCGCGAGTTGCACGACGAGTGCGGGCAGGAACTGGCCGGAATCAGCTTGATGGCCGACCACCTCGTGCAATCGCTCACCCATGACGCGACGGCCGACGTCGAGATTGCCAATAAAGTCCGCCAAGGAATCGATCGCCTCATGCAGTTCGTGCGCAACTTGGCCCGCGGTCTGGCTCAAACGCAGATCACCCCGGCCCAACTGCCGACAGCGCTGGCGGAACTGGCGTCGCGTCTCGACGACCCGCCGGGAAGGCGATGCGTAGCCGAGTGCGACCAGCGCCTCGCCGTCGAAGACGAAGTCAAGGCGACGCATCTCTATCACATAGCGCAGGAGGCGTGTACCAACGCCGTCAAGCACAGCCAGGCAAGAAATGTCCACATTCAAGTTCGATCCGGCCGCGACGCCGTGGTCCTGCAAATCGCCGACAATGGCGTGGGAATAAGCGATACGACGACAGGATTGGGCTTGCGCATCATGCGCACCCGCGCCAGCATCATCAGGGCCGTACTGACCATCGAGTCGGCGCAACCCCAGGGCACGCTGGTCACCTGCACCCTGCCGACGAATCGTCCGCAGGGCGAATGAATTACTCTTCGAGACCCGCGACGTGCGATAAAGCGCGATCGGGCCGTCCATCGTCGATGGCGATTCCCAAGACACTTCGCACCAGCGATTCTATGCGCTCCCGGACGTCGCCCATCTCCTACCCTGTTCCGTCGCGATCCGTCGCCGCTTTGCGGCGCGCATGGAGAGTGCTTATTGCGGTCGTAGCTCCGGGCAGGGACGCGCGGCGCGGTCAGTGGTTTTCCCTGGCTGCCCGGTTCCCGCGCTATGGGCTTTCGCTGCCATGCTGGAACGCCAATGCTGACGGCCGTTTGCGCGCGAGCTGTGCTCGGCTTTCGTGGGGGAGAATTCAAATACCTGAGGGCGCGACGACAGGTGCATTGCAACTAGGGTGTTGACCCGATATTGCAAGGACTTCCATTCGTGGTATCTTCGCAGCGGGCTAGCCCCCCTAGTGGTATGCCCCCAGCGGGCCAGCCCCCGCTACTGGTTGTTTGATCGCACTCAGGTCTGTGTTTGGGGTGTCGCTCGCAGATTTTTCGCAAAGCCGATAAGTTCGGAAGAATCATGCGCAGCAATTGATCCGTCGCGGAACGCTTCGGATCGCATTGCCGCCGTCGCCAGCACAACGAATCAAGGAGGCTCCAGGTGACGACAATCCCCGCAGGCAACGACCTGTCGCTCTGCCTCAAAACGGGTGGTCGTCCCTTCAAGAGCGTGCCAGGCTCCGACGAGTGGTGCCGCGGCCATGTGCGATTCGCCCGATTTGCTCCCAAGCGATTGCTTTCGATCAGGAAAGGGACGTCACGTGCCCGAGCAAGAGCTTGAACTGGTTTCGGGTCTTTGGCCGGCTGTCTTTCACAAGGCACTGAATGCGATCTTGTTGTTCGACGACGCGGCCCGCGTTGTCGAAGCCAATCCCGCCGCATGCCGCCTGCTCGGGTATGGCCGCGAAGAGCTTTTGCAGTTGCACGTTACTGCCATCGCACCGTCGGAGAGTCAGGCCGAATTCGACGTGCAATGGCGTCAGTTCATTTCGGAAGGGGAAGCCGTCCGCGAGGACATCGTTCGCCGCAAAGACGGCACGCTGCGCGACGTCGAGTGCAAGTCGGTTGCCAACGTATTGCCGCGCATCCATCTATGGGTGCTCAAGGATATTACCCAGCGCAAGCGAGCGGAAAAAGAATCGATTCGGTACGCGCGCCGCCTCGAGGCGATGGGCGATATCGAGGGGGCCATCCTGGCCGCGCGATCCCTGCGCGAGATCGCCCAGGCGGTCATGTCGCATATACACAGGATGGTACGCTGCAAGCTGGCGTGTATTTTTCTTTTCGACCACGAAGCCAAAACCGTGTCGCCTTTCCCGACGCGCGCTGCCTCCCAGAGATTGTTGACGCCGGGAACGTATCACCCGATGGAATGGTTTGGCGGCTTCGAGGACCTTCGCCACGGTGGCACGCGCGTGGTCGAAGATCTGGCGGCGATACCAAAACCGCCGCCGCTGATCGACATCCTGCTTCAAGAGGGTGTCCGCTCCTACGCCGCGCTACCGATCCTGGCCGAGAATGAGCTCGTCGCGGTACTGGTGTTGGGCGTCGAGCAACCTTCGGAAGTCGCGCCAAACTGCTTGACGCTGGCCGGTCAGATTACCCAACACATTGCCGTGGCGGTGCAGGGGGCGCGCTTACTCGAGGAAGTGCGGCGCGGGCGCGAACGGCTCAAGCAGCTTTCGAGACAACTGTTGAAAGCGCAAGAGGCCGAGCGACGACATATCGCTCTAGAACTTCATCACGTCATTGGCCAGGCGCTGGCAGCCACAAAGATCAACCTCGAAGTTCTCAAGCGGACGTCTCTGAACCAGCCATCGAGCGACCTGGTGTACGCATCGGTGTCGATGATTGAAGAGGCGCTCATGCAAGCCAGGAACCTGTCTCTCGATCTACGGCCGAGCCTTCTCGACAAAATGGGCCTGTCGTGCGCCGCGCAAGCTTATCTGGATCGACAATCGCAGCGCTCGGGTTTCACCGCGGAATGCAGACTTGAGCCCCTGGTCGACCGGTTCTGTCCTGAAGTGGAGACGGCCTGTTTTCGTGTCCTTCAGGAAGCCGTGACCAACATCGTACGCCACGCCAATGCCAGGCGGATTACTGTGGACCTGCGCGATGCCATGGGAAGTTTGGAGCTGTTGATCCGCGATGACGGGGTCGGCTTTGACGTGGCAACGGCACAACAGAGAGGCCTGCGTGGCGAGAGCATGGGCCTGTTGGCGATGCAGGAACGCGTGAACCTTCTCGGCGGCGACATCGAGATCAGCTCGGCGCCGGGCCAAGGAACGACGATCCGTGTATCGTTTCCGCGAAGCGAGCCGGAGCCGGGGCACCGACTGGCCGTCCGAAAAACCGCGCGGCGCTCAACGAGTGCTTGATCGCCGCGGAATCGTGAAACGAGCCCCGCCGACCACTGCCCCGTTGGCCGGGCGGGACTCGTTTGCAACGCTTCGTCTCGACGGGCTTCCGTCGCCAAGGGGAAACAGCGAGTACTTGGCAACCAGGTGGATCAGCCCGGCGGCTGATTCCACGTGCATCTTCCGCATGATGTTGCTGCGGTGCACTTCGACAGTTTTCGGCGAAATATTCAGAGTTCGGGCGATGAACTTCGTGATTTCTCCGGTCGCCACGTACTCCATGATTTGTCTCTGTCTCGGCGTGAGCGACTCGACAAGCGTCAGCACCGCGGCCCGATCAGCACGCTTGCGGCGAACATCAGCATCTTGGGCAATACCTTCCTGGATGCAAGTCCGCATCCGGTCGCGATCCACGGGGCGCTTGATGCAATCCAAAGCGCCGTGCCGCATGGCCTCGACGACCCACGCGACGTCGCCGTCGTGCAGCACGAAGATGAACGGCTGCTGGCAACCTTTGGCGTGCAGTTGCTCGTGGATGCGCAGTCCGCTGGTACCACGAATCTGCTGATCGACCACAAAGCAGCCCGGCATTTGGGGTTCGCAATAGTCCAGCGCATCGCCCGCCGAGTCGAAGCGGCGTACCGTCAGTTGTCCCGCGGCGATCGTACCGTCCAGGCATTCGGGGACGTCGCGGACGTCACCCACGACGAAAACGGTTGACAACGTTTCCACAAGTCTGCCCCTTAAGCGACTGTCGTCCAAGGCAGCTTGTCGCCTTGTCGACGGAATTGCCGGAATCGCGCCAGGCGATCGGTTCTCTGTCGCGTCGAAACCGTCGGTCGCACGGTTCGCGCACGCTAATCTATCCTTCGGACAACGCCGCAGGTTTCTTGGCAAGGAAGACCCTGACTCGGCAGGGTGAAATACCTGGACCTGGGCCGGACGATTCTGTAGGTGCTTGGATTAAGTTGCATAACGCCAGTGCTATCGGCGCGTTGATCCAGGCCGATGGATGCAAACGAACTGGGGCGCGACGTCTGTCACGGGTATGCCGGATGGGCAGGCGCGGTCGCACGTCGCTGTGCGATTAGCAGCTTGTTGAATTCTTCAACAGGCGGTTAACATTCCGCATCGACGATACGATGGCGAATTGCATAACGGACCAGTCCGGCCACTTCGTGAATGCCGAGCCGATCCATCAGTTGCATGCGATGCGTTTCGACGGTCTTGGCGCTCAAGCTCAAGATCCCCGCGATTCTTTTTGTCGTATTGCCCTCGGCAATCAACTGCAGGATCTCGCGATGCCGCGGAGTCAGCGAGCTGCCACGTTCCGCACCACCCTCGGGACGACGGAGACAATCTGTGATCACCCGCTTGGAGATCGCCGGAGCCAGGTACATTTCGCCGCGGGCAGCCGATGCGATGGCCAGCTCCAGCTCCGAAATGTCCGAATCCTTGAGCACATATCCCACGGCGCCGGCCCGCAATGCCTGCCAGACATACTCTTCGTGACTGTGAATCGAAAGGATGATGACGCGAACGTGGGGGTGTTCCTTCGTGACGCGTGCCGTGGTTTCGAATCCATTGAGGCCCTTCATGGCAATATCCGTAATCAAGACGTCGGGACGATGGTCGTTCACGGCAGTCAAGGCTTCGTGGCCGTCGCAGGCCTCCGCGACAACCTCGACGTTTTCGCAGGCACGCAACAGGGCCTGCAGGCCTTCCCGCATCATCTTGTGATCGTCGGCCAAGACGACGCGGATCGGTTTCAGACGATTGCCCGGCGCGGTGGGTTGTTTTACATCTTGCATCGTGGATTCGAGTTCTTCTGAGAATCTGGGGGCATCCAATCGTACGTTGGCAAACACAAATGCGGTCAGCCTCGAGCCCGCCTGAATGTGGCTTGCCCGTCGTCGAACGGTGGACCAGCCGCCGTTCTTGAATTAGCGGTGTGTGTGAATTGTAGCCGGTGGGGTGCCAACGGGACGAGTCGGCGTTCCCCTACACACGTGTCAGGAATTACCCTACAGCGCATCGTCAGGAATTACCCGATTATGGGAATGTTCCCGCTCCTCCAGAGTCGATATACTGGCGGCGCGGTCATCAACGCGCGCTTATGCAATGCGGCGCAGCATGATGCGACGGTTGTTCGAGTCTCGAGGATGCTCGTCTGGCATCGAGAGAGGCGCAATCCTGGCGACGTACCCATTGTGCCAAGGAACGAAGGAATGGCTGATTCCTCTCGGTCTCATCGAGCCAGGGTGTTGATTGTCGACGACCACCCGGTGGCCCGCGAGGGCCTTAGCCTGCATATCGAGCGTCACCCCGATCTCGAAATGTGCGGCGAGGCCGCCGACATTGCCACCGCGCTGACTTTGGCCGAAACCGCGCGTCCTGACCTGGCCGTGGTCGACCTCTCGCTGAAGCGCGGCAACGGACTCGACCTCATCAAGCGTCTCAAAGAGCGCCAGCCTACGCTTGCGATGCTGGTGTGGTCGATGCACGACGACCCGCTCTACGCGGAGCGTGCATTGGCCGCGGGTGCAATGGGCTATGTACACAAAGGGCACGCCACGCGCGAGATTGTCGACGCCATTCGGTCGGTGCTGGCCGGCCAGATCTTCATTAGCAGCGGCTTATCCCGCCAGGTGTTGGCGCGGATGGCGGGCCGGAAACCGCAAAGCGACCGACGGGGGGCCATCGAGAGCCTGTCAGACCGCGAGCTAGAGGCCTTCGGCTTGATGGGCCAAGGCTTGACGACGCCACAGATTGCCGCACGCATGTGCTTGAGTTCGAAGACCGTAGAAACCTATCGCGTCAGGATCAAGGAGAAGCTGGGTATCGAGAGTTTTCCGGAAGTCATTCAGCGCGCCGTACAGTGGGTCAATGGAATGCTGCCAAAATCGCCAATCTGAGAGACCTCTCGGTATTCAGTGATGGCAGCGCAGTCGACGTGTTCTTCGGGGATCGAGATCGTTTCGAGGCTCTCGCGCAACATGCCTGTGCGACGATCATTTTCATGATACGGCTTCCTGTTGGAGGTCTTCGCGAGCGTGACCTCGCGGCCTCATTCACGCCGGTGGCATTGCGATCGAGTCGCGATGGCTGCTAGAGCCGGCGCGGCGTGCAACTCTAGCCTGCGAGCCAAAATCAGCTCAAAAGCCGCCTGCGGCCGAGCGCGGATGAGTGCTACGCTCGTCTCGCGTAAGGAAACCCCTGATTCGCGATACTGTTTCGCCACGATCGTTCGAGTCGCGTCGACGCTCCAGATCCTCTTGCGCGAACAAGATCGCGTCCGTTCCGGCCGTTGGATTCACGTGGCGTCGACAGGGGACTAAGGAAAACGGTCGATTGACAAACCTTCCCCAGGCAGCATGTTTGAATCACGACGATGGGCTCATGTGTGCGGTGTCCCAGCACCGCTGGCGTTACAGGTTCCCTCAGATGGCAGTGACTCGCAAGGCAATGACATCCCGACCGTCGGCCGCAGCGGCGTTGACAGAACACAACCGATGCTTCGAGGCACACACTTACGTGGCAGACTTGAATACCCGTGGTGCCAAGCGCGGCGCGGAAACGAATAGGACAGTTATGGACGCCAACGCGACAAAAATCCTGCTGATCGAAGACGATCCGAGGGACAGTGATCTGTTCCGGAAAATGATCAGCAAGGCGTCGTCCGACTATCACGTCACTTGCGTGGGGTCGATAACCGACGCCCTCTCCCACGCGCGGTCCGAGAGCGTTGATGTGGTGGTCACGGACCTGTCGCTGCCCGATGGCACGGGCCTTGACAGCGTGAGAATGATTCGTCGGCAGAATGCGACAGTTCCGATCGTCGTACTGTCGATGCTCGAAGACAGTTGTACGGAAAACGCGTCCTTTGAGGACGGCGCCCAGGACTACTTGCCCAAGGATCAGGCCACTCCAGAGGTGTTGCGGCGTGCCATTCAGCACGCTATCCAACGGCAGCAATGCGTTGTGCGGACCGCGGAACTACTCGAGAAGTTGAACGCCAGCCGGCAGCAACTGGAACGGCAGCAGAAGCTCTTGAAACGAAAGAATCGGCGGTTGAAGCGGCTGTACAAGACCGCCCAGCGCTTTGTGGACAACGTCTCGCACGAGTTTCGCACTCCGCTGACCGTGATCAAGGACTTCGTGTCGCTTGTGCGCGAAGGGATATGCGGCGCGGTGAATGACGAACAGGCCCATATGCTTGACGTGGTCGCGGTCCGCGTCAACGATCTGAACACGATGGTCGACGACATGCTTGACGTCAGCAAGCTCGAGGCCGGCATGCTGGGCGCTTGGCGGCGCAGGTGCCGGCTGAGCGAGATCGTCGAGGCGGTCGCGCCGGCCCTGCGACAAATGGCCGCGGTCAGGGAGGTTGCCTTCGCTATGGACGTGCCGGACGATCTTCCTGAGATCTATTGCGACGCCGAAAAAGCCGGCCGCGTGATCATCAATTTGGCGGTCAACGCAATCAAGTTCTGCGGCGAGGCCGGCGAAGTACACCTGTCTGCGCGTGCCGACCTCGATGCCGGAGAGGTGGTTGTGTCCGTGGCCGACAACGGGCAGGGAATCTCCGACGACGACTTGCAACGGGTTTTTCAGCGTTTCGAGCAACTGAACTGCAGCATCCGACAAGGTACCAAAGGATTCGGCCTGGGACTGAGCATCGCCCAGGAGCTGGCGGCCATCAATCTTGGTCAGATGCGCGTATACAGCCAACCCGACCACGGAAGCACCTTTTCCTTTTCCGTCCCCTTGGCCGATCCCCGCGAGGTTGCCAGTCGATATCTGCGCCAGATACGCGCGACCAAGCGAGCCTTGCCATTCGTGTCGCTGTTTATCGTCGAGGCCGAACAGGTGATTCGGCCGGAGGACGCCGACGGCGTTGATTCGTGTCTTACGCGACTGTTGCGGCAATACGACTTGATGTGGCGGCTCGACACACGAACCTGGCTAATCCTGGTTGCAGCAATCAAGAGCGACGCCCATCGATTTCTGCAGCGATTGGATGAGGAGTACAAAAATGCCGGGTCTCTTCGGCCAGGGACGCCGCTGCCGTTGCTCCAGACAACGGCGGTGGGCACGTGGCGAGCCACCGATCATTCCAAGGAGCTTCTCAATCGCTTGAATCGATTGTTCACGGCGAAGGAGAAAGTCGAACGTTGACCGAACATGGATAACATCGAATGCACTTCCGAACACGTCTCACACCAGGCAGGAGAAATGCAATGGCGGAGAAGAAAAGCGTTCTGATAGTAGACGACGATCCGGACGTATGCGTCGGCGTGGCACATCGTCTCGAAGGGATGAGTTACACCACGCATACGGCGTGCAACGGTAGACAGGCCTTGGCCGACGTCAACGCTCGGCCTCCCGATATTATCATCCTTGACTTACTCATGCCGGGCATGGACGGCATTGCGGTCTTGTCCGAGTTGAGGAAGGAGGAGCGGACCAAAGACATTCCGGTGATTATGTTGTCGGCCAGCAACCTGGAAAGACGCCGCGCCTTCGCTGCTGGGGCGCAATTCTTCGTCAGAAAGCCGTATCGCAGCTCCGACCTGGTCGCGGCCCTCGACGCCGTCAGTAGACTGTCCACTTGCGAGGAGCCGGATGCATGACCGGAGACAAAAAGAACTACTTCGAACGGGCAGATAGCACAAGCGGCCAGCGGAGCGCAAGCTTATGGCCACGATGCTGCCACGGTCGCGCGACCAGGAAGAATACCCATTCGCTTCGATCGCCGTGGTCGCGCGGTTCAATGCGAGCTTGTTTGCGATGCTGCTTTTTCCTGATGTACGCTCCGTGTCAGTACCACATCACATGGGGAGCTGTGACCGGACTGGTCGCAGCAGTAGTTGGCTTGTCGGCCCGGCTGTGCGCAGTCAATCGCTCGCAGCACGCGAGAGAGATCCGTAGGATCGACGGGCTTCACCAGGTGCTCGTCGAAACCCGCGGCAGAAACCGCCGCTCGATCTTCAGCGCGCCCATAGCCGGTGAGCGCCACCAGCCGAATCGGTCGGTCGGCAAGATCGCGTCTGACCCTTCGAGCGACTTCATAGCCGTCGATCCCAGGAAGTCCGAGATCGACCAAGGCCACGTCGGGACGCTCTCTCTCAATGATCTCGTATCCTTGGGCTCCGTCGGCGGCGGCACTGACTTGGAAACCGTCCATTTTCAACAGAGATTCGAGTAGCGATCGGCTATCGGCGTTGTCCTCGACGATCACGACCCGCAGATTTGTGTCTTGAACTGTGGGTTTTTGCTGAGCCTCCGACGGTCGCTTCGAGGTGAGCGGGAGTCGGACCTCGAATTCGCTCCCTTTACCGAAGCCGTCGCTGCGCGCCGAAACTCGGCCGCCATGGAGTTGCACGATTTGGCGCACCATCGTGAGCCCGATCCCCATGCCTCCATCGAAGCGTTCCAGCGATTTAGGACCTTGCACGAAGAGCTCGAAGATTCTTTCCCGCATTTCCGGTTCGATGCCGACGCCGTTGTCTCGCACGCATACCACGGCCTCCCCGTTCTCCTCACGGGTCGACACCGTGATCTCGCCTCCCGGCGCGGTGTACTTGGCGGCGTTCGCCAGCAGGTTCTCCTGAACCTGAAGAAGGCGAGCCGAGTCGCCCTCGACATAGATCGGCAGTTCCGGCACCTCTACCGTGAGCGCATGTTGGCGTTCCTCCAACAGGGGCCCGGCAACTTGCACCGCCTGATCGGTAATCGAACGAATGTCGACGACTTCGTTGCGAGTGTGGATCTTGCCCTGCGTAACGCGCGCTACGTCGAGCAAATCGTCGAGCAGCCTGGCCATATGCTTCGACTGGCGTTCAATGACCAGGGAAGCGTTTCGACACGCGTCGCTATCGCCGCCCGCCCGATCCATGAGCCGAGTCGCATTGAGCAACGCCCCCAAAGGGTTGCGCAGCTCGTGCGACAGCATGGCCAGAAACTGGTCGCGCCGGCTGGCCGCCTCGCACGCGTCCTCCTCCGCCTTTTTTTGCTTGGTAATGTCTTTAGAGATGCTGGCCATCGCTGTCGGTCCGCCGGAATCGTCACTGAGTAGCGACATGGTAAGCAGCACGGGGGAATCCTTGCCGAATCGGTCTCGCCGTACCGACTCTACGTTGCGCACGGAATCGTCTGCCCGGCATTGATCGCCGAGCGCGCGGATTTGGTCTTCGAGCTCCGGCGGGACGAGCACGGAAATGCACTTGCCGAGCAACTCGGCGCGAGTCCAGCCATAGGCACGTTCGGCTTCACGGTTCAAATCAACAATTCGGCCCGACAAGTCCTGGATAATGATGGGATCGGCGCCGTCCATGAAGACCTTCGATACGCGCCGCAACTCCTGCTCGGTCTTCTTCAAGCGGGTAATCGCAATCAAGGTCAGGACGACACCCTCCACCTGATCCTTGGTGCGATACGGCAGGATGCGCAGCAAAAACCACTCGCCGAGTCGATCCTGCACGTCATGCTCGATCGGCTCCTCGGTTTCCAAAACTTGACGCAAGTCTTCCAACAAGTTTTCGCGGAGAATGTTGTGCGCAAAGCATTCGATGCGCCGGCCGACGTCCTGTGGCAGCAATTGAAAGGCATGGGCAATTTGCGGCGTGAATTTGCGAATCAACAAGTCGCGGTCCAGGAAGATCGTGCCGACGTCGGTGCTGCGCAGGAGGTTGTCCATGTCGTCGGTCAATTCAGTCAACTCCCTGATCTTCCGTTGATGCTCGGCATTGACCGCGTAGAGCTCGGCATTCACGGAATGAAGCTCTTCGTTGGTGACGTGCAGCTCCTCGTTTGAGGCTACGAGTTCCTCGTTGGTCGCTTGAAGCTCCTCATTGGCGGTCGCCATCTCCTCGACCGTCGCTTGCAGAATCTCCTTCGTGTGGCGAAGCTCTTCTTCCAGCAAGCCCCAGCGCTTGTGCGACGTGGCATCCGGGGCGAGAGGACTGACCTGCTCAACGGGCTGCGTCGAGCGGGCTTCGGGCTCCAGCGAGATCAAGAAATGGCGCTCGCCCGTGCTCCGAATGGCCAGCGGCCGTACGCACACTTTCAGAAACTCCTCGTCAGGTCCGGCCAGGCGAACGATTCCGCCGTAGGCAATTGCGACCTCGTCCTTCATGGCCCGCTGCAGGGCTCCTGAAATGGCCGACCGCAAATCACTGTCCACCATGTCCAGAATGTCGGACGGCGGACGACCATCGGGCACGCACAGGAATCTGCCGGCACCCGCAAACGAATGAAGTAGTTCGCGTTGCGTATTAACCAGGAGACTCGGTGGCATGCAAGTAACGAGCAGTTCCTCGTACATTTTGACTAGGAGTGAATCGGGACATGTCGGCCGCACCGATCGAGGAGCATGGTCCGCTTGCATTCGATGCATCGAAGGCGATGGCGATAGCCGCGTACTCGTCGGCAATCGAATGTCGCGCCGCTTTCGATAGACCTTCCAGTGACCGTCCAGTGTCTCAAACTCGCCTGCAATTCCTCCAGGAGTCTCGCTGGGGCCCAGCACCAGGACACCCGCTGTCTTCAGCGCAAAGTGGAACAGCGACAGCGCTCTCTTTTGCGCCTCCGCCCGCAGATAGATCAGCAGGTTGCGGCAACTGATCAAATCGAGTTTCGTGAACGGCGCGTCCTTGATCACGTTGTGGGGTGCAAAGACGATCATCCGTCGTAAATCTTGCGAGACCTGGTACTTGCCGGATTGCTTGGTAAAGTACCGCTCCAACCGCTCTGGAGAAACCTCGCTCAGCGCCGCCTCGTCATACAGGCCGTCGCTAGCGAACTGCAGGCTTACACGATGCACATCCGTGGCGAGAATCCTGACGTTGACGGGTCGCTTGAGCGCCACCAGCGATTCGTGAAACAGAATGGCGAGCGAATAGGCCTCTTCGCCGGTCGCACAACCGGCCACCCAGATTCGAATCTCATCGTCGACGGGCACTTTGGCAAGCACCGTCGAGACCACTTCCTGCTTGAGCAGCTCGAACAGCTCGGGATCGCGGAAGAACCTGGTCACGCCAATCAGCAGGTCGCGATAAAGCGAGTTCAATTCTTGCCGGTCGCTTCGCAGCTGCGCCACATAATCATCCAGAGCGGCCGATCGACTGCGCAGCATTCGGCGATCGAGGCGGCGCACGACCATTTTGGGCAGATAATGGGAGAAATCTATTCCGCATTCGGCGCGCAACAGACTGTAAACCGCGTCGATCCCCGTTTCGGCGAGTAATCGTTCTTTGGACCGCCTCTTTTTTGCTCCGTAAACCGGATGGCCGACATAGTCGAGCAACGCCTGCGCCATCGCAGAGGGCGACAACTCGACGTCAACGACGCCTGTGGCAATCGCGCTGCGGGGCATCCCATCGAACTTGGCGGTGTCGTCATTCTGGACGAGTACCCACCCTCCTGCTTCATGGATCGTCCGAATACCGCGAGAACCGTCGGTGCCGGTGCCCGAGAGTATGATGCCGACCGCTCGCTCGCCCAGTTCCTCTGCCAGCGATCGAAAGAATGCATCGATCGGAAAACTCAGAGCCGCGCTGGGGTCCGGATCCGTGAGCAACAGGCGGCCACCGGAAATGACTATCTCTTTCTTTGGCGGGATCAGGTAAATGACGTTCCGCTGCACCACGGTTCCGTCGTCAACGAGTCGAATCGCCATCGCGGTGTGCCGTGAAAGCAGCTCGTTCATTTGGCTCTTGAAGCCCGGTGACAGATGCTGAACGATCACGAATGCCAGTCCCGAGTCGGACGGCATGTGCTCGAAGAAACTCTCCAGCGCTTCCAGGGCTCCGGCGGAAACTCCCAGGCCAACAAGGTACAAGCCTGGTTCGCGAGCGGGCCGCGGGTCGCCAGCGAGTTGCTCGTCGGACGATGATGATGGCTTGTACTCTGCCGACAGTTCGTCTGAAACTGGGGAGGTGGGGGCCGTATCATCCATGACTGGGGACCTCATAGAGATTCAGTTGGCGCTGTAAACTGCTTTCATGTGAGCAATTCTCGTAACACCGGATTGCGCACTCTCGTTCGCAGTGGCGGTCAGTCTCCGCTGACCGCGACCCACTCGCGCCGCATGTGCGTGCGTGGGACCATCGATTTGGGCTCGCAGGTCCCCAGCCCGGTCGCGTTCACGGTGAAAGCCTGCTTCGTTCGTTCGGACTTCCGTGCCCTCGGAAGCCCAGCGGTTCTCGGTCCTTACTTGCGAGGAACGTTCTATTTTGCCGTGGTCGAAGCTAACGTCGAAAACGCATTGGCGGCAAGTTCGTCGTGAATCGCGTCTACAAGCAGCCCTGGGTCAATTGGTTTTCGGAACCATCGGTCGACACCCCGAGGGCCGATGCCCACGGCGGACTCAACCTGATCGGCCCCGGTGACCGCAAAGATCTTGAGCCCGTGATAGTCCGGGTTGAGGCGAATGGCCGCGACGGTTTCATTTCCATCAAATCGCGGCATTTTCATGTCGAGTAGCACGATGTCCATTCGATTGTGCTTGGACAGGAAGACCATTGCCTGCAGGCCGTCCACCGCGGTGGTGACTTTGAAGCCGCGCAGACGAAGATAGCCGGCCAGCAGCTCGCTTTCATTGGCATCGTCTTCCACGATCAGCGCGCGGAGGCCCTTGCCGCCGCCAGTCAACGCGATCGGCGAGCCCCTTGTAGGAACCAGATCCTCTTCGAGAGACTTGAGTTCGTTGAAGATTGTGAAGATGGTTGGTTCGGCGTCATTGGCCTGGCCGGCATCCAGCATCCTTTGCAAGACGTGCAAGCCGAGCATGGCCTTTTGAAGTCGATTTCGCGCCGCATGAGTAAGTCCGTCAGTGGCCTGTTGCGCACCTTTGGTTGGCGCGGCAGCGTCTGCTTTTTCTAAGATTTCCTTGCGCAGCACGCGAATCTCCCTGGGCGCGTCGATGCCAATGCGAACATTCCTGCCGTCGACGCGGAGGATCTCGACCGTGATCCCTAGCGTGGGAAAAACTACTTTGTCGTTTCGTCCTCGAGAGAGAACAAGCATGGGTGGGCCTCCTTTCCCGCCGAGTCGTCGCCCGCAATAGTGAGCATGTGCCAGACGACAGACTCTCGCGGTGAAGTCTGATGAAGCTCGCCGGCCGGAGGGCCGAACGCGCTTGCAATTGCTTGTCGGCAGCGAACGGCCCTAGCGACCGGCGCTCGACTTCCTGTCGAGGCATTTGTGGAAGTCCATTCCACCTTGCCGTAGACGGCATGAGTTACTTCTACTGCAATGCCTCAACGGAACCAATCAGGTTTATCCCTGAGAGGGGGCGCATGCATTGCTAGCTGATGCCCTCGTGGACGCCGACTGGAATTTCGCGATTCAAATCGACCGCATGCGGCGTTTCCCGGTCGTCGCCCTCGAGCGTGTTGCCGCATGATTGCCGACAATTCGCCTTTCCGACGGGCTGCCATCGACATCGCTCCCGCGATCAGCATATCACCGCTGGCAGCATTTGCCGCTGCAACTCCCAACATCAGGCTCGCTGTGGAAACGATGCTGTCGTTCGCACCCAGCACGGCAGCGCGTAGCCAGCCAATGCGCTCTGTGCGGTGCCTTTCTGTATGCAGCGCTCCCATGCTCTCGCTCGCTTCGATTTCCTTCGTCGGACAAGAGCAACCAGACTCAGGCTCGTTCACCGCGTTCTATGATATCTTGCCGGCGCGTGGCTCCTCTTCCTAGAGTAGACGCCTCGCTCTTGAACCCGGCGTCTGCGGCCTTTACTCAATCCTTCAGCACGACCCATAGCGCGTGAAGCAGGCCGGGCACGTAAACTAGCAGCGTGAGAACGATGTTGAGGAACAAATGAAAGCCAATGCCGTCCTTAAGACCGACCGCCAACGGCGGCAACAAAATGGCGATGATCACCAGTAGCAGTTTGTTCATGCATTAAAACTCCTTCGGTGTTCAGTTCGACTTAAGGTTTTTTCTTCGCGCGTCTAGATGGCCCCTTGGCCTTCGGCTTGGACGCCACCTTTGATTTCGCCAACGTCGAGACTTTTTTTGTTGCTGGTTTCGCCTTACGCTTTTGCTTCGCAAGAGGCTTCGAGGCGGCCGTCGCTACCGCTGATCCCTTCGTTGGTTGCTTCGCCGAACGCGACGACTTGTTTCGGTCCGCGGTGGCCTTGATCGCCTTCGCTCCTCGCCTTCCCGTTGAACGAATCGCCTCCAGGGACTTCTTGATCGGCTTATTGCCCTTCGCGGAGGAATTTCCGACAAGGGCTCCAGCGACTCCGCCTGCCACGGCTCCTACGGGTCCAGCGATCATTCCCCCGATGACCGCACCGGTGATGCCTCCCGCCGTTTGTTTGGACACTGAAGGAAGATTCTCCTCACGCTCTAGTTGTTTGGACATGATGGACTTCTCGGATTCAGGGATAATCAACTCTGGTCTGGTTTGTTGGCCGAAACTCGATGAGACATCGTGCCGTGCAGGATGTGGTCTGTCCGCACGATGGGCCAGTGGGCAATGACTATGTCACAAGACTCTCTTTACCTTCGGCGGCTCCAAAAAAAGCCGCCACCGCCGAACAGAAAGAGCAACACGAGGATCAAGATGATTAGCTGGGTGTTGTTCATGATCTTTCCCTTTTGGTGAGTGAAACAAACCGAATTCAGCCACGCCTCCGCAACGGTTACGCGTCGCGTTCGCGCATTGCGAATTGCCTTTCAGTCGCCCAACTCCTTCACGGCTCACTTGACCTTGTCGATGGCCTTCTCGGCGACTTGCTTGACCTTGCCCGCTACCTGGTCAGCCTTTCCTTCGTCACGAAGCTGGTCATTGCCGGTCAGCGCGCCGGCGGCTTCCTTGATTCTGCCTTTGATTTCGTCTTTCTTGCCACCCATGATCGTGTCTCCTTCAACTAGAAGATAGTTTCAATTATGTTCACCGATCAAAACTCTCGCGAGGCGTCGCGGAAGGCTTTGTCCAACTCGTCCCAAGCGGACTGTGCTCCCTGATGGATATCCTTCCAAGCTTCGGCGCTGGCGTCTCGGACCTCGGCCAGCTTGGCACGGGCCGCTTCCCGCTTCGTTTCCAGGTCGGCCATCTTCCGATCCCAGTCAACTTTGGCCTGATCTTTCAGATCACCACCCTTCTCGCGAAGCTTGGCGATTTCGCCGTCCAGCTCGTCGAGTCGGGCTTCCAGCTTCTGTTGGAACTCCGCCTTGGCTTGCCGGGAGTATTCGACAGCCGTTTCGGCGGCCTGGCCGGCATCGCGGCGCACGTCTTCCGACGTGACCTTTCCGGGCGGTTGATCAGCCGGCTTTCGCTCGCACCCGCTGGCCGTGAACACCCCAGCCAGCATCAACATCCAAGTAAATCGAAACATGGCCAAATTTCCTTCTCGGCATTAGCGACTAGCGGAAATACTCCCAGAGCAGCATCAATCACAGCTATAAACGCCCCATCAGGAACAGAATAATGAGGATGATCAGGATTAACCCGACGACGCCGCCGCCCCCGGCGAGGACGGTGTTGCCGCTGCGGTAGCCGTAGCCGCCGCCCAGCAGGGAGAGAACCAGGATCACGACTAGGACCAATACGATGAGATTCATAAATCACTCCTTTCGCTGGTCTGAAACACGGTGAAAGTTGCCGCTGTGAACACGATGGTCGAAATACACATTACTGGCCGGTTTTGGAATGCACGGTGACTTCGGATCGCCGCAAACGAGATTGGATCAGCAGTCGGACTTGTTCTCGCGCCTCCGCCAGCGTCGCAACGATATACGTTGTAGCGTCAGCACCAATGCGCGTTTTCGCCTTGCTCAAATCGCCTTGCGCGTTCCACAATCCCACGACCACGGGTACTTCCGGGAATCGACCACGAAGCTGCTTGCACAGGTGGCGAGCATGCATCACGGCCGCGGGAGGCGTGGCGGAAATGCACAGCACGTCGGGCTTGCGCTTCTCGACAAGATCAACCACCTCGCTGACGGCGGCCGTAACCGAGACGGACTGCGCAAGGCACTCGCCCGTCGCCAACAACTGCGCCAGCATCATTCCAGCGATTTCATCCGCCTCGGCCCGAGCGGGTAGACAGAGGATGCACGCCCGCGGTGCGTTGTCGTCTTCAAGGCCTTCATTGGCATGCACTTCCGGCTGGCCCTCACCCCGTTCGTGAATCATCTCCTTCAGGCTCTGCAAAATGTCGTTGTGCCTGCGATCGTCCAGTTCGCCGCGATGCCAGTCGGTTTCGGCCAACGCCAGCGCTGGAATGAGTAGCGTGTCGTAGACCTCGACTAGCGGCTTGTGCTCAAGAGCGCCGTCCACCAATTCGGTGGCCTCTTCTTGATCTCCGGCCAGGAGCCGCTGATAGACCCGCCGCTCGGGTTCGAATACTGGCTCATTCCCCAGCAGAATGTCCAGGAAGGAGAGTTGCGGGACATGTTTGCCGATCACCAGAAGACACACGGTCAACGGCGTCGCCAGCAGCAATCCAGCAATTCCCCACAGCCACGTCCAGAAAACGGCCGCCACCAAGACTGCTACTGCCGACATGCCGGTCTTTTTGCCATAGAGCAACGGCTCCATGACGTTATTGCTGAAGAGTTCCAGCACCACGAACAACGCAACCGTAAGGATGGGCACTACCCAATCCATCGAAATTGCCAGAGAAAGGCCGATCGGCATCGCAGCGGCAATCCAAGGGCCGATGTAAGGAACGAACCTTAGTGTTGCGGCCAGGATTCCCCATAAGATGGCGTTGGGCACGCCGATCAGGTTGAGCCCGATGCCGACCGCAATGCCGAAAGTTGCATTGATGATAAACAGCATCGAGAGGTATCGGCTGACCCGAGTGCCAGCGTCTGCCAGCATCTGAGTGGTCATGGTCACTTGACCTGTTCCCACGAGTCGGATGAAGCGATCGCGTAAGTCATCACGTCGGGCCAGGAAGAACACCACAAGGACGATGACAATGCCGGCCAAGCCCAACACATCGATCAGTGTGCCGAAGGTTCCGCTCAGGACTTGCAGTGGGCTCGCCGGCGAAGAAAGCACGCGAACCGAGTACGGCCGCTCCTGAGTCCCTTGTGGCTCGCTGGCCTGGTCCGCTTGCGGGAGACTCTCGCCAACGTTCTCGGCCGTTGTTGTCACCCTGCTCATCGCGGCGACGAAGTAATCATTCACCGTGTGGAGTCTTGCTTGAAGGTTGGCTTGGTACTCAGGCACCTTGGGGGCCAGGTCGGCCATTTGAACCACTGCCGTCCATACCACGATGCCCAGCAACGAGAAGCCCAGGATTGCCGTCACCAATACAGCCGGGATGCGGCCTAGCCTGCGCCGCTCGAGCCAATCGCACACCGGGCTGAGCAGGAAGCTCAGCAGCACGGCGAGCGTCAGAGGGACCAACACACCCTTGGCCAAATAGAGGGCGGCAACGACGACGGCGATCGCTCCCAACATCCACGCTGATTTTACGAACGATTCCGAAGGGGCCATGCGATCATCTCATTTCAACGATGCTTCCAGAAGCGACCGAATAGCCAGCCGATGCCTGCCGCGATCAAGACGGATCTTAGCGGTCGTTCGCGGACGTACTGCCCGCAGGCGCACGCGACGCCGTGGACTTTGTCTCGCCCTTGTTCAAGGTATTCAGTCGCATCCTCGCGCACTTGCCCGAGCTTCTCTTGGGCAGCATCCTTGACGATGTTCCCCATTTCCTGAAGGTCCTTGGATACTTCCTTCGCCTGCGCGCCAAGGCGATCACTCGTGGTAGACATTGGTGTTCCTTTCTAAAAGCGCATGTAATCCGACTCCCGCTCGTTTGCCCCCGGACGATTTCACCCCGAACTAGCCCACTCTGCGTCCCTGCAGAACCTGGACGACCAGCACCACGAGCGCGACCACCAGGAGAATATGGACCAGGCTACCCGCGACGCCGAACCCGAGTCCCAAGGCCCACATCACCAGCAAGATAAGCAAGATGGTCCACAACATAGGTCACCTCAAAATTGGCAGAGGAATAAAAATGATCGTTCGCGCTCAGAAAGAGCCGCGCCTGTCTCGCCAAGTCGGCATCTGTCGCCCAACCGAAAGCCGAGGATGCGATTGGTTTCATCGTGTGGCTCTACTAATAGGGAGGTTGGGGGAGCAACAAACGTGCCGAAAAGAACGATCTTTGCAACTTGGGGCAATGCCAGCATTTCCGTTTCTGAAGAAGTCGCGAGCGAGCTATATCGCACAGCCCATGCATTCCATGTGCGATTCTGGTGCGGCTTGACCACGATCCCCAGGCTCTTAATTCTGCGTCGCTAAGTTCGTGTCGCTTGACCCGCCCAAGACTTGCTGATTGATCATGACTGTCGATCTCACGAATCCAAAGTTGAAATCAAGCTCCCTTGACGTGCGTGCCGTTCACGAGCTAGCGATTATTTCTTTGGCTTTTCCTCTGGCTCAACTTGCGGCTCGGCTGGGCTCACCTCCACCTCGGCCTTAGGTGCCGATCGTTTACGTTCAGCCGGCTTCAATCTTGGTGCCCCCTTGGGTGGCTCCCGTCTGCCGACGGACGTTCCCTGCTTCGGTTCGACCCTGGGCGCTGGTTGCTGTTCGACCCTCGGCGGCTGCGGTTTGCGGTCGACTTTGGCTGGCATAGGACCACGCTCGACGTTGCGCGGTGCTGGTGTCAACTCGGCCCTGGGCGCTGGACCTCGCTCGATCTTCAAAGCCGGCGGGACTTCGGTTTGTCTGGTCGGCCGAGGCTCGATCTTCGACCGGTTCGGGCGATCGTCGCCGGGCTCTCGGCTCCCGATGGATCGTGGCCTGGGCTCGGCATTGGCGGGCGCTGGTCTACGCTCGATCTTGCGCGGCGCTGGTGCCTGTTCGACCCTTGGCGCTGGTGTCTGCTCGACCCTGGGCGCTGGTTTTGGCTCAGTCTTGAATGGCGACTGTTTGCGCTCGATCTTTGAAGCCGGCGGGGTACCGGGTTGCCTTGTCGGCCGAGGCTCGATCGTCGGCCGGTTTGGCTGATCGTCGCCGGGCTCTCGGCTCCCGATCGCTCGCGGCGAGGGCTCGATCTGGAGATTCGGCTTGAGAACCGCATGCCTTTTCGGCGGAGCTTGGTCGTCGCCGGGCTGATCGGCGGACCGTGCCACAATTGGAGACGTGGGAAGTTTCGCTCGGGTCGGCCCGGATTGCCGAACAGGCTTTTCGGCTGTCCCGACCATCACGTTGCCATCCAGCTTTTGCCGTTCCAGGGCGAATCTCCGAACCTCTTGGCCGTGCTTGGCGAGATCTTGCCGTTGCTGTTTCTCCAACGGCCGGAACCGCATCGGGCTGTCATTGCTTTTGGCCAGTTGATCGAGTGACGCGGCCATCGCAATCCGCTTCTCGTTTGGCTCCGCCCCGCTTCTGCCAAGCGCTTGCTGTGCCGCAAACGTGCGCGGCGGCCGCGCTTCTTCATGGTCGCGGCGGTATTGAAAATCGGCTTGCAGGTTTCGCTCCCACTCGCGGTCTTGACGATGCTGCCAGTGCTGATGAGCGTAGATCGGATCGTAGCCCTGTCGGTTGTGGTACGAGAACCACGAATAGAACCCTGCGTTTGCGTAGCTCGCGGCGTAGTAGTCGCCGAAGTAATAGTGCTGGTATCGCGGCCGCAGAAAGAGCTGGCTGGCGAAGACGGCGGGGTTAATCACCATTGCCGGCGAATAGTAGAAGCCTGGCCGTGTGTAGACACTTGCATTGAAATAGACCGGCGCGAAGAGCACTCCGCGTCGGACAACTGAGTAGTCCCAGTAGCCATCGACGAAGACGTAGCCCCGAGGGGCCCAGACATAGTGGGCCGGAACCCACACCCAATTCGGTTGCACTGTCGCCCAGTAACCCGGCCGCCACGCGTAGCGGCTTTGATGCCAAACCCAACACCCAGGCATCCAACTCTGGTCCGCCGCGGGCGCGGCAATGTTCGGACCCGCTTCGACCGTCTGGGGCGGCTGGGGTAGGTATTCGACTTCGCTCACTTGGGCGTCGGCCCAGTATCCGGAAGTCCACTGGATCACCTGACCTGAGTCGCTCCAGTACCCGGGCACCCATTGCCGACCGGGTGGCAGCGCCCGCCAGATACCGCTGACCCACAAGAAATCGTTCCGCTCATCATCCCAGCCCCAATAGCCGGGTATCCAAGCGACGTTCTCTCCTTCGGGTCGCTGTTCGGGAGGCAATTCCTCGATGTCGGCTGGAGGCCTTTGGGGAATCACGATGCCCGGTTCTGGATTGAACGTGACGGTTTCGGCAAATGCCTCATGCACCGGTCCTCGGGTGAGCACTTCCACGCCTTCCTGGGCGTCCGCCGGGCCGGGTTGGGCCGCAAATAAATGGTGCATGCCAAAGTTCGTGCCCATGGCGGCCAGCGCGGCGACAATGCACATCCTGGACATGTGGGGAAATCTCATGGCGGTCATCCTTTTCTGAAAAATGTGCGGCGCCGAATGCTTCCGCTACTGTCAGTCGTGTTTGTGCATCAAGTCACTCGATCCAAGAACCAACCTACGCGAGTCGGCGTCCCTGAAGAACGTTGAAGAGCAACACCACGACCGCGATGACCAGGAGAGCGTGAACTAACCCGCCCCCAACACCGAATCCAAATCCCAATGCCCACAACAGCAATACGACAAGCAGGATGGTCCACAACATAGGTCACCTCAAATTTGCAATAAGGGCAAAATCATTTCCGAGAATCACGATTAATTTGGCCACGGTTAGGAAAGAGGGCGCTGCGGACGGCCCCAGGGGCGGTCGTGCCACCTCGTGTTGCTTGTCGTGCGACCACTCCGGGTCATCGAACGCAGCGCCCCTTCCGCCTCTACGATCTCATTCGCGGCCGATCGCTCCGTACTTGTGAGTACTTCCCGCCGCGTGATATTTGGTACTGGGTTGAGCAGCATCGTGATTCAGGTTGTCCAATCCGCTCTTCCGGCGGATGCTTACTCCAGCGGCTTGCGTTTTGCAGTCGACACGATGTGCCCTGCGGTTAATACACCGATCGCGAAACCGATGATCAACGTTCCGAACAATAGTGCCGCGTTCGGCATCGTCACCGTTAGAAACAGCAGCTTCGTGTCGACGGTTTGCGTGTTCTGCAAGACCACGACCACAACCACCAAGGCGATCAGGGCGATGGCCACGATCTTCATTCTGTTCATTGTTCCCATCACCATGGTTTACTCCGCGTGTAGGCAGTCCGATGCGCGCCTCTCGCCCGAGCCCGACCGATGGAGCCAGCGTAACCGTTACTCGGCTAGCCGCCAGCATTGATGCGTTCCCACACTTCCAAACGATGGACTGGAACATCGGCATCGACGTCAAAACCCAGTTTCACTTTCTCACCCCGAATCTCGAGCACTTTGACTTTCAAAATGGACTGGAAACGATCGGACCCTCCGACCACAACGGACTCCTGGCTTTTTCTCGTCAAGACCAACATCGTAGAACCTCCATGCCTCAGTTCTGACCGTCACGCCCGCTCCCGCTCCAGGTGCCGGCAGTTACGCTGTCGGCGAGCAGGAACACTTGGACCACAGTGCCGGCTGTGAACGCCTTCACGACGGTGCCGGTCGTCGGTTCGACTTCGACAGCCGCTTCGCGCACATCCACGCCGGTGATTCGTTTGATCTCCTGCCGCAGGGAATCGGCGGAGTTATCGAACAGTTGGCGGTGAAACTCTTGGACCTGCGCGGCGCCCTCCGGACTTTTGGCCAGCGCCAACTCGGCCGGCGACAACGCACCATGAAGCGTGATCACCAGCGTCTCGCCACTTAGCACCACGGTTACCGAGCGGGGCAAGTTGCCCGTCCGTCGCCGTTCGAAATCGCAGGCTGCTAGGGCAACCTGCTTCGCCATGGCCGAATTCGAGCTATCCATATAAATCCTCGTTGTGGTGGCGGGCGTCGCACACCACCAAAACAAAAAAAGCCGACGTGGCAGAACACCCGAAGGTCTTCCACCACGTCGGCTTACCCGTTAACGAGCCGCTCGGCACCGCCGGGCTGCCCTTTAGTTAGTCGTCCGACAAACTCAACAATCCGCGGAAACCATTTCCAGTGGCTGGCATTCCGCGAACATCTATATTCTAGCGCTTGCGTCAGGGAATGCAAACGCCAAATGGCTGCGATGCGCTATTCGTCGCAATTCAGCAATAGATTCCCCTTCCACGATCGCAGCTAGCCCTCACGAATCGATTGATCCATGTTCTTACGGCATTTATCGCACATCGGCCCGAGCGAGTCCGCCACGACAGCCAGCGTTTCCGCGCCGGCGCCATGACGTCGCAATACGTGTTTGAGGCGCGGAAGCCACTTGACCGCCTCTTGGCCAATCATCAGAGATCGACACGACTTACAGAGTTGCATGAATCGCCTTCCCTCGCGGGCAAACTTTCTTGCTTCAATATCATCGTTTTAGGTTGGAAACTGGCGCACCCGCCCATGACGATCAAATCGGGTACCGCACTTGGGACACGCCCAATCACCCGATGCGGAACCCTGGGATCTGCTGGCCAAGCGAATCACGGGCAGAGTGCCGCCACATTCGCCGCACGTTCGCCGGCCCACTTGCGTGTACCAGAATGCGATCGCCAGGAACGCGACGCATATGCCCAGCCCCACCATCGCCATCAAGGGAACTAGCACTTTTACTGCCTCCGGACATGAAGTTGTCCCAATCGTCGTTCACATCGACTCGACACCCGCTCGATCGTCGATCACGGTCACACTGGACGAACGCAAATACGGTGCATCGTCCAAGACGTACTCGACCGTCATACATCCTGCTAGTTGGTCGAAACGGCGGTTCTTGACCGCGGCGGCGTCGAAGAACACATCTCCCGCGGGCGTGCCAATATAGCCATAACCCACTCCATTGTGGGTCGCAACCAGGTGCGTGCTGGGGATTTCCGTCCCCGCGGATAGTTGAACCAGTTTCCGGATCGCGCCCCGTGCCATGGAATGTGCTCCGTGAGTTGATCGTGCCAACTAGACATTCAGGTTCTCCCACGCCGGAAGCAGCTCGACGGAATTCCGCGGACGCTCCATCCAGACGTAGTTATCACAGGCAGCGCAGAAACGCAGATCACGCACGCGACCTTCGGCGAGCAAGCCGCCGTAGCTTGAGGTCGGCGATAAATCGCGGTGCCCCTGCCAGTAGCAACGCCAGCGTTCGAACATCCAACAGCGCATGATCATTCTCATCGTCGGCCGCTAGCAGATCCGCTGCCTCTTGCGCGCCCGTCAATAGACACGAAAGCCTGGTCGGCCTGACTACCTTTCTCCGCCTTCGTCCAACAGGGCGTGTTGGATGAGGCCCATTTCTTTGTGGCTGTGCTCGTCCAGCTTTTCCAAGAGCGCCAGCAGATCCTCCGAGATATTGCCGAGCGCCAAGGCGTCTGTGGTCTGGACGAGGCGTAACCTCCTCAGAATGCGACTCAGACCCTTGCCCAGTTGGCCGTGCTCCTGTCGTAGTGCCTCGATTTCATCACTCGATTCCGGTCGAGACTCCAGGATCACGAACATATAGCCGTCTTCCTCTTCGAGACCCATCAAATGCTTGAGATGTCGCTGCAGCGATTGTCCGACAAACCGCAGACTCGCGACTTTTCTGGTGAGATCCGCCCGTTGAAACCTCCAACCAATAGTCGCGCGCAGCGCGCTGAGAATGTGCGCCAAAACCTGGTGCTCGACCAGCACTTGCTCCGAAATGACTACGTGATCGACGACACACTCTTGTGGTCGCGGCGCAGCATTTCGTCCAACATCGCCAGATTCTCTGAGTACCACTCGAGCGTCTCGCTTCTTGTGCTGGTCTGGTTTCGACCGACTATGACTTCTCTAAGGCCGCACTCACCACGTTCCCGGCGTTGACGGGCGGCGCTAGCGGCAGATTCTTGAATTGTTCGATCACTTGGCGACCCTCACTGGCCTGCGATTCGGCGGCGACCGTCGCCAGATGAACAATTTGCGCGAACCCGGGCGATGCTTGCTGCTCGAACACGCGCAGCGTGGCCAACACCTGCATCTGGTTAAAGCCTTCAACAGAAGCATAGCGGCGATCGAACTCTTCAGGCGGCGACGTTTCAAGCTCGACCCGCAGCAATTGAGCATACTCCTGTCCTATTGCCAGACGGACGCGAAGAATCGCGTTTTCGGTGGCATTCTGCACGATGGCGCCAATTCCTCCCTTGCGGCCGCGCCGGGCGGGCCTGGAGTTGCCCGCCGTTGCAGCAGCATTGTCACTGGTTGTCTTCACCCCGGTGTTGCGCGTCGCGCGCGCCAAGACTTTGCCTGCCCGGCCACCAGTCAACTCATCCAGGGTATTGAACACCTGCCGGTAGTGCTGCAGTTTTCTCTCGGTGAAGTCCTTCACGTCTTCGTGACGGATGCCAGCCAGCGCGAACGTCGCCAACTCGATCTGGATGTGCGTTTCAACCGCCCAACTCAGAGCCAGCTTCTCGTCGACGATACTCAGGCGAATCGCGACAATTTCGCTTTGTGGAACGAGGTACTCCGAAGCCAGGTTATTGGGCCGGGCGTTGGGTTCATCGGCGGCGCGCGTTGGCGCCGGGCCGGCAACCAGCCACATGGTCAGCGCCGCCAACAAACTAACCGAGTAACGCGTAACTCTCATACGCCATTCCCGACAAAGATGTGAAGAAGTTGCCCGCACGACAGCCAGCTAGTACCGTATTCATGACACGGGACGCTCAACTCCGTCCCCGGCGCCAATAGTAGCCGCCGCCCCCGCCGAACAGAAGGAACAACACGACGATCAATATAATCAGAGTAGTACTGTCCATTTTCGATCCCCTTCGTTGATTAAACCAAGTCGGCTTCGGCCACGGCCTCGTACCAACTCCCTATTCGCGTTGGCGCATTGCACGCTTCAGTCGCGCAGTTTTTTCACGCTTCGCTTGACATTGCCGAGGGCTCTTCCGGCGACTTGCTTGACTTTGCCGACTGACTGGTCGGTCCTGCCTTCGGCGCGAAGCTTCGCATTGCCGGTCAATACGCCCGCGGCTTCCTTGATTCGGCCTTTCGCCACGTCTGTCTTGCCACCCACGATGACGACTCCTGTTGCTCTAGAGGTTGTCGAGAGTACCGCGCAAAAAAAGCCGACGTGGCAGAATACCCGAAGGTCTTCCACCACGTCGGCTTACTCGTTAATGGGCCATCCGGCCGAGGCCGGGCTGCCCTTCAGTTAGTCGTCCGACGATTCAGATCGCGTTCTTGCCAGCCAGAGCAATCCAACTCATGCTGGCTCGCTACACAACTATATCGCACACACCGATGGAAAGCAAAAGAAACCTCAACAATTCGATGAATATCATTGTTTACGCCAGCCGATCGAGGGAGTCGCAAGTAGCGTCCGAACGCGGCCGATTTCACCGGCCGCGCTGCCGCAGCAAGTCGGTGAGTGCGTCGTAGCTGATGAGCCGGTCGAATCCGGCTTTTGGGGGCCCATCGCTGTCGTCCGCATGGCTATACTCGATGAGGGCACCGACGCCGGCGCCATCGAGCGCCGGTGCGCTGGCATCAGGATTCGAAATGGCACCAGTTGGCCGACAGGCCTTCTTTGGAGTCCAATCGGCGGTTAAAATCAAGCGGTTTCGGTTGGTGCGGAGCTGGATTGAGCGGTATCCTCCATTGATTTCCAATTAGCAGCCTTTTTGCGCCTGGAGTGTGCGCTTGCTGCGTATGGTCGTTGGCTGAGGTCGTCATGAAAACACAAGGAGAAATCGAAGCTGCCATTTGCGATTGCCTCAACCGATTTGAGCAAGAGTACATGGGCCGGGGACCTCAGCAGATTCATGCGCATCTGTTTAACGATTGCCTGGTGGTTCGCCTGCACGGGGTCTTGACCGCGGCCGAGAAGCATTTGGTCAAAACGCTGCAGCCGGAAAAAGGAAGAGATTTACTCAAGCAGGTGCGGACCCATCTGATCGAAACCGCGAGGCCGGTCATGGAGGCTATGGTCGAGGAAATCACTGGTGTCAAGGTCTTGAGCTTGCACCACGACATTAGCACCACGACCGGCGAAGAGGTGGTGGTCTTTACGTTGGCCGAATCGCCCGGATTCCGCGAAATGCGGAAAAAATAGGCCGCTCTGGTCAGGGCTGAATAACGGGCTTGACCAACGCGAGTCTGAAGGGCCGGAGCAAGCATTGCCCGGCGCGGGTGTCCCCAATACGGTCGGTTTTCGGAGTATCTCACTTGCCTGCGAGTTGATGATTCCCGTCGCCTCCCAGCCCCCCGCTGCCAACTTCATCGAGCTACCAAGGCTCTTTTTGGCAGGCTGGCCGATCGATAAAATGGCCGCAGGCATCATGACGCCGACTCTCGCGGTCGGCACGGTCGAGAATTTGGTTGGGGTAACTGCATGGCTGACCATTCGCCGGACAACGATGATGCGTTGCACGAACAGCGGGACTGGCTGCTCGTCACGCTTTCATGCATTGGCGACGCGGTCATCACGATTGATTTGGCAGGCCGAGTAACTTTCCTCAATCCTGTCGCGGAATCCTTGACTGGGTGGACGCAAGAGGCCGTGGGGCAGCCGCTCGACTGCGTGATTCGCATCGTCAATGAAGAAACCCGTCAGCCGGTCGAGATTCCCACCGTCGAAGCACTGAGGGAAGACCGTACTGTCAAACTGGCGAGCCATAGCCTGCTCATCGCCAAAGACGGCACGGAACGATCGATCAGCGACAGTGCGGCCCCGATCACGAACGACAGAGGTGAAGTCGCCGGTGTCGTAATGGTCTTTCGGGATATCACCGAGCGGCGCAAGACGGAACGGGCATTGGAGAAAGCTCTTGGCTACGCCGACGACATCATTGCAACGTTGCGAGAACCGTTCATCGTTCTCGACAGCGATCTGCGAGTCAAGACGGCGAACCTTTCCTTCTACGACACGTTCCAGGTGACGAAGGAGGAAACGGAGAACCGCCTCGTGTACGAACTGGGCAACGGACAGTGGGACATTCCCGGTCTACGGAAGTTGCTGGACGAAGTTCTTTCTCGCAATCAATCTGTACACGACTTCGAAGTTGAGCACTCCTTTCCCGAACTCGGTCGAAAGACCATGCTGCTCAACGCTCGGCCATTCCCGCCAGAGTCCAAACACCCGGAGTTAATCTTGCTTGCCGTGGAAGACGTGTCCGCACTTCGAGAGCGAGCGGACGAACTTGCGGAAGCCAGCCGCCACAAAGATGAGTTTCTGGCAACGTTGGCCCACGAACTGAGAAACCCCTTGTCCCCGATTCGCAACTCCGTCCACTATCTCGGCCTCGACGGCTTGACGGAA
>JBGSYQ010000367.1:0-2460 GCA_041750795.1 Pirellulales bacterium | reverse complement strand
GCGGCGGCAGCGCTGACGGCGGCGCCCCGATCGCTCCCTCGGACCGCTGCTCGCACGTCGGGGTCCACGACGGAAAAGACTTCGTCGCGCGGCACGTCTGCTTCAACGACCGGCGGAGTGTGACAGCCGACGTCGACCAATCGCGCGTCGATCCCGCAGTCGATCAGCACGTCGCGCACGAAGGCGGCCTCGTGCCCCTTGGTGTCCAGTGTGGCCAGGACGTAGACGGTGCGCTGCGCATCTGTGGCGGGTAGGTTGGCCATCCGAGCGATCCTTTTGCTAGGCTCGGATCAACTTACCGCATCGAGGCGGCGCTTGCACCTTGGCTGTCCGTTGAAAATGCCGTTGCGAGATTCTTCAACCTCACCAGGTGCGGAGCCATGTTCCGCACGGAAGCGCAAAGTAACGACTTACGTCTCAAATCTGCCATCGCAACCGTGCGATGTAATAGCCCGTCGAATTCTTCAACGGGCTCCTTGGGGCGCGGAAAGTGCCGGCGCAGGACAACTAATCACGCGCGCCAAGCTGCTCGATCACCGATGGCACGGCCTCGATGCAACGCTGCATCTCCGCCCGCACTCTGGCCACTAGGGGGCGAATACTCCCTTCATTGCCCGCGCGCAGTGCCCGTTCCAGGGCGGCCGCCCAGGTTTGCAGTGCATCGGCCGAGAGATTTGCGGCCATGCCCTTGATCGCGTGTGCTTGGCGCGACAACTCGGCGGCATCGTGGTGCAAGGCTGCCTGGTCCAGTGCTAGTGACAGCTCGGCGGCGCGAGTCGCGAATTTCTGCACCAGTGTCGTGCAAAAATCTCGGTCCGACAGACATCGTTCCAGCAGATGCGCAGCCTGGAACGGCGATGGCGACAAGGTCGAACTGCCGGCGCCTGTCGTAGCTTCGCGAGGTGGTCGGTTGCCGTCGGTCATCAATTCCTCGCGTGCTGGTCGATTGCTAAAATGTAGCTCGGCGAGGGTGCCCCGGATGGGTGGCAGCATTGCGTCGAACGCGCATTGATAGCTCCAGGTGTCCGTATGTGCCGATTATCCAGCGGACCGCAGGTCGCAGGTGCCCACTGACCCCGCCCCATCAGCGGGATTTTCGAGGATGGCGGCCGGTCCACTTGCAGATCGCAACGGACTGTTTTGCTGGAGCGACAATGGGACTATAACTCAGGATTTGCTTGCCAGCGCAGCGATTTTGAATCATGACGCAGCCCTTGGGAAACTGGTCGGTGGCCGACGTGGCTGGCCACGAGGCAGACACCTTCGAGCCGGCCCAGCCCCATCCGCACGGCTATGCACTCATCTATTTGCACGGCGTGCATCTCAATCGCCTGACGGACAAGCCTGCCTTTTTGCGCGAGTTTGCGCGGCACGGCCTGCGCGTGATTTGTCCGAGAACGGCGCGAAGCTGGTGGACCGACCGCATCTGCGGCGAATTCGATGCTCGGCTGACCGCCGAACGCTATGTCGTCGAGCACGTCACGCAGTGGCTTGGCGACGTTTGGAACGTGTCGCCCCCGCGAATCGGGCTCTTGGGCACCAGCATGGGCGGCCAGGGAGCGCTGCGCATCGCGTTCAGGCATCCACAGCAATTTCCCATCGCGGCGGCCATTTCTCCGGCGATCGACTATCACCTGCGCATGAACGAGGGGGACAAAACTCTGGCTGCAATGTATGCCGACAAAGAGGAAGCTCGGCAGGACACGGCCACACTCCACGTCCACCCTTTGAATTGGCCCCGCCACACCTGGTTCGCCTGCGACCCGGTCGATCAACGTTGGCACGAAAGCGCGGAACGGCTGCGGATGAAGCTCGCGGCGTTGGGCATTCCCCACGCGTGCGATTTGGAAACCAGCGGAGGCGGCCACGGGTTCGAGTACTACAACCGCATGGCTGAACAGGCCGTGGCGTTTCTGGTCGAGCGGCTCGAAAGCGAACGGCTACGCGTCGTCTGACCGCGCATAGCGACGTTGTTACCGAATGCGAACGACGGCGCGACCGCGGCCCGTCGTCAGCAGCGAGAGCAGTTCGTCATCCAGGGCGCTAAACAAATCGCTCGCGTCGCCGGAATCGACGCTCGACTCAACACTGGCTCGATGCCAGGCGGCGGCAACGGCCCGTTGCCGGAAGGCGTCGGCGACGCCAAGCGGCGCAGCGAGGAACTTGGGCGGCGAAACCGCAGGGCGGCTTGGCGCTGTTGTCACCAAAGTCGACACGTCGGCTGTATCGGATTCAACCGGCCAGAACTCGATTTGCAGCGTCGAGTCGCTGCTGGTGCTGGCCAAGGCCGAGGCAATGCCGGCGTCGCCGCCGTCGTCTCCTTCCGGAGCGAACGGTCCGGCGCTAGCTATGCTGATGCGCGGCAGCAGTCCCGTGCCGGCGCTCAGGATGGGACCGCCGTCGGCGGCTATCGTGACGCTGTTGCTCTTGTTGATGTCCAAGCGACTGGTGATGCCCACG
>JBGSYQ010000366.1:0-24151 GCA_041750795.1 Pirellulales bacterium | reverse complement strand
GCTGGCCGCCGATTGGCAAGCGCTCGATCTGTTTCGCATCCTGCCCTCGGGACGTCGACCGGGCGGACGCGGCGGCGTGGAATACACGTTCGCCCTCTTCACACGCGGCGGCACCCGCATCGACTGGGGCCTGGCCCCCGGCACCACCGTAAACACCGAGCCGCCGACCGTCGACAAAGTCCGGCAGCTCCGCCAATACGCCGCCGCCAACGGCTCGCTCGACGGCGCCACTCCCCAGCAAATGCGCTTCGCCGACGGCGGAAGGCTGGAAGTGACCCCGTGCGACCCCGTAGCGCCGCTGCCCGTGCGCGATTAGCGATTCACGCCGTCAGGATACGCGGCATTTCCACCCGCCCGACGCCCCCACCCGAACAAGCTTCGGGCCACGCTGCGGTTGCCATCAGGTGCCAACGCGATTGTCTTCCAGCGCCAGTCTGACACTCTTGCCCAGCGCGTTGGCCACTCGTTCGAGCGTGCCCAACGTCGGGTTGTCGACCTGCCCCGATTCCAACCGGCTTAAGGCCGCCTTGTCGATGCCGCTCACTTCGGCGACGTCCGATAGGCTCATGCCAAGCTCCTTGCGGAGTGCCTTGACGGCGCCGGAAAATTCCATCAACGACAAGAATTCGCTCTGCGGCACTGGCTCCGAAGACTCACCACTGGCCACCAGGCTCTCCAGCGCAGGACGCTCGGCCTGAAATCTCTCACGCAACGCTCGATCGCGCGCGAGCTGTTCCGAAGTAAGCAGGTCTTTGCGATAGGTTCGTTTACGCCGCATGATTTGCTACCGCCTCATTCGCCGCGGTTCCGGCGCTTCATACGCAGGTATGGTCCGCATCGTCAACGGATCGTCGTCAGTACGTTCCCACATCACCGCGATGTAATGACCCGTCGATGTGTAGCCGAACGCAACGGGAAACCCGCTCGACTTGCTCGTAGTTGTCTGACGGTCCGCTCCAAAGAGGACGTCCTCGACATCCTTCTGCGCAAAGCCACGCTGCGCGATGTGCTGGAGGTTTCCCTGCGGGTCATCCGGACGATCCCAGACTACGTGGGCGTCGTGCAAGGCTTCCCGCGCAGGTTTTCACCGGCTGCCGATGCCGAGCGGATGTTGTGATATATTACAACCGCTCACCGATTTGTCAACGGAGGCTGATGCGCCGATTTCGGGATGTACGGGTGTCGAGCGATACCAGCCGCGGGCATCCGCCAGGCGCGATTCTCGGGGCCCGATCATACGCCGCATTGGAAAAAAGCGGGGCAGGATGTCTTGCGACGTACGAAGCCGCGGCATTAGGATTGATTCCGGCGGTTGTAACCGAGCGGCGGAATCGTCCGCTCCGAGCCTCTAATCAATCCGACACACACCACGCGCCAGAGATTTTCTTAAGACGATTCTCTTAAGACACTGCCCGGGGGCACGCTGCCATCGTCCCCGGCGCCCGGCGGTCATGCTCAGGGCTTTCGATGTCACGGGGAAAACCAAACCAATGATCCACCATACGTGCGACTGCTGCCAGCGGAGACTCGATCCCAACGACTTGCGTTACGTCGTGAAGATGGAAGTCTACGCCGCGTTCGATCCCGGCTCTGTCGAAGAGTTGGACGACGACCGCGACCACTTGCAAGAGATTCAAGACATCCTCGCCTGTTCGGAAGACGACGGCGACGACAAGGTGGGCAAAGACGTTTACGAGCAAATGCGGTTCGACCTCTGCCCCGACTGCCGCAAGAAGTTCATCAAGAACCCGATCGGACGCGAGCCCTCCAAGCAGTTCGATTTTAGCCAGAACTGATTGGCACCCTCAGCGAGCCGCCAGCCGTGAACGGCCGACCGCGCCGCCGATTCCGCCGTCGACCTGTTCGCTCGCTCGTCATTCTGTTGGCGCTGGTGCTGCTCATCGGCGCGCGCTATTTCGTGAGCGGCCCCGCGCTGCCGACACGCGGCCAGCCGCTCGTGGAAGGAACCTATCCGGTCGAGCGCGTCGTCGACGGCGACACGCTGCTGCTTGCGAATGACGTCCGCGTGCGTTTGATCGGCGTCGATACGCCGGAGACCGTTCGGCCCGAACATCCGGTCGAGCCGTTCGGCCCGGAGGCCGCCGAGTTCACGCGTGCCTTTCTCTCCGGCGGCCAGGCGCGGCTCACTTTCGACCGCCAGCGCGAAGACCGCTTCGGCCGCACCCTGGCTTACGTGTGGGTCGGCGAGCGACTACTGAATGAAGAACTGCTCCGCGCCGGCCTGGCGCGGTTCGAGTCGCAGTACCGCTATTCCGAAGCGATGAAGCGCCGTTTTCGGCAAGCCGAGCTCGAAGCCCAGGACGCCGGCTGGGGCATCTGGTCGTTAGAGGAAGTTGGCGGGCCCTAGCCGACTGCTGCAGTGTCGTCCGCCGCCCCGCCATTTGTTGGAATTTGGTAGACTGACTGCAGTGCGGAACTGCGGGGCGAATGCTGTTAGGAACGAACGGAGGACGTGGCAATGAATTGGCTCGCACGCCTGTGCTCGAGCAGCGCCTGGGCTCCCGGTTGGCGACAGGCCTTGTGCATCGCAATATTGGTCGGTGGCTTCGTTCTAGTGGAACGTGAGGACGGTCAGGCACTGGCAGTAAATGAAGAGCCAACGCCCCGTGGCACTTTTTCTGGCGTGGTTCAAAACGCAAATGGCGCTCCGATCGTCGGGGCATCAGTCGTTGTTTCGCGGTCGCATTCCGCCCACGAGAAGCTGCTCGACGGCGTCTATAGCCATCCAGACTGCCTGAAGCACGCCGTTACTGACTCGCATGGCGAATTCGCCATTGATGGAATAGACGCCGGTCGCCGACTGACGTTAATGATCGCCGCCGACGGTCATGCCACAAAAAGCGTCTCCGACGTGGACGCACAAGATGGCCGCCGCGAAATTGTTCTCTCCGGGCCGCGGCTCAAGACCATCACACGGTCAATCAACGATGTTTATGGACGCGTCGTGGATCCCGAGGGCGACCCGGTCGGCGGCGCGATCGTTGCCCCGCGCGGTTACATGCAAGGCGATATCGGGCTGGAAGGGCCGATGGAGTCGGTCGCCCAGATCACGGTGACCAACGCCGACGGAGAGTTTCGCGTTCCGAGCGCCCTGGCGGTTTCCGCGCTGCATCTGCAAGTGAGCGCGCGGGGCTTCGTGCCGCAGTTCCTTGCGGAAGTGTCCAACGGAGGGGACGAGCAAACGCTCACGCTGAAGCGCGGCGCAACGTTGCGCGGCCGCGTCGTCCTTGACGGCGTGCCGCAACGCGGAATCGTCGTGGGCGCCAACGTAGCGCAGCGTTTTTCCGGCTCATGGAACGGCCCCTGGGGAACGCTCACCGACCAGGAAGGGCGGTTCACAATTGCGCATGTCGTCCCGGACAAACAGCTCTGCGTATTTGCTGCGATGGAGTCCGTTGGTGGCTTGGGCGCGGCGCCGCAAGCATTCGTCACGGCGGCCGACGAAACTAACATCGACCTGGGCGACCTGCCGATCACCTCCGGCTTTCGTCTGCACGGCCGTGTGGTGCTGGCTGACGATGCATCGCTGCCTGACAATCTCCACTTGAGTATTGTGCGCAATGGCTCGGGCGAACGAATCCTTACGCCCGTCGACGAAAACGGCGAATTCGAAGTCCACAATTTGCCGGCCGAGATACTGCACATCAGCGCATACGGACTGATCGAGGGCAGCGAGCGACGAGTTTGGCCCTGGCCATTTCACCTGTCTGCCGAGAATGCGAGCCTCGATCCGCACAACCCGCATCACCTCGTCGGCCTCCTCAGCGAGAACACCGAGATCACCATCCTGCTGGCGCCGGGCAAGTTCGAGTTTCCGCCGCCGCCCACAACCGCCGAAGAATCGACTCGCATTCAAGCCGCGCTCCAGCGCCTCCGCCGGAGCCCGCTCAAGGGGATCGACGCCGAACGCGAGCACTGAACGTCGTAGTTCGCCACGCCTCACGCGACAACTTGTGACCCCTTGCCCCGACTGGTAAAATCAGCCGTTTCTCACCGCGGCTTTTGCACTTGGGGATCGTCTTGAACGCCAAAAAACCACTGCGGATCGCCGTTATCGGCGGCGACGGCACCGGGCCGGAAGTTGCTGCCGAAGGCATGAAGGTGCTGCGTGCCGTCGCCAAGCTCGACGGCTTCTCGTTCGAGTTCGAGGAGCTCGACTACGGCGGCGATCGGTACTTGCGTACCGGCGAGATCCTGCCCGCGGGGGCCGTCGACGAGCTGCGCACGTTTGACGCCATTTACCTGGGCGCGGTGGGCCATCCCGACGTGAAGCCGGGCATCCTGGAAAAGGGGCTGCTGCTGGAGCTGAGGTTCCAGCTCGACCAATACATCAACCTGCGTCCGGTCAAGCTGTATCCCGGGGTCGAGACGCCGCTGAAGGACAAGGGGCCCGCGGATATCGACTTCGTCGTCGTGCGCGAGAACACGGAAGACATGTACTGTGGCGTGGGCGGCTTTCTCAAGAAGGGCACGCCCGACGAAGTTGCCAGTCAAACGGCCCTCTACACGCGCAAGGGCTGCGAGCGCTGCATTCGCTGGGCCTTCGAGTTCACGCGCAAGCGGAACAACCCCAAGAAAATGCTCACGCTGGTGGCCAAGACCAACGTGCTGACCTACGGCCACGACCTCTGGTGGCGCACGTTCCAGGACGTGGCCAAGGAGTATCCGGACATCAAGCCCGACTACAACCACGTCGACGCCTGCTGCATGTGGATGGTGAAGAACCCCGAGTACTACGACGTGATCGTGACCACCAACATGTTCGGCGACATCATCACCGATCTGGCCGGCATTTTGCAGGGGGGCATGGGCGTGGCGGCCGGCGGCAACATCAATCCCGAGCCGGGCGGCACCAGTATGTACGAGCCCATGGGCGGCAGCGCTCCGAAATACACCGGCCAGAACGTGATCAACCCCGTGGCCGCCATCAACGCCATGAGCATGCTGCTGGAGCACTCGGGCTATCCCAACAGCGCGGCGCGCATTCAACAAGCGATTCAGACCGTGACCGGCACCAAAATGAAGAGCCAGGCCGCCGGCAGGATGGGCTACAGCACGCAGCAAGTCGGCGACCTGGTGTGCGAGGCCTTGAGTTAGTGCTCCTTTGAATTACCTGGCGTTGGCGGCCTCGGACGCCCCGCGATCCTGACGGCGTCGAGCACAACTGTTTCGGCCCAACAATCTCACACGACGTTTCTGGGAGAAAAGCCATGATCCCGTCTCTCTTCGACCTCACGGGCCGCGTGGCACTGGTAACCGGAGGCAGCAAGGGCCTGGGAAAGGCCATGGCACGCGGGTTCGCCGAGGCCGGCGCCAGTATCGTCATATGCAGCCGGCACGAGGCCGAGTTGGCGGCCGCGGCGGGCGAAATCTCCGCCGGCACCAAGGCCAAGGTTGTCACTCGAGTGGTCGACATGACCGATCGCGACCAGGTGCGCGCGTTGGCCGAGTACGCGGTGCGCGAGATGGGCCGCGTCGACATCCTGGTGAACAACGCCGGCAGCAACGTCCCCCAACCGATCGACGGCATCACGGACGAAGCCTGGGACTACATCGTGGAGTTGAACCTCACGTCGTGCATGGCGCTGTCGCGCGCCCTGGTGCCGCAGATGAAAGAACGCCGCTGGGGGCGCATTATCCACATCTCGTCGATCATGGGCCTGGCCAGCAAGGATCAGCGCAACGTCTATTCGGCGACCAAGAGCGCGCTGTTGGGCCTGGCCCGAGCCAGCGCCCTCGACCTGGGCGAACACAACATCACGGTCAACTGCATCGCGCCCGGACCTTTCCTGACCGACCTGCCGGGCACGCTCTTGTCGCCCGAGCAAAAGCAGGCGCTGGCCGCCCGCACCGCGTTGGGGCGCTGGGGAGAGCCGCGCGAGTTGGCCGGCCCCGCGCTGTTGTTGGCGAGCGAAGCCGGCAGTTACATCACCGGGGAGGTGCTGGTGGTCGACGGCGGCTCGCTGGTAAAAACGTTCTAAGCGTGGCGGACGCTGACTCTCGGCCCACGCACGTGTAGAGCGCCCACGGCAAGGTTTCGGGCCGCGCACACGAACGGCTCATTTCCGCAGTATCAGCTTTCCGCTGCGAGTGACGCTGAGGCGATAGGCCTCGTCGCCATGGCGAATGACGATCTCGCGCTGTCCTTGCATCAGTTTCCGAGAATCGACCTCGCGCGCCGGCAAGCGGGCGGACTCGTTTGGTCGAGAAGACGGCGGTTCGGTCGGCGAATCAGCGATCACGGCACACAGGGGGTAAAGGTAGCGGCATCAATCGGTCACGGGCCACGTTTCTATTCTTATTGAGACTCAATGTCAACAAAATTGCGGTGGATATCCGTGAATGACTGCGACAGTGCAGCTTAATCAGTTACACAGTAAATGGTTATGGATAAGTCGATTTTTCCGGTTGGAGCCTTGACAGTGCCTGAAATTACACTAATATAGTGCTCAATTGAGACGCGTTCTCAATTTGATCTGAGCTAGCCCGCCACGGCCATTCTTGCCGATTCGCCCGCCACGCTCGACTGCGAACGTTCGCGCTTCCCACCGTGCGAGATTGTCTCGACCGCGCGAACACGGCCCCAACAGAAACGAGGAAACGCTACTGCAGTGCGCGAGCCGGGAGTCTTTGTATTTCACCAAGACAGAGGAATGAATCGACATGAATTGCCGAGTGATTTGCAGCTTGATCATTTGCGCCGCTGTTGCGCAGAGCGCTTACGGAATTACCCTTCAACCAAACGAGACCGACAGCAGCGACACGTTTGGCTATGAGTTTTTGCCCGCCATGAACTTGAGTGGCGGCGGCTTCGGCACGATGTTGGCCGTGGGAGCGACGACGACAGGACACGACTCCAAGGCGGTGCTTGCCTTTGATCTGGCTACCGTTGGATTGGCCGGCTCGCAGGTGCAGTCCGCATCGCTGAATCTGTTCGCTATTGACACCACGACCACGGGGTTCGGCGTCAGTCCCAGCGCCGTCAGTCCGCTCACCGTCAATCTTTCGCCGCTCGCGGCCTCGTTCGACGAGGCGACCGTTGCCTGGAGTACCATTCCAGCAGCCGGGGCGGTCGAAACGTCTCTTTCAATCGATGGCATCAATCAGACGTTTTCGTTCGATGTAACGAACCTTGTCAAACAGTGGTTGGACGGTTCGTTGCCCAACCACGGCATGCTGCTGACCGCCGATTCTCCGGTGGGCAGTTCGCCGGATTGGGTCTACGCCGTGTTCAGTTCAGCGGGCGGCCAGGTGGCGCCTGCGCTGGTGATCACGCCGGTGCCCGAGCCGGCCAGCGTGTTTCTGGCGCTGGCGGCCACGCCGGCCGTGGCCTGGGCAGCGGTTCGTCGCACACGACGGCGCAACGGATTGAAGTAGTACTCTCCAGCCCGGCGGCGGCCAGAATCGGCTTGCCCTGGTCGCCGCCGGGACCTTTTGAGTCCGAGATTGAAACGGGCCGGAGGCGGTCATCCGACTCCCCGGCGAATGCGGGCTGGCGAAACGACGCGACGCGTTGAATTGTTCGTTCAAAGCCAACGGATATCTATGGATCACCACAGCACGAGGCATCGTCGGCTGATCCGCGCTGCGCGGCGGGCCGGCTTTTCGTTGGTGGAGTTGCTGGTGGTGATTGCCATCATCGGCGTGCTGGTCGCCATCCTGTTGCCGGCGATTCAGGCCGCACGGGAATCGTCGCGCGCTAGTTCCTGCCGCAACAATCTGCGGCAGATCGTTACCGCCGCCCATCTCTACCACGATACGACGCGGCAACTCCCGCCAGCGCGGATCGATCGCAAAATCTCTGGGGTTGGTCCCAGCACGTTCTTCATGATCTTGCCCTTCCTGGAGGAAGGCGTCACGGCGGGCTTGTTCGACACATCGAAGGGGTACAACGTCGGCAGCAACATCGAGATTTCGAACACCCGCCTGCCGATATACTTGTGTCCCAGCATGAACCTGCCACGCCAGGTGCCCGACCCAATGCCGGCTTGCAATGAAGTAGGCGCGCCGGGCAGCTATGCCGTATCGACCGGCTCCACGCTATCGTTCGCCCCTACGCAACCGTTGTTCAATATGCCGCCGCACAACGGCGCAATCATTCATCCGATCTACGGCGCTACCAGCATTGCCAAGATCAGTGCGGCCGACGGAACTTCGAAGACGTTGATGGTCGGCGAGATGGACTACGAACTAGCCAATCTGTCCTGGGCGTGCAAAGGCCCCAACGGAAATCGCTGGGGACAGACCCGCTGGGCCTTGGGCTATCCGGGCGTGACGTGGGCGTCGACGCTCTCTCCGCTCAATAGCACTGTCATCAAGAACAACGCCTATGGGATCTTTCCCGAAGAGGCCGAATCGTTTCGCAGCGACCATTCCGGCGGCGTGAATTTCGCTTTCGTCGATGGCAGCGTCCGCTTCATCAGCGACACCATCCAACAAAACGTGCTGCAGGCGCTATCTACTCGCGACGGCGCCGAGACGCTCGATTTTTCCGATTACTAACCAAGAGTGAAAACATCGGGGCGATCGTCGTCTCCGATACGAACCTGCACCGCGATGCATGCCATCCACCACCTGCGATGGCGCCCACCTGCAAGGAATCTCTCATGTTGACCCGTGTGTTCGCCGCGCTTGCGTGCTGCCTGACCCTTGGGCTAAGTCCCGCCGAAGCCCATTTCCTCTGGATTGATTCGGCACCTGCCGCCAGCGACGCGCCGGCTGGCAGCGGCCGGTCGCAAGCGCGGCTCTACTTTTCCGAAACGCCTGAGCCGGGCGAGCCGCACTTGATCGGCAAGATCGCCCACACCAAAGCTTGGGTCCGCGACGCGGCCGGGCAGCGCAACGAGTTGAAGCTCGGCCAGCCCGACGAGGAAGCGGGCCTGCTGCCGCTGCTGGGCGCCGTGGGGCACGCTGCCAGCCTCGAGGCCGTCTGCGACTACGGCGTGTACGAGCGCGGTCCCGCCGGTCTGCTGCTGCAGTATTACGGCAAGTGTCTCAGCGGCAACTGGGCGCAGCATGCCGACAAGCTGGCGCGTGCCGAAGGGTTGAAGCTGGATATTGTGCCGCGGCTGGAAAACGGAAAACTGGCGCTGCAAGTTGTCTACCAAGGCAAGCCCGCCCCGAATGGCGAGGTGATCATCGCTGGCCCCAATGGCGACCTGCAAGAGCGTACCGCCGACGAGCACGGCCGACTCTCAGCCGACGTGCAGAGTCCCGGAAAGTATGCCGTGCGCGCCGCCCACATCGAGGCCGAGCAGGCGGGCGAGCGCGACGGCAAGAAATACGGCCAGACCTGGCACTACTGCACGCTGTTGGTGGAAGTGCGGCCCGAGGAGGCCGCCGAGAGCAAGGAAATCTCCGCGGTCGAAGCGCTCCGCCGAGCCCGTGCCGATCGCGCCATCTGGGACGACTTCCCCGGCTACACCACCGACCTGGTAGTCACCAGCGGCGACGAGAAGATCGCCGGCAAGGCCACCATCGACGAAAGCGGCGTGGTCGAGCTCTCCATGCCCAAGTCGAAGCTGACGGATTGGGTCGATGAACAGCTCAGCTCGCTCGTGCAGCATCGCATGCCCGATGGCGAGGTGAGCGAGGGGGACGTAAAGTGGGCCGAGGACCACGCGGACCATCCGCTGGGGCGGCTGATCAGCCTGGGCGACACCGATTTTTCCAGTGCCTACCGGTTGAAGGACGACGTGATCATGGAGGTCAATCGCACGGCCGGCCCGGCCATGCGGTTCACGATCAGCGTGCTGGAAATCGAGCGCAACGCCGAGAACAAGTATCTGCCGCGCGCCTTTACGATGAACTTCTTCAATTCCAAGTCCGGGGCATTGCAAAACAGCCTTGGATACTGGAATGAATGGCGCCGTGTCGGGAATTTCGATCTGCCCAAGACGATTCTCGAGGTCGATGCCCACCCCGGCGGAACGACCACCAGGCAGATCGTGTTCTCCAACTCGAAACTGATCGAACACAACTGACGGCGCCGCAGAGGATCCGTGGATCCGCCGGCCGGCGCACGTTGGCGCCGATTAACTGTGCATGCGGGGCAACGGATCGCCTTGGCCGATGATGCGTGCTTCGTCGGCGGCCAGGTCGTGCAGCCGCGCGCGGACGGACGCTTCGTCGGCAAACTGCATCGCCAGCCGCACGTACGTCGTATGGTGCCGCGCTTCCGATTCGAACAGGCTGCCGTAGAACTCGGCCAGCTCGCGGTCGGCCACGTGATCGCGCAACAGCGCGAATCGTTCGCAGCTTCGCGCTTCGATCAGGCTGGCGATCAGCATGCGGTCGACGGCGCGCTGGGGTTCGCCCTTGCGCACCAGGTCGTTCAACTTGCGGCCATAGCCACCGGGCGGCTGCGACGTGAAGCGAATGCCGCGCCGCTGGAGCAGGTCGAGCACCAGCCGAAAATGCTCCATCTCTTCGATGACGATTTCGGACAGTTCTCGCGAAAGATCGGCAGAGGCGCTGCCGTAGGCGAAGATCAAGTTCAGGGCCGTGCCGGCCGCCTTCTTTTCGCAATGCGCATGGTCGACGAGAATCGCCGGCAGGTCGGCGTCGACCTGCGCCAGCCATCGTCGATCGGTTGGCGACTTGAGCGTGAGCACGGCGGGGACTCGCTGAAAGTGCTTGCAAGAATCCGGGTCACTCGGCCGAAGCTTCCAGCCGAGCGCGATAGTTCCTGGCCACGAATTTCAACAGCGATCGCGGCATCATTCGCTTCAGCCGCCAGAAGAACGTCGCCACCGCCGGTGCGAATACGTACAACTGCTTGCGCTCGACGGCGCGCACCACTTTGCGCGCCACATCGTCGGCGCTGGCCCGCGAATGGCTCATCAACGTGTGGGCCAGCTTGCGCTGATCGGGCTTGTGAAAGCGGCCGTTCTCCAGAATGTTGGTGGGAAAGAACGCCGGGCAAACGGCCGTCGCGCCGATCTTATACGGCTTGAGCTCGCCGCTGAGCGTCTCGGACAAGGAAACCATGGCGGCCTTGGTGACGTTGTACGGCGCCATGCCGGGCGCCGACACGATGGCCGCCATCGACGCCACGTTGACAATGTGCGCGCCGTGAGGGTTCTGCTTCATCCACTCGATCATCGCGTGGCAACCGTAGATGGCGCCCCACAAGTTGATGTTGATGATCCACCGCCAGTCCTCGAGCGGCAGTTCGCCCACGTTGCCGGCGCAGCCCACGCCCGCATTGTTTACCAGCAAATCGAGCGCGGGCCATTCCGCCTGCAGCTTGTCGCGGAGGGCCTGCCATTGCTCGGGATAGGTCACGTCGAGATGTTCGACCCGGCCGTCTCCGCCCGCTTGCCGCACCAGCGACAAGGTTTCTTCGCTGCCGGCGTCGTTCACGTCCGCCACGGCCACGTGCCAGCCGTGCTTTGCCAACTCCACCGACAGTGCCCGACCGAGTCCGCTGGCGGCCCCGGTCACGATCGCAAAACGTTTTCGCTCCATGCTTGTCGATCCGCAGCTAGAAAACTCTCGATCGACACTCGATCGAACGCGTAACAACCTACTCCCATCGGCGGCCAATGGGAACATCCAATTCTGCTGCAAGACCCTCCCGGCGTGGCCAAAGCGGTCCGGCCGCAGAGCCGCACAGGCCCACGATCGCCCACCTCAGGCCTTGTTCAGCGCATCGCGAATCTCTCGCAGCAGCACGATTTCCTCGGGCGTCGGGGCTGGCGCGGCGGCCTCCTGCCTGCGCAGCGCGTTCATCGCCTTCATCACCAGGAAGATCGCAAACGCCACGATGACGAAGTCGACGGTCGACTGCACCACGGCGCCCCAGCCGATTTCCGGCGGCTCCATCTCTTCCACCAGGTCGAGCGCTGGCAGCGTAATGGACCGATCGGCCAGATCCACCCCGCCGGTCAGGTAGCCCGTGATCGGCATGATGACCTTGTCGACCAGAGCGCTGACGATCTTGCCGAAGGCCGCTCCGATGACGATGCCCACGGCCATGTCGACCACGTTTCCGCGCATGGCGAACTTTTTGAACTCACTGACGAATCCCATCTGCGTGCCCTTTCAATGTGCAAGTGTTGCCGGCTGGCGACCGACACTGGCCGCCGGAGTCCGTAGAACTGGTTTCAAAACCCGAGACGATAGGCCGCTCGGGTGCGATTCAAGGTGTGCTGTGTCGTTATGTTAACTTTTATTGGCGTGTTGGAGTGCAGGCTGGAGGCCGGAGGACGGAGGCACTGGAACAGGATCGGGAGGGCGAGGCTGCTGCCGTGCCGGACTGTCGCAAAGGATGTTGCTCCTGGAGGTTTTCAAAACCGAAGGCCATCGAGGGCGCCGAGGCCGCGGAGGTAAAACTGGAGTGAGATTGACCACGACGACCCGACGGGCAGGACGTGAGGAGGTTTTTGATTCGTGATTCATCTGCGTAATCTGTGAAATCTGTGGATGGTTTTCGTGGGGTTTGTTGGGCTTGAGAAGTGGTTGTTGGTGCTCCCTCGCTGGCGCTTCGGGCTGGTGTGTTGATCGCCGGCGTTTGCGTCGGGCTGGTGTGCTTTGCGGGCGTGCGGGATTTCGGTTGCGCGAGTGTCGCCGCTGGCGCGGCTCGAATCATCATGGCGGGTCTGGCGAATCGGCGGGCTTGCGCCCGCCGCTACATTCCTGGGCCCCAACGGGGCCAAAGTCCATAGCCAGGGATGGAAACCCCTGGGACGGTGGCGATTTCCATTGCTTCCCGCTTCCGCGCGCGAGCCCCAACGGGGCGGAAGATGGAGTGGCGGTAAAGCACTCCGCAGAATTTCGGACGGTTTTCGTGAGGCGTCGCGCGCTGGCGCCCCGTTGGGGCTTGGGCGTTGGTCGGGGTGACGGGATCCCAGGGGTTTCCACCCCTGGCTATTGACTGGTCGCCGCGTTGCGGCTTGAAGATTGTTGGCTGATTGGCGCTTTGCGGCCCCATCATTGTTGATTGGTCGACGCGTTGCGGCTCGATGACGGCGACGGAAGTCTTGCTCGTGCGGAAACGTCGTCTCGTGGCGATGGTGCTTGAGGGGTGATCGCTTTCGCGCTGTGGTACGATGGTGGGCGTGGTGCGTCCTGAAGGATTTGCCGTGCGGCAGTGTGGTGATTCGTGCGATATCAGACCTGCGTCCTCGTTCATTCAGCTAACAATGGTTTGCGCCCCTGTTAATGATCCCCGCGGCCGTCCCAAGAAACGGAAAGAGTAGAATGTCCCCTTTTCTGTCCCAGCGGCTCCTGTGGAGAGCCTCGCCCGTCAGCTTAGATAGCAGGCTGTCGTCGCGGCCGAACGCTTTGTTTGCTGCCTTGATGGTCCCGGGATTTTTTCGCGCGTGTGACGGCCGATTACGCCGCGATGAGCACGGCATTGAACTCCAACGACTCGCTGCGAGCAAGCCCGGTCCGCTGCGTCACGCGAGGAGGAATCGAAGGGTTTCGGTTCGCATCCACTGGGATTAATATATTGGGAACTGAGGTTCGACCGAAAAACAACTTTCTGATTTCCAACCCCTCACCCCGCCCTCTCCCACAAGGGGCGAGGAGGATTGCGGAGACGTTGTTTTTCGGTCGCCGCTGATTCGCCCTGACGCTGAGGAAGTGCTAGAGAACATGAACGCTCGAATCTGCTTTGTTGTGGCTGCGCTGTTTGCGGTGGTTGGAACGGTTGTTTCGTCGCACGATGTTGCGGCCGCTGATCTGGACGTTGGCGACGTCTTTGTGGCCGGGCAGGATGGCTATCACACTTATCGCATCCCGGCGCTGTTGGTTTCGCAAGAGGGCACGCTGCTGGCGTTTTGCGAGGGGCGCAAGACGGGGCGCGGCGATGCCGGGGACATCGACCTGCTGTTGCGGCGCAGCACCGACGGCGGCACGACGTGGGGGCCCATCACGCTGGTCTATGAAGAGGGCGGGGCGGAGAAGATCACCATCGGCAATCCATGCCCGGTGGTCGACCGCCAGACGGGCACGATCTGGCTGCCGTTCTGCCGAGACAACAAGGACGTGCTGGTCACGTCCAGCAGCGATGACGGGCGCACGTGGTCGGCTCCGCGCGAGATTGCGCAAGACGTCAAGCCGGAGCACTGGGGCTGGTATGCCACCGGTCCCGGTGTCGGCATCCAACTCGCACGCGGCAAGCATGCGGGCCGGCTGGTGATTCCGTGCGACCATCGCGAAAAGATCGCGGGCAAGAATGTCATGTTCTCGCACGTTTTCTATAGCGACGACCATGGCAGCACGTGGCAACTGGGCGGCTCGGTCGACAAGCATACGGACGAGTGCCAGGTGGTCGAACTGGCCGACGGCGAGCTGCTGATCAACATGCGCAACTATTGGGGACGCGCCGACGCCGGCAACCAGCCCGAGCATGGCGGCATGCGGGCGATTGCACGCAGCAGCGACGGAGGCGCAAGCTGGTCTCCGCTGGAGTTTGACGCCGCGCTGGTCGAGCCGGTCTGCCAAGCCAGCCTGATCGCGATCGATCACCCTCAGAAGTCCGACGCCAAGGTACTGCTGTTTTCGAATCCGGCGTCGACGAGCAAACGCAGCCACATGACGGTCCGCGCCAGCTTCGACGAAGGCCGTACCTGGCCGGTGAGCCGGGAGATCGATGCGGGATCGGCCGCTTATTCGTGTCTGGCGCAATTGGCCGATGGGCGGATCGGCATTCTTTACGAGCGCGACAACTACGGCCGAATCGTGTTTGCAACGGTTCCGTTGGATCTGGCCGGCCATGCACCCTGAGACCGTGACGATGAGCCCATCGATGTTGACACGCAGAACCTTTCTCGGCGTTGCCGGTGCGGGCATCGTGTCGGCTCGCTGGGCACTGGGGCAGCAAGCGCCTGCGGCGGCGCGCAAGCGACTGGCCATTGTCACAACGGAGTGGCGCTTTCACTCGCACGCCTGGCACATGGGCGAGCGGTTTCTGGTCGGCTATCCGATCCAGGGGCGCTGGCATCGTCCGCCGCTGGACGTGGTTGCCGTGTACGTCGATCAACGGCCCGAGAACGACCTGAGTCGGCAGCGTTCGGCCGAGTTTGGCTTTCCGATTTATCCGACGGTCGGCGAGACGGTGCGGTGCGGTGGCGACAAGCTGGCGGTGGATGCCGTTTTGATTATCGGCGAGCACGGCAACTATCCGAAGAGCGACATTGGGCAGACGAAATACCCCCGCTACGAGTTCTTCAAGCAAGTGACCGACGTGTTTCGGCAGGATGGACGCGCCGTGCCCGTTTTCAACGACAAGCACTTGTCGTGGAATTGGCCGTGGGCGGAAGAGATGGTGGCGATTTCGCGCGAGCTGAAGTTCCCGTTTCTGGCCGGATCGTCGCTGCCGGTCACCTGGCGCATGCCTTCGATCGACATGCCGTACGGGGCCGAGGTCGAGGAAATGCTGTGCGTGGCGATGGGGGGTGTCGACAGCTACGACTTTCATGCGCTGGAGGTGATTCAATGCATGGCCGAGCGACGGCGCGGCGGCGAGTCGGGCGTGGCGGCCGTGCAGGGACTGCGGGGCGAGAGTGTCTGGAAGGCGCTGTCGGCCGGCGGCTGGAACGCGGGGGGCTGGGACCCGCAGCTCTTCGAGGCGTGTCTGTCGCGCAGCCAGACCTTGGCCCAGCCCGAGACGTTCAGCCACCGCTATCCGACCGAAGCGCAGATGCGCCAATGGGTGAAGGACCCCGTGGCGTACCGCATCGAATATGCCGACGGCGTCAAGGTCACCATGCTGCTGTTGAACGGCCTGGTTGGCGACTTTACGTTCGCCGCGCGATTGAAGGGCGAACGCGAGCCGCTCTCGACGCTGTTTTACTTGCCGCCCAACCCCAACGTCGTGTATTCCGCGGCCTTGATGTCGAAAGCAGAAGAGACTTTCCTGACTGGCAAGGCGTCGTATCCCGTGGAGCGGACGCTACTGACCAGCGGATTGGTGGAAGCCTGCGTGCGATCTCTGGCCGAAGATCAGAAGCGCCGCGAGACGCCGCACCTGGCGGTGCGTTACAAGGCGCCGGAGGCGTCGACGTTCTGGCAGGATTAGGGGCCTGTTGAATGGTACAGCAGGCTATTGGCGGGAAAAGAATCGCCCGGAGCCGCGCTGCCTTCAACGGGCAGCAAGACCAAAGCGAGGGTGAAGGGACTCGAACCCTCGGCCTCTAGCGTGACAGGCTAGCGCTCTAACCAACTGAGCTACACCCCCGAGTTGTCGACTGGCAGCTATGCACGCCCGGCAATCGCCGAGGGCGGCCATCTGCCATCAAATTGATCGACTCCTGATTCCGAACTTTGCCAGATTCAAATGAAATATCATCGATACCACGCCGCTGGTCAAGTCCCGTCGATTGTTGTGGACGAACTCGCGGGAACTCAGGTAGGATAGACGTATGGTCAGCATTCAACTTAGCGATTCGGTGGCCGCGGCGCTGGCCGCCAATGCTCGAGCCGAAGGGCTCAGTTTACAGGCATATCTTGAGCGGTTGGCCGGGGCGCAGGCGCCGGCGGCTCCGCCACGACTGAGGGGCGACGAGATAGTTCGGCTGTTCGATGAGGCGTCGGTCGCCGGACCGGACCCAACGTGTACCTATACGCGGGCCGACATTTATCTCGACCACGACTGATGGCCGTCCTCGTCGACACTTGCATCTTGATTCCGGCCTTCAACCCGCAAGCAAGCGAGCACGCCATTGTGCGTCAAGCGCTTCGGTTGCTCGTGGATGCCGGCGAAACGCTGATCGTCACGCCGCAGAACATCGCCGAATTCTGGAACGTCAGCACGCGGCCGTTGGAATCCAATGGACGTGGCCTGGCGGCGGACCAGGTCGGAAAGATGGTGAAGATCGTTTGTCGCGTGAGTCGCGTCGAGTATGAGACGGAGGCTTCGTTTGCGCGCTGGCGCGAACTGGTGGAAGGGCATGGCGTGCAAGGAGTCGCGGTACATGACGCGAGGCTCGTAGCAGTAATGCTGACCTGCGAAGTTCGGCAGATTTTGACGCGAAATGACCGTGATTTTCTCCGCTACGAGGTAGAGGGCATTTCGATCCTCACGCCGCAAGCAGTTGTGGCCAAGTCGGGTTAACCGTCCGTTGAGAGTGCCGTCGTGGCATTATTCAACAAGCGCCAAGTGCGAGGCAACGCTTCGCACGGAAGCGCGGGATAACGACTTACGTTGCTATGCTGTTATCGCATTCATGCGATGTCGCAGCCTGTTGTATTCGTCAACAGATGGGTATGGCGACGACCCTGGCGACTATTGAGCCGCGCCCGCGCGTTCGAGCGGAGGTCGACCAACCTGAACGGCGAGGGGCGTCCCCCCGGATGATCTGGCCTCAGGGGCGACGGTCGTGTCGATCGTGCGGATCAGTCCGAGCGGCCTTGTTGGTGCTGGCGGACGGCGGGCCGGGGCAGGGGCGTTCGGCCCGATTTTCGGCGGCGGTAACCTAGGCTTTGCGCAGTGACGTTGTTTACGAAGCCGATTTTTCCGGATCCATCGCGGGCGGTGGATCCAGGTTGACTGTCGTTGATTCACGCGGCCGGTGGGTTGCGAATCGACGGAGGGTGCGAGAGCCGCGATGTCGTTCAGCCAGCTCTATCACAACATCATTCTCCGATTGGAGAATCTCGACTTCAACCAGGTGGCCCTGCTGGTGCTGGTCATCGTGGGGTTTGGATTTTATTGCTTGCGCGGCTTCGGGTCGCGACACAACTACTGATGCGAGTACTGCGGATTTGAGCGGGGCGATTGCGCCAGGACTGCGGGCGCACGCGTAGGGGCAGGCTGGGACCAGAGAGACCGTTTTGACGAAGGGTGCATAAGCGATGGAATTCCCCTACGAGATTCCCCTGCCGGTGGCGTTGGCTGTTATCGCGGTGTTGGGCTACCTGGCGGGGCGCACGTCGCGGGCCAACGCCTTGAACGAGGCCGACAAGGCGCGCCGCGAGTTGCGCCGCGCCAAGGCGGTGGCCAAGGAGTTGGAACAAATCGCCGAAGGCGTGCGCAAGCAGCTCGCCTCGCACCATCTGAGCGTGGCACGCTTCAAGGATCGGGTGACCGAGCTGTCGGGGCAGGACAAAGGCGCCGCCTGGAGCGAGCTGTGTCGCGAAACCGAGCAGATCCTCAAACCCACGCTGCGCTTGGCCGAGCAGATTTCGAGGGCCTACGACGAGATCCGCCAGCAGACCAACCACCTGATGTCGTTCACGGAGGTGCGCACCGATCCGCTGACGCGCGTGAGCAATCGCCGCGGATTGGACGAGTCGCTGGAGTCGATGTTCGCCTTGCTGGAGCGCTACGATCAGCCGTTCTCGCTGGCCATCTTCGATATCGACCACTTCAAGCAAGTGAACGACACCAAGGGACACTTGCACGGCGACCGCACGCTGCAGGCCGTGGCCCGCATTCTGGACGACACGGTGCGCGATACCGATATCGTGGCGCGCTACGGCGGCGAGGAGTTCGTCGTCGTCATGTCGCACACCACTCTGGAGAACGCCTGCCAGTTCGCCGAGCGCGTGCGCTCGCTCGTGGAGAGCAACCTTAGCCTGACGATCAGCGGCGGGGTCGCGCAGGCGACGGACGGAGACAATCCACAAACCTTGCTGTCGCGGGCCGACGCGGCGCTCTACAGCAGCAAGGCCGCCGGTCGCAACCGCATCTTTCGCCATACCGGCGCCGACATCGAATCGGCCGCCGATCAGGGTGAATTGCTGGAAACGACCAACTAGCCAAGGTCTGGCGAAGCTCGGGGTTTTCACGCTCGCGGAGAGTCTGCCGAGTGGAACGAAACAGGCCCCGGCGAAAGGGCGTTTCGGGGTGCGTCACTACGCAATCGCGTTGACGAATCGCTCACCAAGATCTAATATTCCCTTGAACCGCGCGATCGTTTCCCACGGACGCGGTGACGGCCGACTCCACGCTCTTTCGGAGGGTACGTATCATGCCGCTTTTCGAGGTCGAGACCGACAGCCACATCATCATCACCTGGGCTCCCGATGAGGACGCCGCCACGGAAGTCGTCAACGACGCCTATCCGTCCGATCGCGTGATTCGCCTGACGAAGCGCCCTCGCGACACCTGGGTGATTTCCAAGAGCGCCTTGGGCATTGCCTCGGCCACCGACCCTTGCTCCACGGCGCGCGATTGCCTGGCCAAGGCCTCGGGCGACAAAGTACACGCCATTCGCCTCTACATGCACGAAACCGGATCCGATCTGGAGCGCTCGCGCAAAGTGATCGAGTCGAACATGGTCATGGGCTGGTAGGCTCGGGCCGATTCCTGTGAACGCCGCAACGCTCGTGCTGCGCGCAGTTCGTCCTCCGCGTGCAGCGGTTGGGCCTCCGATCACGGTCATGTCCGCCGACTGAGATTTGACACGGCGCGCGCCGTCAGACTATCGTACTCATCTGTGGCCGTTGATTGGAGGATTGTGCGGGGGGAGCGATGGTGCGTCGCATTGCAGGGGGGTTTGTGGCGCTGCTATCGGTCGCCATCGCGCGCGGCGGCGAGGTCGATTTCGAGCGCCACATCGTGCCCGTTCTGGTGCGTCACTGCGCCGCCTGCCACAACAGCAGCGACCCGGCCGGTGGATTCGACTTGCTGCGAGCGGAAACGGCACTTGCCGGCGGCGAGAGCGGATCGAAGGCGATCGTGCCCGGCGACGCGTCGCAGAGCCACCTGCTGGAGCGCATTCGCAGCGGCGAGATGCCGCCCGAAGGCAAAGGCGCCCCGGTCTTGGCGGACGACCTGGCCAAGTTGGAGGGCTGGATTCAAGCGGGCGCGCATTGGCCCGCTGGTCGAGTGCTGAGTCCCTTTGAGTTCACCACCGATGAGCGGGCCGGTCTCGACTGGTGGTCGCTGCGCCCCTTGCGACAGCCGCCGGTGCCGACGGTTAGCGGCGCTGAACGAACGCGCAGTCCGATCGACGCCTTTGTGCTCGAGCGGCTGGAGGCACGGGGATTGTCGCTGTCCGACGAAGCCGACGCGGCGACCCTCGTCCGCCGTGCAACGTTCGATCTGACGGGATTGCCGCCGACGCCGGAGGAGATCGAGCGGTTCCTGGCCGACTCGTCCGGCGACGCGTACGAAAAGCTGATCGACCGATTGCTGGCGTCGCCCCGCTATGGCGAGCGCTGGGGACGGCATTGGCTCGACGTAGTGAGGTTCGCCGAGAGCAACGGCTACGAGACGAACACGCCGCGCCCCCATGCCTGGCCGTACCGCGACTGGGTGATCGGTGCGCTCAACGACGACATGGATTATCGCCGCTTCGTGCTGGAGCAACTGGCCGGCGACCAGTTTGGCGCGGACGCGGCCACGGGATTTCTGGTCGGCGGGGCGCACGATACCGTGTTGAGCCCCGACGTCGAGCTGACGCTGCAGCAGCGGATGAACGACCTGGACGACATGATCACGACCACCAGCGGCGCGTTTCTCGGCCTGACGGTGGGTTGCGCGAAGTGTCACGACCACAAGTTCGACCCGGTCGCCCAGCGCGACTACTACCGTCTGCAAGCCATCTTCGCGGGAGTCGAGCACGGAGAGCGTGCGCTGCGCACTTTGGACTCGCCGCGCATCGACCGGCAGCGAACCGAGCTGGAACAGCAATTGCTGGCGGTGCGGCAACAGATCGATTCGCTGTGGATGAGCCATCAGCCGCTGGCGCAAACCGGGGACGCCCTCGGCGGCGCGCTGCGTCCGGCGTTGCTGCCCACGATCAATGTCGATCGGTTCGCGCCGGTCGAAGCTCGGTTGGTGCGATTTACCATCCTGGACACCAACCAGGCGGAGCCGTGCCTGGACGAACTGGAAGTGTTCGCCAGCGGCGACTCCCAGCGCAACGTGGCGCTGGCCGCAAACGGGGCGCGCGCCACCGCCTCGAGCGTCTATGCCGGCGGCACCACCAAGCTCCACAAGCTGGAGCACGTCAACGACGGCCGATACGGCAACAGCCACAGTTGGATTTCCGCCGAAGCCGGGGCCGGCTGGGTGCAGATCGAGTGGCCCGAGCCGATCCAGATCGATCGCGTGGTGTGGGCGCGCGACCGGCAGGGCAAGTATCGCGACCGATTGCCCACGCGGTATACGATCGAAGTCGGCACTACCGGAACCGACTGGCAGGTGGTCGCCACGGCGGACGATCGCCATCCGCCGTCGGACGATGCCGAGGCCGGCGAAGTCCTGTCCGAACGAGGGCTGCCGACCGATGCGGTCGAGCAACTGCGTCAGCTTCGCCAGCAAGCCGGCGAGCTGGAGCAGCAGATCGAGGAGCTGGCGCCGAGCCAGGTTTATGCCGGCACGTTCAAGACGCCCGAGCCGACGCACGTGCTCTTTCGGGGCGAGCCGCTGCAAAAACGCGACGCGATCGCGCCCGGCGGCATTGCCTCGGTCGGCGAGATGCTGAGCATGGCGGCCGATGCACCCGAAGCCCAGCGCCGCCTTGCCTTGGCCCGTTGGATCGGCAGCGAATCGAACCCGCTGGCGGCGCGCGTGCTGGTGAACCGCGTGTGGCACTATCATTTCGGGCAGGGACTGGTCAACACGCCGAGCGACCTGGGCTGGGGCGGCGGACAGCCATCGCATGGCGAATTGCTCGACTGGCTGGCTGCCGAGTTCATGCGCGGCGGCTGGCGGCTGAAGGCGCTGCACCGCGCGATTATGCTGTCGAGCGTGTATCGCCAGTCGAGTGATTCCGATGCGCAGGCCGTCGCCATCGACGCCGGTGATCGGCTGCTGTGGCGTTACCCGCCGCATCGCCTGGAGGCGGAAGCCATCCGCGACGCCATCCTGCAGACCAGCGGCGTGCTCGACCTGCGCATGGGCGGTCCGGGCTACGACGTATTCGAGCCCAACGACAACTACGTCAAGGTCTATACGCCCAAGCAAGCGTTCACGCCGGCCGAGTGGCGGCGCATGGTGTACCAGAACAAACCGCGGCTGCGCGAAGACGCCACGTTTGGCGCGTTCGATTGCCCGGACGCCAGCCAGGCCATGCCGCGGCGCAACGTCTCGACCACGGCCCTGCAAGCGCTGAACCTGCTCAACGGGCCATTCGTCGTGCAACAGGCAGACCAGTTTGCACAGCGGCTGCGCAGCGAGGCCGGGGACGACGTCGATCGCCAGATCGGCCGCGCGTTTCAGCTTGCGTTTGGACGCTCGGCGGACGACGTGGAGCTGGCCGCCGCCCGCGAATTGATCCAGCAACACGGCCTGCCGGCGTTTTGCCGCGCTGTGTTCAACGCGAACGAATTCTTGTACGTGAATTGACAACCGGCACAACCACGAGTCGCAGCAGCATGCCATTGGAACCGATTCTTTCCCATGCCGGGCGCGCCTTGCTGGATCGCCGCCGGTTCTTGACCGGCGCGGTCGAAGGGCTCAGCGGCATTGCCTTGGCCAGCTTGTTGGCCGAGCGGCAATTGCTCGCGCGCGAAGCGGCGCCGATCCGACCGGCCATCCGAGCCGACTTGCCGCTGGCGGCGCGTCCGGCGCATCATGCGGCCAAGGCCAAACGCGTGCTGATGATCTTCTGCTCCGGAGCGTGCAGCCACATCGACACCTGGGACTATAAGCCCGAGCTCATCAAGCGGCACGACACACCGATGCCCGGCAGCGACGAACTGGTCACGTTCCAGGGCAAGAGTGGCAACTTGATCAAGAGCCCCTGGCAGTTCAAGCAACGCGGGCAGAGCGGCAAGTACGTTTCGGACCTGCTGCCCAATCTGGCCGAGCTGGCCGACGAGATGTGCTTCATCCACTCGATGACCTCGAAGACCAACACGCACGGGCCGGGCGAGAACCACATGAGCACCGGCTTCACGGTCGAGGGTTACCCCAGCGCCGGCGCCTGGGTCACGTATGCCCTGGGCAGCGAGTGCGAAAACCTGCCGGCGTTCGTGGCCATTCCCGATCCGCGCGGCGTGCCGCAGGTCGGCCCCAACAACTGGTCGAGCGGCTTCCTGCCCGCCGTGTTTCAAGGCACGGCGTTCAACAGCGACAAGCCGATTGCGAATCTGCAAACGCCCGCCAGCATCAGCCCGGACGATCAAGCGGCCTCGCGCCGGTTCCTGCAACTGCTCAATGAGCGGCACCTGGCAAAGCATCCCGGCGACAGCGAGTTGGCGGCGCGCATCGCCAGCTATGAGCTGGCCGCCAGGCTGCAGCTCAGTGCGCCGGAAGTGAGCGACCTGTCGCGCGAAACGGCCACGACGCACGCCGCCTATGGCACCGACGACCCGAACGCGGTGAAAGCCGGATTTGCGCGCAACTGCCTGCTGGCTCGCCGCCTGCTGGAGCGCGGCGTGCGCTTCGTGCAGGTGTTCAACGGTGCCTATGCGATGGGGGAGGGCGTGGGCAACTGGGACGGCCACAAGACGCTCAAGTCGCAATACGAAGTCCACGCGCCGATTCTCGATCAACCGGCCGCCGCGTTGCTGGGCGATCTCAAGCAGCGCGGCATGCTCGACGACACGCTGGTCGTGTGGACGACCGAGTTTGGCCGCATGCCGACCTTTCAGGCGGGCGCCAACGGCCGCGACCACAACCCCAAGGGATTCACGGTGTGGCTGGCCGGAGCGGGGGTCAAGCGCGGCTATAGCTATGGAGCGACCGACGAGTTCGGTTATCAGGCCGTCGAGAATCCGAGCAGCGTTTATGAGCTGCACGCCACGATACTGCACCTGCTGGGGCTCGATCACCAGCGATTGAGCTACTTTCACAACGGCACGGAGCAGCGGCTCACGTTCGTCCACGGGCGCGTGATCGAAGACGTGCTCGCATGACGCTGCACGCTCAATAGCCCTGGGGCCAGCCGGGCGCGGTGGCCGTCGACGGCGCGCCGTATCGATCGGTGGGACCGGTGGCTTGCGAGTTGCTGCTGGGCAGATAGTCGCTGGTGCTGCCGGGGCGGTAGTAGGGATTGCGGCGCTCCGTAGCGGCGCCGGTGTCGACCGATGCCGTCTGATACGGCGCCACGCCCGGCGGCGCATAACCGGTATTTCCTGGCGTGTAGCCGGTGCTTCCTGCCTGATTTCCGCCTTGCGCGGCGCTCTGGCCATCGGCCGTTGCGTATCGATCGGCGGGCGGTTGATTCGGATCGGCACTTGCGGCGCCGTAGCCCGCTTGGGCACCATAGTCGGCCGCGGCGCC
>JBGSYQ010000365.1:0-8476 GCA_041750795.1 Pirellulales bacterium | reverse complement strand
GTGATCGATCCGCCGGTCTGCGAACCGACGGCGCCGGCGCACATGCCCAGGGCTAGCGCCGCGGCCGATCCGCTGGTGGAGCCGCCGGGCGTGTGCTGCACGTTCCAGGGGTTGCGCGTGGGAGCCGGGTCGAAGCAAGCGAATTCCGTAGTGACGGTCTTGCCCAGGATGATGGCGCCCGCAGCGCCAGTTTCGCAACGACGGCGGCATCGGCGCTGGCCGGTTCGTCGGAAGTGAGCTGTGAACCGGCGCGGGTGGGCAGGCCGGCCACGTCGACGATGTCCTTGATGCCGATGGGAATGCCGTGCAACGGGCCGCGGTCGTGCCCGACAGCCAACTCGCGTTCGGCCTGTGCGGCGGCTTGTAGGGCGCCGCTGCGATCGACGACGGCCCAGGCGTGTACCCGGTCATCGAACTTGTCGATCTGTGCGAGACATCTGCGCACGAGGTCGGAAGGCGTCAAGTCGCCACTGCGCAGGGCGTTGGATGCTGAGATGATCGATAGTTGGGGCTGCATACGTAGCTTAATACCACACGAATCGGGGGAACGAAAGCAGCGCGGCTGCCAGTGCGTGCTTGCGCCATCGCCAGTGTCGACAAGCCGCAGGCTGCAATCACTGCAATGCCATGGCGGCACGCGGCAATCTTTTTGGGCGGAAGTTTGCAAAAAGGGGCGGACTCGGAGACAATGCCGGACGCAACGGCGTTTCTCCCTTCACTTGGCTTTTGCGGAACAGATGCCTTGGAAGAGCTCATGCCCAAGTTCGATATCGGCCAGGTCGTCATTACGCCGGCCGCATCGGCGGCCTTGGAATCGGCCGGTGCCACGCTGGAAGACTTGCTCGCGCGGCATCAGGCGGGCGATTGGGGCGATGTGTCGCCGCACGAACAGCGCGTCAACGACCGCGGGCTGATCGAGCAGTTCAATCTGCAATCGGCCTACGCCGTGCATGCCGGCGCGCGCCTGGTGGTCAGCACCAATCGCGATCGCACCACGACGATGGTTCACCTGGATGGTTGTCGGGTGTGATGGTTGGAGTACAAGCTTTCGCTTGTGTCGTGCCTGGTGGTGCGTCGCGCAGGAAGCAGACGGCCTGAAGGCCGGACTCCAACGGCCTAACCACTGCCGCGGGTTGCGCAGGCGCTGGCTACGGCGCAGCCGGTGACGCAGGTTTTGCAGCCGGCGGCGGCGTCGGTGCCGCAACCGGGCCCGCAGCCTTCGGTCACTGCCTCGGTGAACTTGCGGAATTGAACCTGCGTCTCGTAGAGCTCGGCCAGTTCATCGGTCAGGGCTTCCAACGGCGGCGACATCTCGCCGAGAAAGTAGAAAACCAGCGAGCGACCATCGAACAGGTGCTCGACGTCCATCAAGACGGCCGGCGATCCCAACTCGTTCAAGCGCGCGGCGCAGGCTTCGTAGGCCGCTTGCCGGTTGCGCTCGAGCCGAGCTTCGAGAAGCTGGTCCTCGATCGTCAGTCCGCGCAGGATCGAGCCGTCGGCCGGCGCCGCGTCGGGCGTTTCGGCCGGCGGTTGCAGAATCTCGCCTAACTCGAGTCCACGGCCGGTGCGCACCACGACGCGCGTTTCGCGCGGATAGCACACCGCGTCGACCGCCGTAAAGCGGCCCACGTGCCCCAGCGTTCCGACGCGTACGAGGTGGTGAATGCCCATGGTGCGAGGGTTGCGGCTGTTTTGGGTCCCCGGTCATTGACCGGGAGCTAGGGGGCGCAAGTGTTGGGATGCGCTATTCAGAACGCATGCTCTTCATGCTTCGATCGGCCGGCAACTCGCAAAGCTCTTGCGTAAATCTGGCTGCCGGCGATACTTATGCTCTATTCCCAGGTTACTTTATTTTCGCGAGCTACGCCATGATCGATCGTGCCGGCGCCACGGACTGCCCCCCCTACCAGCCCGCGACCGATTGGCACGCGCTGGCAACCCGCGTGCTCGACGGACAGGCGATTTCGGCTGCCGAAGCGCGTGCGATCCTGGACAGTCCCGACGAGCAACTACTGGACGTGCTGGCGGCGGCGTTTCGCCTGCGGCGACGCTATTTTGGCACGCGCGTGCAGTTGTATTTCCTGATGAACGCCAAGAGCGGCCTATGCCCCGAGGATTGCGGCTATTGCTCGCAGTCGAAGGTTTCCGAGGCGGAGATCCCGCGCTACAACCTGCTCAACGCCGAGAAGCTGCTGGACGGCGCCCGCGTGGCCGCCGACCGGCAAGCCAAGACCTACTGCATCGTGATCTCTGCCCGCGGACCATCGAATCGCGAGATGGAGGCAATCACTTCGATCGTCCCGCAAATCAAGTCGCAGTACGATTTGAAAATCTGCGCTTGCCTGGGTCTGCTGTCGGCGGAGCAAGCGGCCCAGCTCAAGGCCTGCGGCGTCGATCGAGTGAACCACAACTTAAACACCAGCGAGAACTTCTACGGCGACGTCTGCTCGACGCACACCTATCAGGATCGCATGGACACGCTGCAAAACGTGCGCAACGCGGGCATGGAGCTTTGCTCGGGCGGGATCATCGGCATGGGCGAATCGCGCGACGACGTGGTGCAGATGGCGTTCGCTCTGCGCGATCTGGGCGTGGAGTCGATTCCGCTGAACTTCCTGATTCCGATCGGCGGCACGCCACTGGAGGGCGCCGGTTCACTCGATCCGCGCTATTGCCTGAAGGCGCTGGCCATGTTTCGCTTCGTCAATCCCGATCGCGAGCTGCGCATTGCCGGCGGTCGCGAATTGCACTTGGGCAGCTTGCAACCGCTCGGCCTGTACGCCGCCAATTCGATCTTCGTGGGAGACTATCTCACGACCAAGGGGCAGCCGCCCGCGGCCGATTACAAGATGATCGAGGAGCTCGGCTTCGAGGTGGTCCGGCAGGAAGAGCCGAGTTGCAACCTGGCGCCGGCCGATTCCGCGTCCGCATGAATGTCTCGCAGCGCGGCGAGCGTCACTCTTCGATCGCGTACAGGGCGTCGAACGTGCGCAAGTAGATCTTTCCGTTGGAGATCACCGGTGAGGAGGAGATCGATTCTTCCATGACGTTGGTGGCCAGTACTTCGAACTCCTTGCCCGGCTTGACCACCGTAATCGTGCCGTCGCGCGCCGTGAGATAGATTTTGCCGTCGCCATAGACGGGCGAAGCGCGGTGACGATCGGCGTGGGTCCGCTTGGTATAGAATTCCTCGCCGGTCTTGGCGTCCATGCAGATCAGCGTGCCGTCCTCGCGACACAGGTACAGCAATCCGTCGACGATTAGCGGCGAGGGAACGTCGGGCGTGTTGTGCTCGCGCGTCCAGAAGTGCCCTTGGTCGCTGGCAGTGATGTCTCCCTGGCTGGCCGGATCGAGGCCCAGCACGGGGCCGTTCTTGGCCGAGGGAACGACGATCAGGCCAGGCACGGCCAAGGGCGAGGCCACGAACCGCAGCGTGGGATTGTAGCGCCCCTTGGGATTCAAGCCGCCGCAGCGCCATACTTCCTGGCCGTCGTTCAAGCGATGGGCAACGATGTAGTCGCCACCATGCGTCAGCAGCAGCTCGAGCTGGTCGTCGCGATAGAGGACCGGCGAGGCGTACGAGTGCTCGCACTCGGCGGTGGCATCACTGGGGCGGTTGACCTTCCAGATCTCCGCGCCGGTGGCTTTGTCGAGTGCCAGCACGTGAGCGCCGCCGGTGTGCAGCAGTTGCAGGTACAGGCGATTGCCGTCGAGCACGGGCGTGGAGGTCATGCCGAAGGCAATGTCGAACTTGCCGTAACGGTCCTGCAGGTTGAAGGCCCACACGGGTTCGCCGTCGGCCGTGAAGCACGCCAGGTCGCCGGTGCCCATCATCGCCCAGACGTGTTTTCCGTCGGTTGCCGGCGAAGGCGATGCCGAATTGCCCTCGTCGCCGCGCACCACCTTGTTCTGATCGGCCATGACGTGCTTCCACAACGGCTTGCCGTCGGTGCGGACGCACATCAACACCATCTGGTTGTCGTTCTCGGCCGTCGTCAGGTAGATGCGATCGTCCCACACCACGGGCGTCGAACCGCCGGGTCCGGGCAACGCCAACCGCCAGGCGACGTTCTCGGTTTTGCTCCACTTGAGGGGCAGATTAGTCTCGTGGCTGATGCCGTCCAGCTTGGCGCCACGCCACTGCGGCCAGTTCTCCGCGCTGGCACGCTGCGCGAGCATTCCTGAAGCACAGATACAGACGAGGAGTCGGGCGATCGTTGCGCGGAACATGGCGGGCACAGTCTCGGCGGGGTGAAACGGGGTGGGACACGGTGCCTGCCGGCTGAACCAAGGGGCGACCGAAAAATAACTTCCTGATTTTCTAACCCCTCACCCTACCCTCTCCCACAAGGGGCGAGGGGAGATACGGAGAAGTTGTTTTTCGGTCGACCCTAACATGCCGGCCGGGGCGTCACCCTAGTTTGTTTCATCCCGCCGCGTGCGTCAACGAGCGCGGGCTGGGCGATTTCGCCCTGGTGCGGCCAGGCGAATCCACGCGGCACGGCGGTGGAACCGGCCACCCAAGAAGGGGCGGCTCTCGCTGTGCAAGTCGTCAAGCGGCCCGAGGCACCTCGATGGGCGCCGCCTGCGCTGGACCGACAGTCGCGAGTTGCCCGGGAGTGCGTGGGCCTATTTTGGGCAAGGCGGCGCGCAGCACGGCGTCGATCCGCTGGTCGAGCTCAGCCAGTTGCCGCAAGGCGTCCTCTTGCCGAGCTTCCAGTTCTAGTATCAGAGAGTCGCAGACCGGCGGGGCGTTCATGGGCCGTGTTGGGCTTTGAAGCGGGGTGGGAAATCGGGCGGACGTCGTGGGGCCACCGTAAGCCATCGGTCGGCTGGACGACAAAGATTCAGCGTGAGTCGGCACTCATCTCCCGTCCGCCAACGTGCGAAACGAGGCGGTTCTTGCCGGTTAATCGGCGCAAATCAGCGACCGGCCGGGGGCACAGTCTGTGTAGAGTCCGCCAAGAGTGCAGAGAGGGCGGTGCGCGGCAAGAGCGAGATAATCTGTGCCGCGCGTGACGCCTAAGTCGGATGCGCCTACGGCAATCGTTGGCGGGGTTCTCCGGCGAGGCGACCATCGCCGCATCGCCAACGCGTTGGTCCTTCAGGACGTCACGCCTGCGGGAAAAACTGGGCGGCGAAGTCGTCGTGAACGTCCCCACTGCAAGGGGCCAAAAACAGCGCGAATCGGCTGGACATGCGGACGCGCCGGAGTGTAGATTCGTGGGGTGCTAACCAAAGAATAACGGCCGGTTTTATCAAACCCTCACCCTGCCCTCTCTTGCAACGGGCGAGGGGTTTGCGGAGTGGTTTTCTCCTTGGGCCATCCTTAATGGTGGGATTTCGTCAACCTGTCAGTGCAAAGGAGGACGTGTGGTTAAGTTGAACGTGCGGGACCGCGAGTCCATTCAAGAGGCGGTCCGCCGCTTTCGCAAGCTGGTCGAGCGAAGCGGCATTAAGAAAGAGATGCGCCGGCGCGAGTACTATGAGAAGCCGAGCGAAACCCGCCGCCGCGCCCGTCTGCGGGCTGCTCGTCGCGGTCGGGCTAACCTGCTCGATGGCGTGTAGTCGGCTGTTTCAACTCACGGTTTTCGCAACCGCGGTTGGCTCGACATGGTCGGCGGATTCCCGTTACCGCATGCTGGCTTGCGCTGCGCGCGCCTCGAGGTGGATTTGCGGTCCGCCGAACTGTCGAATGAACTGCTAGAACAACAGCTCGCCGCGGATGAACAGGCCGTCGAAGCCCAGGATGTTCGAGGTGTCGAGCGGGCCGAAGCTGGAGTCGCCGATGACCTCGCCCTGCCCCAGGTCCCACCAGCACTGCCAGAACCAGCCCGCCGAAAAGAACGCGTAGGGGGCGACTTGCCAGGTGCCGCCGATCTCGATGTCGGTGACCGGGATCATGCGTGCCAGCGAGTCATTCTGGATGGTGACGGCGTTCTGCTCGAAGGTGCCGCCGGCGAGCTCGTTGAGCTTGCGCGTCATGTTGTAGTCGCCGATCAACAGGGCCTGGCTGCCCTTGGCAAAGATCGACAAGTTGCCGCAGGCGCCAAAGTAGCGGCGGCCTTGAATTCCCACGCGCGGTCCGGCCCCGACGAAGCGAGCATTGATGTCGCCGAATGAGACCAGATCGCCGTTGTCGCTCAGCACCTGGTTGTTGTTGTAGCGGCTGATGTCGCCAATCCGCACGCCGACCAGGTAGCGCAGATCCCAGCGAGGGCAGAAACCGCAGTCGCCGCAGTCGCCCTCTGGACCGCCGAAGGACAGGCATTTGGCGAAATCGATGTCGTAGATGTTGGCGGTGATGCCGGTGTAGGCGGCGTAAAACTCGCCCTGGCCCGGGTTGTTGTCGAGAAAACCGGTGATGACCAGTTGGTCGTTCGAAAGCTGCGCCGGGCCGTCGTTGACTTGCGAGCTGCCGGTCATGCGCCAGTAGGTGAACTGGACGTCGCCGCCGCAGTCCAACAGGCGATAGCCGATCGACGTGCGGAAGGCGCTGTTGTAGTCGAAGTCGTAGGCGACGTCGGTCTCGGTGCTGGTTACGACGTCGCCGTTGATGGTCACCGTGCGGCGCGTTTCGGCCACGCCCTGGCTGAGCCGCGGACGGACCAGCAGGTAGTCGAGGCTGTAGTACCAGAGCCCGCGCCGGCAGGTGCCGCAATCTCCGATGCCGCAGTAGCCGTCGGCGCACGAACCGTCGTCCCACATGGCCGGGTCGCCCTCGTCCATGAACGAGGAACCCTGGGGCATGGAGTCGTAGGTGATCGATTCCTGGGGGAGCGGCGCGGGCACCGATTCCGGTGCGGCCGTCGCCGGAGCCATGGGTTGAGCAGTCGTGCGATTGCTGACGCGGCTTTGCGCGCTCGGATTCGTTGCCAGGTAGCTGGGGCTCGTGCGGTACCGCGACGGGGGCGACTGTCCTGTCGCCTCGGCCGTGGCAAACGCTAGCACGGCCAGTGTGGCGACCAGCACGACATTCGTGCGAGTGACGATCTTCATGTCTTTCCTCGTATCCGTAGAACCGACTGGCGCAGCGATGCCCCGCGGTGTGCGGGCGGCAAATCTCCGCTCCGGCAGCGCAAAGCCGCCGAGGTCTGCCTAGATATCGGCACCGGCACAACCGGGCTTGCGGGAATTTCCGCTACAATCGGAAAAACCGGCAAACTTTACCACGCAGTGCCAGCAGTGGCGCGATGGCAGCGACCGTTTAGGCGGAGGTACGCTGGCGGACTGTTGAAACGCCAACAGGCTAGCTTTGCAGCGCGGCCGGTCGGACGGTGCCGAGGATCCGATCGATCAAGGTCAGCAGTTGGCGCGGGCTGAAGGGCTTTGCCAGGATGTCGACCACGCCCCACTTTTCGAGCAATTCCTCCCGCGGAAGTTCGAAGCCGCGAGCGGTGAGCATGATGATGGGTACGTCGTGCAAGTCCGGGTTGGAGCGGATGCGGCTGGTCAGTTCCATGCCGTCGCACCGTGGCATGTGCATGTCGGTGACCACGACGTCGGGGCGCTCCTGCAGCATCGCCTCCCAAGCCTGCTGGCCATCGTGAGCGATGCGGACCTCGTAGCCGGCGCGGCCGATTCTGATCTCAGCCGCGCGGAGGATATGGATCTCGTCGTCGCACAGCAGGACTGTATGTGGCATGGCTCGTCTCGGAAACTGCTTGAAATTGAAGGTCAACAGCGCACAGGTCACGGCGGAATCTGCACGGGAATAAAAAAGATACGGCAGGGTCCCCTCAAGCTCCTAGCTACCCCTGCCGTACCCCGAGCGCTGCGCCCCTCCCCAAAGGCGCAACGGCAACCCAAACCTACGTCGGTTCCGCGGCCTGTCAAACCGGAATTACCGATTGCGCCGATCGCAGCGAAGGCACGGGAAAGTGGGTGGCGGCCCCGCCACGGCGCAGGTGCCGCTAGCGCCAATCGAGCGCCACGTCGAGCGCCGCAGCCGAATGCGTGAGGGCGCCGATGCTGATGCGATCGACGCCCGCGGCCGCCACCTGCGCCACGTTGGCCAAGTGTACTCCGCCCGAGGCTTCCAACTCGGCAGCCGGCGCCATTTCGTCGCGCAGCGCCACGGCGCGGCGCAACGTGTCGGGTGTCATGTTGTCCAGCAGCACGATGTCGGGTCCCGCGGGCAACACGAGCGCAAGCTGTTCGAGCGTGTCGACCTCGATTTCGACGATCATCTCGGCGGCAGGTTGGCTGGCCGCCATCGAGGCGGCAAACGCGCGTGCGCGCTTGACGGCCTCGCCGGGCGAGAGCGGCTCGTCGCTGGAAGCGCCCAGGGCCAGATGGTTGTCCTTGATCAGGATGGCGTCGTAGAGTCCCAGCCGGTGGTTGTGTCCGCCCCCGCAGCGAACGGCATATTTTTCGAGTCGCCGCCAGCCGGGAGTGGTCTTTCGCGTGTCATAGACGTGCGCCGCCGTGCCCGCGATGGCTTCGACGTAGCGCCGCGTGAGCGTGGCGATTCCCG
>JBGSYQ010000364.1:0-1562 GCA_041750795.1 Pirellulales bacterium | reverse complement strand
GCGGCGGCAGCGGCGGCCGAACCGGCGGGAGCCTCGCGTTGACCGGGCCGGCGAATCGCTATAGACTCCAGGGAGAGTCAAGCTAACCCGTGCGGGCAAGATGGCGAAACGATTGCTATCTCTGGTGCTGGTTGTCACGCAGTTCCTTTGCTGGAACGCCGCGCCGTTTTACTTGTGCGTGTGTGCCGATGACGCGGTATGCATCGACCGCGGCCCCGACAACTGCACCTGCTGCCACGAAGATGAGGCGGTCGCCAAGCACCCGGCGATTGTCGCAGGGCACGAACACGACGCGTGTGCGTTGGGTTTGACGGCGGCCTGCGACTGCCGCCACGTCGAGTTGTCGTTTGCCAATCCGGCGACCGTTGTGCGCGCGGCGGAACAAGTCGACGCGGGCAAGTTCGTGGCCCTGCCCTACTCGGCCAGATCAATGCCGAATAGCTTTGCGGCGGACATTTCACTGCTGCGCGCTTTGTCTGGCGAATCCGTGGCGCCGGACTTCTATGCGTTGGCCATCTTAGGCTCGGTTGAGCTGCGCTGCTGATGCGCGGCCGCTGGTACTCTGCCAACGCTTGACATTCGGGTCAGCGCGTCTTGCAGAGCATCAGGTGTTTCGCCGATTTTCGTGTCCGTCGATCGAGTGAATGATTGCGCGCGAAGGCTTCGGCGTCCGTCCCGATCGTGTCGCTCCCGTTGTGCTTCACCGCTCGCAGGACCGGGCGCTCTTTCCCGCTAGCGTGCCTCGTCAGGAGAATTCGTCATGTCGACTACGTTGGATCATCACGCGTCGCTGCCGGCTGAGGCGCCGCCGGTGCAGGCGAAGCAGGGGCGGCGTCTGGCCGCGCAACTGCTGCGCGGCGTGCCCAATCTGCTGGTGTTTGCCCTGTTGGCCGGCGTGTTCTACGTGGGGCATCGCACGCACTGGCAGTTGCCCCGGGTTTCACAATGGTTCGCCACGGCAACAGCGGCGCCGGACGATTGGTGCCTCGAGCACCTGGTGCCCGACTCGCGGTGCGTCGAGTGCAAGCCCGACCTGCTGCCCCGGGCCGCGGAGTTTGGTTTTTGCGCTGCGCACGGCGTGACCGAGTGCGTGCTGTGCCATCCGGAGTTGGCGCAAAGCGCCGGCGATTTGCGGATGCCGCAATATGACACGGCGGGGGCGCTGGCGCTTGTTGCCCGACCCGAAAACAACAGCCGCAACACGCTGCACAAGGGGCGCGTGCAATTCGCTTCGGCCGAAAGCGCCGACAAGGCCGGCATCGACGTTGACGTGGTGCAGGAGCGGCCGATGAGCGAGGTGGTCGTGGCCAACGGCGAGATTCGCTTCGATCCCACGCGCGTGGCGCATCTTTCGTCGCGCGCCGGCGGCACGGTGGCGGTGGTGTTCAAGCAGGTGGGCGACGCGGTGCAGGCCGGAGACGTGCTGGCGGTGGTCGACGCGGTGGAAATCAGCCAGGCCAAGAGCAGGCTGCTGCAAGCCATGGTGCAGCGCGACGCGCGGCGCCTCTCGCTGCAGCGGTTGCAAGCGGCCGGCGACGGCGTCGCGGCCGTGGCCGTGGCCG
>JBGSYQ010000363.1:0-1815 GCA_041750795.1 Pirellulales bacterium | reverse complement strand
AGCCGATCATCGCCGACCGGCGCGATGACGGCGCGCTCCACCACGCTGTCGACCAGCAGTTCGCGGGCGATGCGGTCCAACTGGGCTTGCTCGAAGGGGCCCTGCACCAAATAGCCATGTGCCGCGGCCACGCGCAGCGAGCCATCCAGGCCCAGTTCGGCCGCTGCCGAGCGCACGTCCGCGCCCGCGCGGTCGGGCTGGCCGGGTGCAGGGTAAATGTCAACTTCCCACAGCATCGCGAATAAAACCCCTCCGTGCGAATTGTATCTCGATAGCCTACGAATCGCCTGCGATTCCGCAAGTCGAAACGAGCGCGGACACCGGCGCGAAAAAAGGCCGCAGGCGATGCCAAGCCGGCGGACGACGGGCGAAAAGACGTCCGACCGGGGTCGCGCCGTCGACGACTCTGCGCTGGAGGGGCAGTGTCGGAGGATCGGTTACTGCCGGCGCCGAAAACCGATGAGCGCCAGGAGCGCTAGCGCAGCAAGGACAAGCGTGCCGGGCTCTGGCACGTTCACGGTAAAGCGTGGCTCGTCGAGATCGGTACCAAACTGGAATGCGACCGAGAGGATGACCGCGTCTGGCTCCGAATCGAATCCGCCCAGCGTGAACACCACGGAATTCTTGATCAGATGCTCTCCCGAAATCCCGCCGTTGCCGGTCAACAGGTTGTCTCCTGCGGACGTGATTCCATATTGCACGCCGCCGGGACTCGCTGGCCCTTGCAGGTTGGGTCCCGGAAACATATCGAACGGGCCAAAAATGTCCAGGCCCGTGGAGGAGATGCCACCGTTGAAAGGCGGCAGCCCTGCGATCGAATGTCGATAGGCCCACTCGCCCCCCACCACGCGATCGGCCGGCGTGACGTCGGCGCCGCTATTGCCGACGAACACGCTGCTGCCCAGCGGCACTAAGGCCGAGATGCGCGAAAGGGTCGGATTGCCTGAGATGTTGAAGAAAATGCCCGTCAGGATGTCGGACGGCACCAGCATATCGGCGGTCGAGGTATTCGTGAGCGTAACGACCAGGTTGCTGCCCGATCGCACGAACTCGGCGCTGGCCGATCGGTCGCCGTCGGTCATCGAAATGGTGATGGGGCCAGCCAACGCCGGCGCGGGCAGCGCCCAGACGGCCAGGATGAACAACACGGGTTTCCACTCGCGTCGAGGGATGCGGTTCGCATTGTGGTGCGGCATGGTCCATTCGCTGCGATCACCGCACAGTCGCATTCGCGCGAGATGACGCGTCAACGTGCCATTGGCTGGCACGAATCGGCACGCCTTGCGCAGCGAATGAGGAATGCTTCTGCGACAGAATAGTTGCCCCGCAGCGGGCCAATACGACCGGCGGGCAATTACCGACCCGGCGGGCTGATGCGAGCGCTAATGCGACAGAAGCAAGTTCTGTACGGCGATCATTAGCGCAGTTTGGGGAAGGAGTCTGGGTGCTGACATCAAGGGACGCTCGCTCTTCTCCGACACTCGCTCCACTTTAATCCACAGCGGAACCAGGTCAAGCCATTTTCACCGCATTTCTCGGGGGGGGTGCTGGAAAGGCCGCGTAACTGCCGGCACGGCACGCGGCTGCGCACCGGGACTCAAGGCTCGCTTCCGGCAGCATCGCGAAGGCGCTTGGCCTCGGCCAGCAGTCGTTCCATCGCCGCGGCGTCGCTGCGGGCAAGCGCCTCGCGCCACTCGGCCAGCAGGTTGGTCAGGCGGTCCAGCGATTCGAGCAGATTTTCGCGGTTGGCCAGCATGATCTGCCGCCACAGGGTGGGGTCGCCGGCCGCGATCCGGGTCGTGTCTTGCCAGCCGC
>JBGSYQ010000362.1:0-3773 GCA_041750795.1 Pirellulales bacterium | reverse complement strand
AGCCCTGGCCGCCGGGTCGGCCGTGCTGGGCAAGGCGCGCCAGTTGGACGCCGGCCAGGTGGGCGCGCAGAGTGACGACGCTTGGACGCGGCTCAGCGAGCAGGACGATCGGCTTTCGACGGAAGCGTCTTTTCAACGCGGTGCCTACCAGGCGGCGGATCGCTTGCTGGCGGTGAATCGTCCGGCTGCGGAGGACAACGCGCCGGTCTTGTCCGACGCGCGCGCCGACGAGCTGTTTCGCGGCCTGAACTATGTGCGCGTCGAGGAGCAGGCGGGCAACCTGGCTTCGCTGGTGCAGGAAATCTGGCGTGTGTTCTTGTTGACGATGTTGGTCGCATTGATTGCCGAAGCGGCGCTTTGTCTGCCTCGCCTGGCTCGGGGACCGGGAGGGGGCGCATGACGAGCGATCGCGCACTGACGTTTCTGTGGGCGCCGTGGTCGATCGGCGTGTCGCTGTTGGTCGTGCTGGGCACAGCCGTGCTGTGCTACGTGGCCTGGCGGCGCAGCGGCTATCGGCGCGACTACGGCCTGCTCGAATTGCTGCGGCTGGCCATGGTGTGCCTTATCGCCATTGTCTTCAATCAGCCCGAGTGGGTTGAGGAGTACCGCCCCGAGGAGAAGCCCACGATCGCGGTGCTGTGGGACGGCTCGGCCAGCATGGAGACGCGCGACGTGCCGAGCGAAGCGGCCGGTTCGGCCGCGCTGGCATCGCGCAGCGAGGCGATCGCACCGTTGTTGGAAAGCGCGTTTTGGAGCTCGCTGCAAGAGCGGATGTCGGTGGTGATTCAGCCGATGGCCGCGACCGAAGGCACGCCAGGCACCGATCTTTACGAGCCGCTGGTGCAGTCGCCCCGTCGATTCAAGAACCTGCGCGGCATCGTGCTGGCGTCGGACGGCGACTGGAACGTAGGCCAGCCACCGGTCCAAGCGGCAGCGGCATTGCGACTCAAGGACGTGCCGCTGTTCGTCGTGCCCGTGGGCAGCTCGTCGCGGTTGCCCGACGTCGAGCTATTGAGCCTCGACGCGCCGACGTTTGGCATCGCGGGCAAGTCGGTGCGCATACCTTTCACCATCGACAGCACGTTGCCGCGTGAGTATCTCACCAGCGTCACGCTCGAATCGTCGGACGGCCAGCAATCGACCAAGGAAGTTCGCGTGGCGCCGATGGGGCGCACCAGCGACTGGATTCTGTGGAAGCCGCAGGAAGTTGGCGACTTTACGGTAACGCTGGACGTTCCGCGGCAAAGCGACGAGTTGCTGGCCGATAACAATCGCCTGACGGCTCCGATCGCCATTCGCGAGGAGAAGCTGCGCGTGCTGGTGGTCGAGTCGGTGCCGCGTTGGGAATATCGCTATCTGCGCAATGCGCTGTCTCGCGATCCGGGCGTGGAATTGTCGTGCCTGCTGTTCCATCCTGGCTTGGAGAAGGTGGGGGGCGGCAACAAGGATTACATCAAGGCGTTTCCCAGCGGACTGGACGAGCTGGCCAAGTTCGACGTCGTATTCCTCGGCGACGTCGGACTGGAGGACGGGCAGCTTTCCAGCGAGGACTGCCGATTGTTGCGCGGGCTGGTCGAACAGCAAGCCAGCGGGTTGGTGTTCATGCCCGGCTGGCAAGGCAGGCAGTTGTCGTTGGTGGGTTCGGAATTGGGCGATTTGCTGCCGGTGACGCTGGACGAAAGCCAGCCGGGCGGCTGGGGATCGCGCATGCCGAGCCATTTCGAGCTGACCGAGTTGGGGCGCCGCAGCTTGTTGACCAAGCTGGCCGACACGCAGGCGGAGAATAGCGAGGTTTGGGAGGGGCTGCCGGGCTTTCAGTGGTATGCGCCGGTGATCCGCGCCAAGGCGGGCAGCGAGGTGCTGTGCGTCCACAAGGACGTCTCGAACGAGTTTGGTCGCTTGCCGCTGTTGGCCACGCGCACCTTCGGCGCCGGCAAAGTGCTGTTCATGGGAACCGACGGCGCGTGGCGGTGGCGCAAGGGAGTGGAAGACAAATACCACTACCGTTTCTGGGGACAGGTGGTACGCTGGATGGCGTATCAGCGCAACATGGCCAAGGGGGATACGATGCGCCTGTACTACTCTCCCGAGCAGCCGCAAGTGCGCCAAACGTTGGCCTTCAGCGCCAACGTGATGGAGCGGAGCGGCGAGCCGCTGTCGCAGGGGGACGTCACGGCCCGCATCGTGGCCCCGTCGGGCAAGGCCGAGACGGTGCGTTTCACCTCGTTCGGAGACGAGTGGGGCGCGTTTGCCGGACGATTTACCACGCGCGAGCCGGGTCGTCACGAGGTGGCGCTGTCGTGCAAGCAAACCGGGGACGTGCTGGAAGCGTCGTTCTTCGTGCAGGGTGTCCCGGTCGAACGCATTGGCCAGGCGGCACGTGCCGACGTGCTGGAGGAACTGGCGCGGGTCACACGCGGGCAAGTCATTGGCGTGAACCGGCTGGAACAAGTGCTACAGTCGTTGGCGGCCTTGCCGGATCCGCCCGCTTCGGTGCGGCGCGTGCAACTGTGGTCCCATCCGGCCGTGATGGCGGTTATGATCGTACTGTTGGGCGCGTTTTGGATCGGACGGAAGGTGATCGGGTTGGTGTAGCGTGGTGGTCCGCGGGTTCGCGCGGCAGGCAGAGGCCGGCGCCGATCGACTGGAAAATTGAGCGAGTGGGAATGGATTGCGTGAAGGTGTGCCGAGTTCACCGAGGCATTGAGGAGCAGGATTGCCATGAACGTTTCAGGAACCACCGGACTTCAGTTGCCCCAATCGCTGCAGGCACAACTGCACGATTTTCGCCGCCGCGTGTGGACGATCAAGGCGGTCGAGGCCGTTTGTGGCGCCCTGTTCGGCGTTGCCGTTTCCTATCTGGTGCTGTTCGCACTCGATCGCGTGTTGGATACCGCGCCGTGGGCGCGGCTGGCGATTTTTCTGGTCGCCGTGGCAAGCTGTGCGGTGGTGCCGCTTTATCTTCACCGCTGGTTGTGGCGTCATCGGCGGCTGGAACAATTGGCGCGCCTGTTGAGCCGGCGCCATCCGAGCATCGGCGATCAAATGCTGGGCATTATCGAACTGGTGCGCAGCGAATCCGAACAGGCTCGCTCGCGCGCGCTGTGCGAAGCAGCCATCGAGCAGGTGGCGCACGCGGCGTCCACGCGCGATTTTCGCGACGCCGTGCCTCATCCACGGCACCGCCTGTGGGCGATATTGGCCGCGGCGCCGTTGGCGGTGGCACTGCTGTTGGCGCTATTGTTCCCGGCGGCAGCGGCCAACGCCTGGTCGCGGTTGATCCGTCCGTGGGAGCCGATTCCGCGCTTCACGTTTACGCGGATCGAGCCGCTGCCCGATCGCATCGTGGTGGCGCACGGCGAACCGGCGACGATCTCGGTTCGCTTGCTCGACGATTCGCAGTGGCAACCGGCGCACGGGCTGGGACGGCTGGGCGATCAGCGTCCCGTGGAAGCGTCCCTGCAGGATGGCGGCTATCAGTTCGCTTTGCCTCCGCAAATCGACGCCGGCTGGTTGCAGATTCGCATCGGAGACATCAACGAGCGCGTGCGGATCGAGCCCATGTTGCGACCGGAATTGACGTCGGTCGTGGTCGACGTGCAATTGCCGGAGTATCTGCAGCTTCCGCAGCCGTTGCGCAAGGACGTTCGCGGCGGATCGATCTCGCTGGTCAACGGCAGCGTGGCCACGGTCGTCGCCACGGCAAACCGCAAGCTGTCGAGCGCCACGGTCGACGGCCAACCGGCCACGCCGGCGGCCGCAAGCGTGTCCAC
>JBGSYQ010000361.1:0-3760 GCA_041750795.1 Pirellulales bacterium | reverse complement strand
CAACAGCAGAAACGGCCGCGGGGCAGCCGCGCGCTCGGCCAGCATCCGGCACAGCGCCCAATCGTTTTCGGCGGCCAGCGGCACGTCGACGATGACGACGCGCGGTTCGCTCGATTCGACCGCGGCCAGTGCCGTCGATTCGTGGGCCGCTTCGCAAGTAGGATACCCGGCCGCGCGGAGAAACCGCGACAGTTGCCGCGTCAGTTCGCGGTCGGCGGCCGCAATCAGAATATTCGTTGTTTTTGGAGTAACCGGCGATGGCATAACACGTGGTCCTGGATGGTCGGAATGCGCAACAGGGACACCACCCCACGCATCGTCAGCCTAGCTTAAAGTCATCCCGCGCGCCGCGAATAAACTATGCTTTCGACAGATATCCGAGAGATTTGTCGCGCGGCGCTCGCGAATTCGCCAGCGCAGGCGCTCCTGCTCCAAGTTCCGCTAACGGACGACGTACATCATGCGCACGCAAGTCCTGCACCACCCCGTGGTCGCCACTCCCTGGCTGGAGGGCGGCCTCGAAGACGCTGAGAAGACCCTGCTCGAAACGTTTCCGTTCAAAATCGGGCGCAACGACACGGCCGATCTGTGTATCGATTCGACCCGCGTTTCGCGCGAGCACGCCTTGATCACCCGGCACGGAAAAAAATATCACCTGCACGATCTGGGTAGCACCAACGGCACGTTTCTCAACGGCCAGCGCATCCAAGAGGCCGTGATCTCCGACGGCGACCAGGTGATGATTGCCGAGGTGGAATTCACCTTCTACACCGGCGCGCCTTCGGTCAATCGCGAAACCGCCACGCAGGTCATCCCCCAGGGAGAATCTGACGGTAACGACGCCTTTTGGCGGACCATCGTCGGCGTGCGCCGCGTACACGAAGCGGTCACGCGTCGCGGGCTGCGCATTCTCTTTCAACCGGTCGTCGAGCTCGCCACCGGCAATCCGTTCGGCTTCGAGGCCCTGATCACCGACAGCGCTCGCCAGTCCGCGCAGCCGCGCTGCGATCATTGGACCGGCGGCATCGAATGCCGCGCCGCCGAGCGCTTGCGCGCACTCTGCCGGCGACTGGCCGCCGAGGCCGCCGCCCCGTTGCCGCCGGGACGCCTGATCGTTGCCGTCTCCGCCGCCGAATGCGAAGGGCTGAGAATCGTCAATCATTTGCGACAGTTGTACGAAGCTGCCGGTCAAACCCGGCAACTGCTGGTCGAAATCCCCGAAGACGCCGTCGTCGACGGTCCCGGATTTCGAGAGTTCCGCACCGGCCTGCGAAATGCCAAAGTGGAAGTCGCCTACGACAACTACACCTCGGGCAAGGCGGAAATCAGCGAGCACCCGGAGATGGCTCCCGACTATCTCAAGCTGTCGCCCGTGCTGTTGCGGGGCCTCGGCTCGGCGCAGCACCGCCTGCGGCAGGTGCAATCGATGATCGAAGCCAGCCATGCGGTCGGTACGCCGGTCATTGCGGCCGGCGTCGACAGTGAAACCGAACTCGAGTTGTGTCACCTGCTCAAGTGCGATTACGTGCAAGGCAATCTGTTTGCGGTGCCCCAATCGGCCGTTACGCTGGCCCACGAGCCCTGCCCCGCACACCAAGGCGCAAGCCGCGCGTCGTAGAGTCTGACATGTCACACCCTCCCAATGTCCGCGAACCGATCCCGGGATACATCCTGCAGGAGCGTATCGGCGTCGGCGGCTACGGTGAGGTGTGGAGCGCCCAGGCGCCCGGCGATCTGGCCAAGGCCGTCAAGCTGGTGTACGGCCATTTCGACGATGCACGCGCCACGCGCGAGCTCAAAGCGCTCAAGCGCATCAAGGAGGTTCGGCATCCGTTTCTGCTGTCGCTCGAGCGCATCGAGATCATCGATGGCCAGCTCATCATCGTCACCGAGTTGGCCGACCGCAGCCTGAAGGAGCGCTTCGAGGAGGTGCAGGCTGCCGGCGCCTGCATCGCGCGCGATGAGCTGCTGGGATATCTGCGCGACGCCGCCGACGCCTTGGACTACATGAGCGAAAACTTTTCGCTGCAGCACCTGGACGTCAAGCCGGAAAACTTGCTGCTGGTGGGCAATCGCATCAAGGTAGCCGACTTCGGGCTGGTCAAGGAACTGCAAGACGTGACCGCGTCGATGATGGGCGGCCTGACCCCGGTTTACGCCTCGCCTGAAGTGTTCGACGGCCGCCCCAGCCAGCGCAGCGATCAATACAGCCTGGCGATCGTCTATCAAGAGATGCTGACCGGCGTGTTGCCGTTCCCCGGCAAGACCGCCGCGCAACTGGCGTCGCAGCACGTACACGCGCGGCCGCGGCTCACTTCGCTGCCGGCCGAGGATCAACCGATCGTCTCCCGCGCGCTCTCGAAAGACCCGGCTCAGCGGTTTGCCAGTTGCCGCGAGTTGATCGATCGCCTGGCTACCTCGCAGCAACCGTCGCGCCGTCCGGACGATGCAGCCGACGGGCGCCGGCAAACGCCCGCCGATTCGATCAGCGACACGACGAGTGTTCGCAGCCGGACGGTCGAGACCGATCATCAATGGCGCCAGTCGAGCGACCGCCCGCGTAGCGCAACGCCGTCGCCCAGCGTAAAGACGATGGTGATCGGCGAAACGACGGACACGGCGCCCGACGAAGAGCGAGCCACCAGCGTGACGCTGGACGCAAGTGCCGGCCCCTTGCTGCCCCCCGCGGCGCCGGTGGAAGCGCCCGTCGACCTGCCCCCCTTGGATCTTGCGCCGTCCGACGCCACGCTGCGTCCGACGCTGTTTGTGGCTGTCGGTGGAGCGGCCGCGCAAACGCTCCGGCAACTGCGCCGCCAATTGCACGATCGGCTGGGCTCGAACGCTGCGCTGCCCGCCATGCGAATGCTGGCCATCGACACCGACCCGCGAAGCCTGTACCAGGTGACTCAGGGCGACTGCGAAACGGCCTTGAGCGACGACGAAACCATGGCCCTGCCGCTGCGCAGCGCGCGCGACTATACCTCGCTGCCGAGCGGGAAGCTGCAATCGCTCAGCCGCCGTTGGCTGTACAACATTCCCAGGTCGTTGCAGACCGAGGGCCGTCGACCGCTCGGACGGCTGGCCTTCGTCGATCACGCCGAGAAGCTGCTCGCGCGGTTGCGCGACGTGATTTCGGAGATCAGCAGCCCTGAGGCCATGGCCGCTACGGCTCAAGCCACGGGCGCGGCCTTTGCCTCAAACGTGCCGCGCGTGTTCGTCGTGGCGTCGATCTCGGGCGGCACCGGCGGCGGCATGGTCATCGATCTGGCCTACGCGCTGCGAACGATTCTCACGGAGCTCGGATTCGACGACGACGGCGTGTGCGGGCTGCTGATGCACGGCACCGATCACAGCGCGACGGCCGCCGACCTGGCGGTCGCCAACACTTTTGCCACCCTGAGCGAGCTGTTCCACTACGCCGGCCCCCACGGCTATCCCGGCGACGAGGCCTGCGGACTGCCGCCGTTCGCCGGCGAAGCGGGCGTGTTTCGGCACGCGTACCTCGCGCATCTGGGCGACAATCTCAGCGAGCAGGATTTCGATCGCGGCACCGAAGCGCTCGCTTCGTACCTTTATCTCAACGCTTTTACGCCCGCCGGGCAGGCCTTCGACGAGTGCCGCAAGCAAACGCCGCTCGCTGGCGACCGCGGATCGCTGCGCACGCTCGGGCTGGCTCGCGTCGGCAGCTTGCGCACGACGCTGCCGACGTTGGCCACGGAGTTTCTCTGCCGAGAGGTCGTCGATCGCTGGCGCGGCACGT
>JBGSYQ010000360.1:0-3295 GCA_041750795.1 Pirellulales bacterium | reverse complement strand
CGTGGGCATCACCAGTCGCTTGGACATCAACAAGAGCAACAGCGTCACGATAGCCGCCGACGGCGGTCCCATCCTGAGCGCCGGCACGGGACTGCTGCCGCGCATCAGCATAGCTAGCGCCGGACCGTTCGCTCCGGAAGGGGACGACGACGGCGACGCGGGTATTGCCTCGGCGTTGGCAGGCAGTGCGATCAATCCCTGTGACGCACCGCGCGCACTTCCGCAGAGCAGCGTAACTCGTCTTGACCATACCTCGTCGTCAATCGCCTCCTCGCGTTTCGCTCGATATTGGTACTATCTTCACCACGATGATGAGGAGAGCACGATCTGGGTGAACGTGGTGGAGGAGGACGTCGCTACAGAAATCGTGGATGCTGAGCTGCTCGCGGCATCTGTCTTGGGTCGTGACCATGTGGATCCGATGGATCAGTAGCCCAAGCTGCCTGCCTGGCCAACGGCCTGAGGCATTTGGCGTCCTCGATTATTTCCGCTACGATCACTTGGTGAAGATCCATGTCGTCGCGGCGCGCCGACCAATCGCATCGAAGTGGAGCGACTAGATGCCAAACTCAAGCATTCTCTCACCCGCTACGATCCCGCGCGATCTGGCTGCCGGACTGGTGGTCACCTTCGTGGCCGTGCCGTTGTGCCTGGGCGTGGCGCTGGCGTCGAACGCACCGCTGTTTGCGGGCTTGGTCGGCGGCGTGGTGGGGGGCGTGCTGGTCGGCGCGTTGAGCCGTTCGCACACGGTGATAAGCGGCCCGGCGGCCGGCTTGACGGCCGTGGTGGCGGCGCAGATCGCGGCGCTGGGCTCGTTCGAGGCGTTTTTGCTGGCGGTGATTCTGGCCGGTGCGATCCAGATCGCGCTGGGAATTGCCCAGGCCGGGTTCATCGCGGCCTTCTTTCCCTCCAGCGTCGTCCGTGGCCTGCTGGGCGCGATCGGCGTGCTGCTGATCCTCAAGCAGATCCCGCACCTGTTGGGGCGCGATACCGATCCGGAAGGCGAGATGTCGTTTTTTCAAGCGGATCGCGAGAACACTTTTTCCGAGCTCGGCGAGTTGTTCTATGACGTTCACCCGGCCGCGGCCGCGATCGGCTTGACGTCGATCGCGCTGCTGGTGCTGTGGGAGCGGTTCAAGCCGCTGAAGGCGTCTGTCATCCCGGCGCCGCTGGTCGTGGTGCTGGTGGGCGTGGCGATGAGCCTGGCGTTTCAGGAGCTCGGCGGCCGCTGGATGATCGAGGCATCGCACCGCGTGCAGGTGCCGGTGGCGGAATCGTTAGCGGGATTTCTGGGACTATTGCACCGGCCCGACTTTTCGCAGTGGTCCAACCCGGCCGTCTATTTCGCCGCGGTGACCATCGCCATGGTGGCCTCGTTGGAGACATTGTTGAGCGTGGAAGCAGTGGACAAGATCGATCCGCAGCAGCGCACGACGCCTCCCAGTCGCGAGCTGCTGGCCCAGGGCGTGGGCAACGTCACGCTGGGGTTGCTCGGCGGAATTCCCGTCACGCCGGTGATCGCCCGCAGCACGGTGAACATCAACGCCGGCGCAAGGACCAAACTTTCGACCATCTTTCACGGCGTGTTTCTGTTCGCCAGCGTGGCGATGCTGCCCCGCTGGATCAACGCGATTCCGCTGTCGTGCCTGGCGGCCATTCTGCTGGTCACCGGCTTTCAACTGATTCCGCCGGCGCTGGTGAAGCAGATGTGGCGGCAAGGTCGCTACCAGTTCGTCCCCTTCGCGGTGACGATCGTCGCGATCGTGTTCACCGATATCCTGGTGGGCGTGCTGGTGGGGCTGGCCGTGAGCATCAGCTTCATTCTCAACAGCAACCTCCGCGCGCCGATCCGCCGCGTGGTGGAAAAGCACCTGGGCGGAGACGTCTTGCGCATCGAATTGTCCAACCAGGTCAGCTTCATGAAGCGCGCCGCGCTCGCCGCGGCGCTCGACGTGGTGCCCCAAGGCGGCCACGTGCTGCTCGATGCGCGCAACACCGACTATATCGACCCGGACGTGCTCGACATGATTCGCGAGTACAAGAACCAGACGGCGCCGGCGCGCAACGTGGACGTCAGCCTTCTCGGGTTCCGCAATAAGTATCAGCTCGAAGACCACATCCAATATGTGGACTATTCGACCCGCGAGTTGCAATCGATGCTCTCGCCCGCGCAGGTGCTCGAGATCCTCAAGGAAGGCCACCGCCGCTTTCGCTCGGGCGATCGGCTGAACCGCGATCTGGCGCGCCAGGTCGACGCCACCGCCAGCGGGCAGCACCCGTTTGCCGTGGTGCTCAGTTGCATCGACTCGCGCGCGCCGGTCGAGTTGATTTTCGACGTGGGCGTGGGCGACATCTTCAGCGCGCGGGTCGCCGGCAACATCGTCAGCCGCAAAGTGCTGGGCAGCATCGAGTACGCCTGCGCCGTGGCCGGCGCCAAGCTGGTGCTGGTGATGGGACACACGCGCTGTGGAGCCGTGACCACGGCAGTGAAGCTGGCCGGCTCACCCGATCCGCCGGCGGTGACGACCGGCTGCCAGAACGTCGAACCGATTCTCTTGGACATTCAACAATCGATCCGGCTCGACCAGCGTCGCGGCTTCGACGACTGGACCAAGAACAAGCAAGACGCGTTCGTCAACGACGTGGCCCGCGAGAACGTCCGCCGCATGGTCGAGCGCATCGTGCAGGAGAGCGAAACCCTGGCGTCGCTGGTGCGCGAGGGGAAGATCGCAGTTGTGGGCGCCATGTACGACGTCGTCAACGGCGACATCGAATTCCTGCACGAAGTGGCCATCAACGTGTAAGCGGCCGGCTTGGATTGCTCGCGCCGGATCGAGACCAGGCGCGAAACCGCAGTACTGCGAATCGCTGGCAAGCGCCTTCCGGGCCGCTCCCTCGCTGGCGCTTCGGGCTAGTGTATGCAGCACAACCCTGCCCACTCTCCTCCAGCCTCCCGCCTGTTTCACCAGCCTCCCGCCTGTTTCACCAGCCTCCCGCCTTTCCCGCTATACTGTCTTCCATGTGGCCCAACACGTCCGAAACGCAGGAACTGCTCATCGCCGCGCGCGCCGGGGACGCGGCGGCGCGGAACCAGTTGCTCGAAAGGCATCGCGACGCGCTGCGGCGGATGATCGCGCTGCGGATGGATCGCAAGCTGGCGCCGCGCGTCGATGCCAGCGACATCGTGCAGGACGTGCTGGTCGAAGCCAACCGCCGCTTGAGCGACTACCTGGAAAAGGCCGGCTTGCCGTTTCACCTCTGGTTGCGCCACCTGGCGCGCGACCGCATGATCGAC
>JBGSYQ010000359.1:0-11436 GCA_041750795.1 Pirellulales bacterium | reverse complement strand
CGGTCGACCCGGCGGCCGCGGCCAGCGCGTTCCGCGTGGCGCTCGGCGCGCGATAGCTGAGAGCTACGCGCTATCCATCTGCCGCTGTCGGCGCCGCGGCTTCCTTGTCCAACAGCTCTTCCACCAACGACGCCATTTTTCCGACGTAGCGCGGATCGTAACCCACCCAAAACCCGCGAATCTTGGCAGACTGATCGACGACGAGTGTTATCGGATATGCGAATTGCGGCAGCGACAGCAACATGGACAGCGCGTGCCTGGTGGCGGCATTCTGGTCGGAGTACGTGACCAGCTCTACGTTGCGCGCCTGCAAGAACTCCTCGGTGGCGAGACGCAACTCGTCGACCTCGACGTCTTCGCCTTGGCCACACGAAACCGGATAGAAGCGAAAGTCTTTATGATCGGCGAAGCGCTCGGCCATGCTCACCAGTTCGGGGAATTCACGGATGCACGGACCGCACCAGGTGCCCCAGAAGTTGATCACCGAGACGCGGCCGCGCAGATCGTCGACTGACACATAGTCGCCTCCGCCCGCCAGCGGCTCCAGCCGGAGATATTGCAGCGATCGGCCCACGGCCGGATTGCTGGTGCCCGCGTCGCGTGCGGGGGGCGCGGTGGCAATGACCAGGTAGGCGAACGACCCGGCAGCCACCAGTGCCAGCAGAATCCATCCCCAAGCGCCGCTGCGTGCCGGCGATTTCGGTTGTGAGTCGGTTGCGTGCATCGTAGGACTTTCGGAGAATCGATGGGCCTTGCCGTTCCACGCCGCCCTGTTCGCAACGCCGTCATGCCGATCGAAGTCGAACAAAAGTTTGCCGTGGGCGATCGCGGGCACCTCGAACGCCGGTTAGCCGCGTTGGCGGCATCGATGGGGCGGTCGGACGTGCAGGTGGACCGCTACTTTGCGCATCCATCGCGCGATTTTGCCCGCACCGACGAAGCCCTGCGGCTGCGTCGCGTCGACAATTCCAACTATATCACGTACAAGGGTCCGAAGCTCGACGCCACCACCAAGTCGAGGCGGGAAATCGAGCTGCAACTGCCCGACGGATCGGCGGCGGCCGATTCCGCCGCTGAGCTGCTAATGGCGCTGGGGTTTACGCCCGTTGCAAGCGTGACGAAGCGGCGCGACCATCGGACCGTCCACTGGCAGGGACGGGAAGTCACGGTCGCCTTGGACGCGGTCGACCGCCTGGGGGAATTCGTGGAACTTGAGATCCTGGCCCCAGACGACCAATTGGCGGCGGCGCGGGATTGTTTGCTCGCACTGGCCGAACATCTGCATCTTGCCAACCCCGAGCGCCGCAGCTACTTGGAGCTCGTGTTGGATCATTTGTCGCAATTGCCGGACCGCGCAAACACAAATTCCGGGGAACGCCCGTTTTCGTGAATTCTGGTCCGCTTGGGTAAAGATGCTTGACTTTGCGGCCGGTGCTGGCCGACAATTACGACCGTTCGGATCCGCACATCCCGGCGCGCTTACCATGGTTATCGTGATAGCACGACGCATGCTCGCGGTGTCGCACGGCAATCCCTCTGACTGTTGATTCGTATTCGTGACTGCTGTCTAGGCAAGCGCTCGCCACCGTTGCGAGACAACGACCGACGGCGGCCCACTGGCTTGGTAACATTCTTTTGAAAGGATCTCGACTATGAAAGCTCGTTTTTGTCTGGCTGCGTTTGCGGCCATCGCGTTGTTGGGCGCCACGACGTTGCGTGCTGATGATGCGGAATTGAAGTGCCCGTTGTCCGGCAAGGCCGTCAACGCCGAGCAGACCGCGGAATTCAACGGCGGCAAAGTTGCGTTCTGCTGCCCCAACTGCAAGGCCGCTTTCGCCAAGGCGCCCGACAAGTTCGCCGCCAAGGCGAATCTTCAACTGGTGCAGAGCAAGCAATTGAAGCAAGTGGCCTGCCCATTGACCGGCAAGCCGGCTGCCGCCGACAAGTCGGTGGACGTGGCGGGTGTGAAGGTCGGCCTGTGCTGTGGCGGCTGCCTGGCCAAGGCGAAGAAAGCTGAGGGCGACGACCTGATCGCACTGTTGTTCAAGAGCACGGACAAGGGCTTCAAGCCCGCCAGCGAATAACTCGCCGGCTCTCCGTCATGACCGATTCGCAGGGGGCGTTCTCCACGAGGAGAGCGCCCCCTGTTTTTTTGCGCTGGCCGGCGCCGGCAAGCGCGAGCAGCGAGCGGATTGCTGTCGACGAGATCTTTTGTTTCGTTTCGCAACGCTTTTCCCTTCGCATTCCGCCGCTTCGTCGACGCCACTGGCACGAAAACTGCACTTTTCGGCACCTGCCCGTTGTGCGATACTCGCCGCGCCACGGATTGCCGAGGGATTTGGCGGCGAAAAAACTTGTGGCAAGGATTGGTCATGGTGCATTACACGGCGATCGTTTCCGTGTCCGACGCGGCCGACCCGGTGAAGCGCTTGATCGCCGAGCTCGGCGACGCTCTCGAGCGCCTGCTCCTGCCGTATGAAATCATTTGCATCGACGACGCATCGCCGCAGGCGTCGCCCGACCCGTTTCGAGACTGGATGAGCGAGCGCCCCCACCTTCGCATCCTCCGCTTCGATCGCCCGCGTGGCACCAGCGCCGCGTTGAGCGCCGGAATTGCCGCCGCACGCGGCGACCTGATTCTCAGCATCGATCCGGCGCTGCCCCGCGCCGCCGAGTACGTGCCTCACCTGATCAGCCGCTTGTCGCGCTATGACTTCGTGACCGCCGAGCAAGCACGAACGCTGCCGCAGGCATTGCGCGATCGTTTGGCACGATTGCCTCGATTGTGGGCAGCGCAACGACGCAGCCACGAATCGTTGTGCTTCGCGACCAAGCGTCCCCCGGTCGCCGGCCTGGCGTTGCCGCGCGGCGCCTTTCGCGTGCTGCCAGAGATGGTCGCCCAGCGCGGCTTTCGAGTTGGTCGCATGATCGTTGGCGACGGCTTGCCGCCGCGCGCGGTCGACCTGCGTTCGGGGTTTTGGCAACGCATCTTCGCTCGTTGGCTTGGCCGGCGTTTCGAGCCCCACCTGGCCCGCGAACTGCGCCCCGATGGCACATCCGAATTGCTTCCGGCCATAGTCCGCGCCGATCGCGTACCGGGCCGTGCGCTCGCGCCGCCGTCCGGCGTGCCGCTCGGCCACCAGCACGGCAACCCGGCTTGATCCGCCGCGCCACGACCTCACGCATCGCGAGTGACACCATGAAGGTTTTCTTTTCGGCCGGCGAGCCCAGCGGCGATCTGCACGGCGCGAACCTGATCCGCCAGTTGCGGCGCCGTTGTCCCGAGCTCGAGGCGGTCGGCTACGGCGGACCAGAAATGGCAAAGGCCGGCTGCCGGCTGCACACCGACCTGACGGCGCTGGCGGTGATGTGGTTTCTGCGCGTGCTGGTGAACCTTCACAAGTTCCTGGCACTGGCCGGCCGCGCCGATCGCTACTTTCGCCACCATCGCCCGGACGCCGTGGTGCTGATCGACTATCCGGGCTTCAACTGGTGGATTGCGCGCCGCGCCAAGGCTCATGGCATTCCGGTTTACTATTATGCCCCGCCGCAGATCTGGGCTTGGGCCAGTTGGCGCATCAAGAAGATGCGCCGCTACGTCGACCACGTGCTGTGCGCCTTGCCGTTCGAGGCAGATTGGTTCGCCGCACAAGGATGCAACGCCACGTTCGTGGGGCACCCGTTCTTCGACGAGGTGCGCCGCCAGCAACTCGACCCGGCATTCCTGGCGCGGCACGACGATCCGGCGCACCCGTTGGTCACGATTCTGCCCGGCTCGCGCATGCAGGAGGTGGTCCACAACCTGAAATACTTCCTGCAAGCCGCGCGAATCATTCGCGCCCACGTGCCGCAGGTGCGATTTGCGGTGGCAGCCTTCAAACCCCACCAGGCGCATCTGGCTCAACAGGCGGTGGCCGAGAGCGGCCTGCCGGTCGAAGTCTTCGTGCGTCGCACGCCCGAGTTGATTCGCCTGGCCGAGTGCTGCCTGGCGGTATCCGGCTCGGTGTCGCTGGAGCTGCTGTACCATGCCAAACCGACGGCGGTGCTGTATTGGATCAGCCCGCTGGCCTATGCCGTGCAGAAGCGGTTCCGCCGCGTTAAATACATCACGCTGGTCAATTTGCTGACCGGCGGCGAATTGTTTCCCGAGGACACGACGCCGTATGATCCCGACTCGCCGAACGAGCAGCACGTGCTGTTTCCCGAGTATCTGACTTGCCAGGACCGGTCGCCGCAGCTTGCCAAACACGTCATCACCTGGCTGACCGATCCGGCTGCACGCGCGCAACTGGTCGAGCGACTGCAACTACTCAGCGACCAGGTCGGCCACGGCGGCGCTGCGGGCACCGCGGCCGAGTACATCTTGGCGCGGCGGCCTCAGTCGCCGGCCGTACTTCCACCGCACTACGTACCCGCCACGGCCGATCGCGCAACCCACGTGGAAATCGCCCGTAGCGCTGCCGCCTGAAGCGCGCTGCCTTGGCTTGCTACAATAATGAAGGCGCCGGCAACCGGCCCGCTCCGGCCCGCCGCTCCTTTTGGCACCCGATCGCCCGAGGACCTTGACCGAAGTGCTACTCAACGAACCGCCGCGCTCGGCCTACGACTTGAACTTTCATTTGCTCGGCGTTCCGGTGCGCGTGCATCCGCTGTTTTGGGTCGTGGTGGTGCTGCTCGGACTGGGCGGCAGTAGCGATCCGAAGTTGATGTTGATCTGGGTCGGTGCGTGCTTTGTGTCGATCGTGGTTCACGAAATGGGACACGCGCTGGCCGCTCGGGCTCACGGCTGGGAGCCTTGGATCACGCTGTATGGACTGGGCGGCCTGGCGTCGTATCAACCCACGCGACGCAGTCCGCGCAGCCAGATCTTGATTTCGCTGGCTGGTCCGGCGGCGGGTTTTCTGTTTGCCGCGCTGGTCGTCGCCATCCTCGCGGCCGCGGGGCACGAGCCTCGTTTCGATCCGGCGTCCCGAATGAGAGTGCCCGTCGATTGGATCTGGTTCGAGTCTCGCCAGGCGAATTATCTGGTCTACGATCTGCTGTATATCAACATCTTCTGGGGACTCGTCAATCTGCTGCCGATTTTTCCGCTCGACGGCGGACAAGTTGCGCGGGAGGTGTTTGGGCTTTTTTCCGGACCCGACGGCATGCGTCAATCGCTGTGGCTGTCGGTTATCATCGCGGCCGGCCTGGCGGTTCTTGCCTTGACGCGATTGGGGGACCAGTTCCTGGCGTTTTTTTTCGGCTACCTTGCGTATTCGAGCTATAGCGTCATCCGCGCCATGTTCGGGCCAGGCGGCGGTCTGGGTGGATTCCGATGAAGCAGAGTATCTCGACTGGCCTGCCGGACGAGACCGATTCGGCCTTGTCGGCGGCGCCCCGCGTCGTGCTCATCGGGGCCAGCAACCTGACCAAGGGCATCGGCACCGTGATGGGGCTTGCCCATCATGCCTTTGGCCGCCGGTTGGACTTGCACGTGGCCCTGGGCCACGGCCGGTCGTACGGCGCGACCAGCAGCCTGCTCGGACGGCAATTGCCCGGCATCGTTCAGTGCGGATTGTGGCCGGCGTTGGACCGGCCCGGGGCTCCGCCAACGTCCGCGCTGGTGACCGATATCGGCAACGACATTCTGTACGAGCAGCCGGTGGAGCGCATCGCCGAGTGGGTCGAGATCGTGCTCGATCGATTGGTCGCCGCGGGGGCACGGACCGTCGTCACGCTGCTGCCGGAAGAAAATTTGCAAAAAATTTCCCGGGCCAGATTTCTGCTGATGCGGTCGGTCCTGGTACCGCGCTGCCGACTCGATCTTCCGACGATCGCCGAGCGCGTGTGCGCGTTGAATTCGGTCGTGCGCACTCTCGGATCCGAGCGCGGTTGCACCGTCGTCGCGCAGCGCGCCGAGTGGTACGGGTTCGACCCGATTCACATTCGGTTTTCTCAACGCACCGGCGCGTGGAGCGAGTTGCTCGGCGCCTGGTTCACTGCGGAGACGTCACCTGCGGGAGCGCGAAATATGCCGTTGCGCACGGCATATTTGCGAATTCGTGCGCCCGAGGCGAGGCGCATCTGGGGCATCGAACAACGCGGCCGCCAGCCCGCTGCGCGCTTTGCCGACGGCACGACTGTGGCCGTCTATTGAGCGCGCTTGCGCGGCCGCGCGCTAGCCTTCGCAGCGCATCGGTTGACCACGCGAAGTTGGTGCGCGCGTTTGCGATGCGCGACGATCTTTGCATGCCGCTGCGCGAGAACGAGCCGTCGCGTAGCGCTGTCCAGCGCGCCGACGGAGCGCGGAAAAAAAGGGAGCAGAGACCCACTTTTTGTGCAATCCCTGTTGCACATTTTTCCAAAGTATGTACAAATATCATCTAGTTCATTGCAAACACGAACGTGTTAAGTCTTCGCCGAGACATTCGCGACGTCGCACTTGGCAGAGACTTTCGTTTTGTGCATGGCGATGTTCGCCGGCAGTAACGTGTGACTAGGAGGTCACCAAGGCGAATCTTGCCAAACCTTTTTTAGGAGGACGGACTGTGGCCAAGAAGAAGAAAGCCGCTGCGAAGAAGGCTCCCAAGAAGAAAGCCAAGAAGGCCAAGAAGAAGAAGTAGCCTTCCCCGAGAGCGGCGCACGTCTTGCGCCCTCGGATCGCTGACGCTTTACAGCGGTCGTGATTCCAACGAGAAAGGGCCGTTCGGGTTCACAGAATCCGAACGGCCCTAATTCGTTGACGGGCACGTTTACCATCTGGCGCAACCTACTGCGACAATTGATCTTGCGTCACATCTTCAGCACCGGAAGCGTGCCCGCCGCCGACGGGTTTTCGGCCAGGTTGCGAACCAGATTCTGGCACAGCGGCAGCAGGCCGGCGGCCAGCACCGGATCGTCGAAATTGCCGGCCGAGCGCCCCTCGTCGCCCAGCACGCGAATCTGCATGTTGATGGGCACTTCACCCAAAAACGGAATCTCCAATTCCGCCGCGCGGTTCCGCGCGCCTCCGCTGCCAAAGATATCGTACCGCTTGCCGCAGTCGGGACAGACGAAGCCGCTCATGTTCTCGACCATGCCCAGGATCGGAATGTTCACCTTGCGAAACATGGCTACGGCCTTGACCGCATCCAATAGCGCCACGTCCTGCGGCGTACACACTACCACGGCTCCGGACAGCGGCAGCAACTGCGACAGGGTCAACACGATGTCTCCGGTGCCCGGCGGCAGGTCGATGATCAGGTAGTCGAGCTCGCCCCAGGCCGTGTCGCGCAGGAACTGGGTAATGGCGCCGTGCAACATGGGCCCGCGCCACACGACGGCCTCGCCCGGCGGAACCAGAAATCCCATCGAGATCACTTTCAGCCCTGCGGCCTCGATCGGCTGGATCCGATTGTCGGACACCTCGGGCCGTTGGTTGACGCCGAGCAGGTGCGGAATGCTGGGGCCGTAGACGTCGGCATCCATCAGCCCGACCTTGCTGCCGGCGCGCGACAAGCCGAGCGCCAGCGCTGTGGCAATCGTGCTCTTGCCGACGCCCCCCTTGCCCGAGCCGACCGCGACCACGCTCTTGGCCGTCAGACCGATCTGGCCAATTCGGCCTGGTGGGCGCTCGAACGTGGTCAATTCGACGCTGACGTTTTTCGATTCGCCAAAGTGCTCATGTAGCCTCTGAGCCAGCCGCTGGCTGGTCTCCTCGGCCAGCACGGCCGAATGAGTGGTCAGTCCCAACGAAACGCGCAGCGTGTCGCCATCGACGGCGACGCTGCCCAGTTGCCCCGTCTCGACGATGTTGCGGCCCGTCTCCGGGTCGCGAAAGTCGGCCAGCGCCTCGCGGACCGTCTGCTCGTTTGCTTGTTCGGCGGCCATGAAATGGTTCGTCCCTTCTACGCCGTAGCGGCGTCGCTCCAAGGCAGCGAGTCCCAGATGCTTTCGGCGAATTCGCCGGCGCTCATCGGGATGCGGCCGAAATGTTTCGTAACGGTTTGACGCCAGCCTTCCAATTCGCGCGGTGATGCAACAACGTGCAACGCGCCCGCCTCGCGCATCAGGGGCTCGCAGACAGCCAGCTCCGGCGCTGCCAGGACCACCACCGCGGACCAGGGATGCGCGGCCGTGATGTCGCGTGTCAACGCGACCACGTCCGCCAGGTTCGCCCGCGTCAATTCCAGCGCGACCAGGCTTGTCGGAGCGAGGGCCACTTGCCGGAGACACTCGGCGCGAGTGCGCGTCTGAACCAGACGCACGCCGTTCGGCATGTTGCGCAGCATGGCCGCGGCCCAGATGCCCGTGCGTTCCCCGAGAATGACTTCCGGCGTCTTCATCAATTTCAGTAGCAAGAGAGCTTGATTCGGGAGTCGTGTGCGAAGAGTTTCATCCTAGGAGGGTCGTGCCGCAATGACAAGCGGCACCATCAAGGGACGTATGGCCCGCGCTCACTCCCGCGGCTTCTTTTGATCCTCGGGTGATTCCAATCCCAGTTGCACGAGCCGTCGATAGAGCCGCGGGCGCGTGAGCCCCAGCAACCTGGCGGCCTTGCTCTTGTTGTTCTTCGAGCGGCGCAAGGCACGAGTAATCAGCTCTCGTTCCACTTTGGCAAGAAACTCCTCCAGCACGATCGTTTCGTCTCGGCGCGGAGGATGCGCCGCGGACTCGGTTGCCCATTGAACTTCCCGGGGCAAGTCGCGGGGTGCCACCTCTCCGCCGGTGGCTCGCTCGTGCGCCCCGCGCACGGCGGCGGCCAACTCGTCGAGGTTCCCAGGCCAGGGATAAGCCGCCAGGCTGTCGAGCGCCTGCCGCGCGAAGCCACCGACTTGCCTGGATCTCGACTTGTTCGCCTCCTCTAGAAATGCCTGTGCCAACAACGGCAGGTCTTGCAACCGCTCTGCCAAAGCGGGCAGCTCGATGGTAATCGTCGTCAGACGGCAAGCCAGCTTCGGATCGAATGCCGCACCGGAGATGGCACTCAACGGCCGCGTCGCCGTGGCCACCACGCGCACGCGACGCGATGCGACATCGCTCATCAGTTCGACGAGATCCGTCTGCGCCTCGGGCGGCATGGCGTCGACGTCGTTCAAGAGCAGCGTCACGGCGGCGTCGCGTGCAGCCGCCGCGGGCGACCACGCGGCGCGCAGCGCGGACCGCAACAGGTTCACTTCAAGCACTGCACACGCCAGCGGCACCAGGGCGCCGGGCCGGTCTTGCGCGTAGTGGATCACCTTTGCCACGTGATCCTTGCCCGAGCCGGCGGGACCCAACACCAGCACCTGGACATCGCTGGCGGCGGCCAATTTCACCTGGGCGCGCGCCCGCTCGATGGAAGGGCTCGTGCCCAACAGGCTATCGACGGCGAACCGGCCGGTCATTTGCCGGCGCAGCGCGTGCAACTGCTCGTGCAAAGCTGTGTTGGCGGCGGCAGCCACAGTCGCTTCGTCCAACGGCGCATCGCCCAGGCAATCGCTGACTTCCAACACGGCAATCACCGCGGCACTCTCGTCGTCGCCGTCGGAGAGCGGCAGAAACCGCCCGCGGCGATAGATCGTGCGCCCGTCGAACGTCGCGATGCCGATCCGCGCCGCCTGCGGCTGGCCGGAAAACACTTTTGGCGGCGGGCACAGCCGCGCGGCGATCGCCGCGATTGAGCCATCCTCCGCCGTGCCGTGATACGTGCAGCGTTCGCCCAGCAGCGAGCCGGCATCGATACCCAACCACCGCGCGCAGGCCCGATTGCAGAACACGATCCGCCGGTCATCATCCAGCACGTAGACGGGAGCCTGGCTGTCGTCCAACAGACTGGCCAGCTCGACTCCCGCAGATCGGACATTTGACATCAGTGAACCTGCTCCGGCCGAAGAGATATTGCCCACTCTCAGCATAGCTGGCGGCGGCAAACGACTCTACCGCCGCGGTGCGACCGTCGAATCACCGGCGGACGCGCCTCGCTCGGCGCCGTTAGCGCTCGGTCTCCGCGACCGTCACGGCGGCCGAAAGTGCCTGTTGGGGCAAAGCTCCAATGGCCGTGTCGGGCACGATGCGGGGCGCGCCGAGAGTCATGTGGGCCGCCTGGCTGGCGCGATTCGACTCGTCGATAAACCAGCCGGGAGCGCAGCCGATGCCCACCACCAACGCCACACAAGCGGCCATGGCCCAGGCCGCCCCTGCTCCGCCCCCAGCGGACGGTGCGGTCGTGGCGGGGCGAAAATACATCACGCCGACGATGCGCAGGTAATAACCGGCCGAAATGGCCGCGTTCAAGGCGCCTACGACGGCCAGCGCCACGAACCATGGCCACAGGCTGCTGTCGTCCGGATTGCGCGCGTCGACGCCCAAGGCGCCGGTGAACAGCGTGAACTTGCCCCAGAACCCGGCCAGCGGCGGCAGCCCGGTCAGCGAGAACATGAAGATGGCCATGGCCAGCGCCGTCTTCGGATGGTTCCGCGTGAGTCCGGCCAGTTGCTCGACCGAGTCGATCTCGCCCTGGCGCCCGCCCAGGTAAGTCAGCGCGGCAAACACGCCTGCCGTGGCTGCGGCATAAACCAGCATATAGAAGAAGGCAGCCCCAACCCCGTCGAAGTTGGTTGCCTCGGCGGCGCCGCCCGAGACGGCAAAACCGACGGCCAAGCCGATCAGCATATAGCCGGCGTGGGCTACCGACGAGTACGCCATCAGCCGTCGCACGTTATTCTGCCACAAGGCCAACACGTTGCCGAGCGTCATGGTGATCATGGCCAGCGCCAGGGCCAGTTGCCAGCCCAGCCGCTCGGTGCCCGGCATGGCTACCGACGCGATCCGCACCAGCGCCACCAGCGCGGCGATCTTGGGCGCCACGGCCAGCAACCCGGCGTTTGGATTGTTTGTGCCTTGATAGACGTCGGGAGCGTAAAAGTGAAACGGCACCGCCGTCAGGCGGAAGCCCAAGCCGGCGAAAATCAGCACCAGCGCCAAAGTGGCGAAGGAGGCCGTGCCGGTCAGTTCGGCGCCGCTGGCAGCCAGCGACGAGCGAATCTGGCTCAACTGGGTGTCACCCGCCGCGCCATACAGAAAGCTGAAGCCATAGAGCATCAACGCGCTGGACAATACGCTCAAGAAGAAGTACTTCGTGGCCGACTCGAGCGTTCCCCTGGTTCGCCCCAGAAACAAGAGTACATAGGTGGGAATCGAAATCAACTCCAACCCTGCGAACATCAGCACCAGGTCGCCGGCCAGCGAAACCAGCATCAGGCCGACGATCAACAGCAATAGAGTGGCCATGAACTCGGACGATTCGCCCTGCTCGCTGGTCCGCGCCGCCAACAGCACGAAGACGAAACCGACGCCCAGCACGACCCAACGCACGGCATAGGCCAAGGCGTCGGCCGTCACAAAGTTCACCAGCCCGCTTGCCGCGTCGCTCGCTTCCTCGGGTGTTTGCCGCGCCAGCGCCACGCCGGCCACGATCAGCGCCGCGGCCGCCAG
>JBGSYQ010000358.1:0-9639 GCA_041750795.1 Pirellulales bacterium | reverse complement strand
GGCCGGGCGCGGATCGGCTTGCGCCAATGCGCCGGCGCCGGTGGCCGCCAGCGCCGCGGCGCCCAGTGCAGCGCGGCGAGTCAGACGCAGATCTTCCCAGGATCGCTCGTCGGGGAACATGGGGTATCATCGCGGGGTGTGAGCGATTGGTGTGACGCAGCCCGCTATTTTGCTCGCTGCGACTGGCCGGCTCAAGACTCGGCGGTACGTTGTTGCCAGAAGAATTGAGAATTGGCGTCCCGGGGAGAGCGAGGCCCGGTTCTCTGGTACAATGGGGACGCGCCGGCCACGCCGAAGCGCCATTTTTCCAGGTTTCTCGAAAACGGCAGCACGCGAACGCCCATGACGGAAGCAGCCGAACATCGTGAATTGATCGACCGGGCGGTCGAGGGCGATCGGGCGGCGCTCGAACGGCTGATGCTCGACTATTACGAGGTGCTGGCGCGGCAGATCGACCAGCGGATGCCGCCCTCGTTGCGCAGCGTGCTGGCGCCCGACGACCTGGTACAGATGACCTACACGCAGGTGTTCGTGAACATCTCGTGCTACGAACGGCGCGAGGAGGCGACGTTCCTCTCCTGGTTGATCGCGATCGCCGAGAACCGGCTGCGCGATTGCATCCGCGCCCAGCGGCGCAAGAAGCGGGGCGGCGGTCGCACGCCGATTTCGGCGGCAGCCGGCGACCAGGAAAGCCGGGCCGGCAACCTGCTGGACGCGATCGCCGGAGCGGGCAACACTCCCAGCGAATCGCTGGCGCGGCGCGAGGGCATGCAGGCGATTCAAATCGCCGTGGCCGGACTGCCCGACGACTATCGCCAGGCCGTCGAGCTGCGCTACTTCGAGGGGCGTTCGGTCGAGGAGACAGCCGGCGTGATGGGACGCACGACCGGGGCCGTACGCGGGCTGCTGGATCGCGCTAAGAAAGAACTTCGAGAGGCGCTCCAGCGGGCGTCAAAATATCTGAGCACCAAGTAAACGCGGACGGTCGGCAGCCGAAGCGGCATTCCGCCCGGGCGGCCGATCCACTCTTCAAGGCGAAACGGATGACCGACGCCACGAACCCGGACCAGGTCGAATCGACCGCCGCATCCAGCCAGGATCGCGTGCGGCGGATTGTCGATTCCTACCTCGAACGGCGCGCCGCCGGCGACGACGTCTCGCTCGATGCGGTGCTCGACGAGCACGAAGATCTGCGCGCCGAACTGGCGGCCGAGTTGGCCAAGCTGGCGCGCATCGACCAGGCCTGGAGCGCGGCCGACAGCGAGCAGTCGACCCAGCCGGGCAACCATCGCACGGTGCTGGAAACCACGCTCCTGGTGCGCTGCCCCCGCTGCCAGACGCGCGTGGAACTGCCGCACCAGCACGAACAGGACGAGGTTCACTGTGCTTCCTGCGGGCAGCACTTCTATATCGTCAGTCATCAGCAAGCCGGCGGCGCGCCGCAGCGCGTGGGCCGGTTCGAGCTGGTCGACGAGCTGGGCGTGGGGTCGTTCGGCACGGTGTGGCGGGCCCACGATACGAAGCTCGACCGCGAAGTGGCCCTGAAGATTCCGCGGCAACGAACGCTGACACCGCTGGAAATGGAGGACGTGGTGCGCGAGGCCCGGGTGGCCGCGCGCCTGCGCCATCGGCACATCGTTTCGGTTCACGAGGTGGGCAAGGAGGGCGACACGGTCTATATCGTGAGCGATCTGATCAACGGCGTGACGCTGGACGAGTGGGTCCGCCGTCAGCGGCCCACGTTCGAGGCCACGGCCCAGCTCTGCCTCGTGGTCGCCGAGGCGCTGCACCATGCCCACGAGCTGGGCGTGATCCATCGCGACTTGAAGCCCGCCAACATCCTGATCGACGAGCAGGGCGATCCGCACCTGACCGATTTTGGTCTGGCGAAGCGGGCCGACGAAGATATCGCGATGACGCTCGACGGGCACATCCTGGGCACGCCGGCCTACATGTCGCCGGAACAGGCGCGCGGCAAGTCGCACCTGTGCGACTGTCGCAGCGACGTGTATTCGCTGGGTGTATTGTTGTTTCAGTTGCTCACCGATGAACTGCCGTTTCGCGGCAACATGAGCGTGCTGCCGCACCAGGTGATCCACGACGCGCCGCCCAGCCCGCGGCGCCTCAATCGCTATGTGCCGCACGACCTGGAGACGATTTGCCTGAAGTGCCTGGAGAAGGATCCGGCCAAGCGCTATCAGTCGGCGGCGGCGCTGGCGGCCGAGTTGGACCGTTTCATCAACGACGAGCCGATTCTGGCGCGCCCGGTCGGACCCGCAGGACGATTGTGGCGCTGGTCGCGTCGCAAGCCCGCGATCGCGCTGCTTTCGGCCACGTCGTTGGGGCTGCTGTTGCTGGCGGCCGCGATCGCCACCTACGGGTTCGTTCACGAGCGCGGCATGCGCCAGCAGATGGAGTCGCTGTTGTACAGCCGCGGGCACTTGCTGCTGTTCGTGCGCAATAGCGACACGGTGCGGCGCAGCGCCGACGAGGTCGAACGCGCCGCGCACGATCCGGAGTTGGTCGCCCGGCTGAGAGCAACGGTCGACGACCCGCAAATCATAGAGATCCTCCGGCAACTTGACGATGCGTCGTTCAAGGCTCGCTGGCCCGCACTGCGGCAACAATTGGTGGCGCATCCGGCACGGACCGCGCTGCACGACTGGGCAAAGCAACATTTCGGTGACAGCGATCAGACCAAGGTCTTCGCCTGGTTCGTGCAGGACGAGCACGGCATTCAAATCGCGCGCGAGCCGCTGGAGAGTCAGAACATCGGGCACAACTACGCCTGGCGGACGTACTTTCACGGCGGACCGAACGACTTTCGCAACCTGGACGACTATCGCCGGCAGGCGGCCGGCAAGCGGCTGTCGCGCACCCACCTGTCCGACGACTTTCGCACCGATCTGACCGACGAGTGGGTGGTGGCGGTTTCGACGCCGGTGGTCGACGGCGGGCGCTTTCTGGGCGTGGTCGGCATGTTTCTCTATATCACGCCGCCCACCGCGGAGTTGAAGCCACCCGCGGACGAGTAAACTATCAGCGGATGAATAAACCGCGGCGGCGATCGCACTTGCGCGCGGCGATGCGCGCGGAATGTGTGGCGACAGGCGGCATTGCGAGATCCATGAAACCTCGAAAACTGATTCACATCATCGGCCCGGGCATCCTGGTGGCGGCCACGGGCGTCGGCGCGGGGGATCTGGCCACGGCCAGCTTCACCGGCGCCGAACTGGGATTGGCCATCCTGTGGGCTGTGTTGCTCGGTGCGTTTCTGAAGTATGTGCTCAACGAGGGGCTCACGCGCTGGCAACTGGCTACCGGCAGCACCCTGGTGGAAGGCTGTGTCGCACACCTGGGACGGCCGGCGGCGTGGCTGTTTCTGGCGTACGTGGCGTTTTGGAGCTTCATGGTGGGCGCGGCCCTGATGAGCGCCGTCGGCGTCACCTGCCATGCCATCTGGCCGCTGGCCGGCACCAGCGTCGAGGCGGCGCGCACCGACAAGATCGTCTATGGCGCACTGCACAGCCTGGCGGCGGTGGTGCTGGTGCGGTGGGGCGGCTATTGGCTGTTCGAAAGAGTCATGAGCGTGTGCATCGCGTTGATGTTCGTGGTGGTGACCGCGACCGCCGTGGCGCTGTGGCCGTCGCCGGCGGACGTGCTCAGCGGCCTGGTGGTGCCGAGCATTCCCCACATGCGCGACGGCGGCCTCACCTGGACCGTCGCCCTGATCGGCGGCGTCGGCGGCACGGTCACGCTGCTGTGCTATGGCTACTGGATTCGCGAGGAAAAGCGGCAGGGGCCCGAGGACTTGCAGATCTGTCGCATCGACCTGGCCACGGGCTACACGATGACGGCGCTGTTCGGTTTGGCGATGGTCGTGATCGGCAGCTCGCTGGGAGAATTGCCCGGCGGCGGGGCGACGCTGATCGTCGAGATCGCCAACAAGCTGGAGGCCGCGTTCGGCCGGGCCGGAACGTTGGCGCGCTGGGCATTTCTGGCCGGCGCCTGGGGCGCCGTGTTCAGCAGCATGCTCGGCGTCTGGCAGAGCATTCCGTATCTGTTTGCCGATCTGTGGCAATTGCTGCGCGGAGCCAGCGCCGCGCCAATCGACACTCGCTCGCGCGCCTATCGCGGCTATCTGTACGCGATTGCCACGGTTCCGATCCTGGGCATGGTCGGCGGAAACTTTCAGGCCGTGCAAAAGGCCTATGCCGTCGTGGGGGCCGCGTTCGTGCCGATGCTGGCGGCCGTGCTGTTGCTGCTCAACGGCCGCGCCGATTGGGTCAGCGCGCGCTATAAGAACTCGACCGCCACGGTGATCGTGCTGGTCGCCACGCTGCTGTTCTTCATCGCCGCCGCGGCGGAGGAGATTTATGCGGCGTTTGCGGCCGCTCTTCCCTGAGCTGGCGGATGGACAAACCGCGCCCCAGCTTGGGCCCCTGTGCGTCGCGATAGGCCAACATCGCGCGCACGACGGCGGACACGTCGGTTCGCGCTGGCGTTTCCGGCGGCACCAGCATTGCAACCGGCTTGCCGCGCCGGGTAATGACGACGCGATCCCCCTGGGCGACGCGCTCCAACAGTCGCGTCAGATGCGTTTTGGCCTCGAACGTGCCGACTTCGATCATGGCGGCCTCCTTGAACAAACTAGTTTACTCAACTAGAGCTTCATACTATGGAAAGTCCAGTGGCAAGGAAGTGTCGTGTTCATTGGGGCCAACTGTTGGGCGTTTTCGAATGAGGCCAACGTGGTAAAATGGCTCGCGTACGGAACTCAAACGCAGGATGTCACGATGGCCATGAATACCTGGACGTCTATAACCAGATTGTTTCGAGGGATTTCCAGAGGCCCGCAGGCGAGTTTCCTCTTCATGGATGAAACGCATTCGGACGAAAAACTAAAGCCGCGAATCTCTGCACTGACCGGCTTGCTCGTACCGATACGCGAGTATCTTGAACTTCGGGCACAGTTTTACACTGCGCTTCATCATTACGTTGTGCCGGAATCGAGCCATTTCGCTATGCCGCCAGAGATGCACGGGAAACTCCTTCCCGGCGACACTGACCAAGCAAAGATTGCAAACGTCGCGGCCGTAGTCGATCTAGTGTTGTCGAACCGGCTAAAAGTCTATCGGGTCGGCTATTACATCACGGATGGCTTGCAGGCGGCGATGCCAACTGATAAATGGATGGTCGGCACAAGTTGGGCCAGTCTACTCCACATACTTGAACCTGTGCTGGCTCGTCAGCTGCTGATTCCGGTGATGGACGGGTTCGACTTGAACATGGTCAAATCGTTTTCTTCAACCGTGCGATGGTGCAATGTGATGCATGCTGCCGGCAGTGGCCAGATGGTCAGCATCAAAAATAGCCAGCAGCTTATTAGCGAGGTGGTTTACACAAGCAGCGAGTATTCAGTGTTTACGCAGGTCGTTGACATTGTGGCGTACCTACGAAAGATCACCGACATGAAAAACGATGGCTGGTCATTGCCACCGTTCAAACAGCGCCTGCTGCCATGGGCCCAAAAACTCGGTCGAGTCATGGCCGCAGAGGATATCATCGCATTAACGTTAGATGGCGTCCCGCAGGGTCCAAAACACATGTCTAGGCAACCAACTGGCAAAGGACCATTGGTTGCATGCCGTCGGATCATACCGCGCAACACACCAAACTCTTGATCGTGGCGGCTATACAATCAAAGACCAACTGCTATGGGCGCGGTAACGCCACAAGGGCGACACCTCGTTGCAAGAAGTATCCCCGAGAGGGCTCGAACCTCTAACCTTCGGCTTCGGAGGCCGACGCTCTATCCAATTGAGCTACGGGGACAGAGGCGTTGGGGACTGGCTCAATTTGCGGAGTCTTCGGAGCAAATTGTGCCCGTCCCCTTTTCGGAGACAATTGTGGCCGAATTCAAGGCCGCTGAAAAGAGCGTCGGCTCCGGAGCCGAAGGTCGGTCTGCAAGGATCACGTGGTTTATGCCCTCTATGCACTACAAAACGCCGGATGTTTGCACTACATTTCGCGGATTTAGGCTTCGGCACTTGCCGAACTGCCAATGCGGTGCGCCACTTCCCGACGCAACCGCTTGCCGTTTCTTTCGATGCCGTCGTCTTCATGTCTGATTAGCTGGATCAAGCAAGTTGGCTCAGGTCACACCCTCATGGGTCGCGAGCGTGAAGCCAGCTCGAAGAGGTCCACAAGCGGATCACGCTGTCGTCGATCTGATGGGGCACCTGCAGAGGAGTCCGGCATCTCCTTCAGTTGCTGCAAGCCGAAACTCGCGGAAGTTTGTCCAACCTCCGCGTCCAACCAGAACTTGGAACTGCGGTCGGTCGATGTGACCGACGCAGTTCCGGGAAGCTTGGTAAGCGACTGCCATCAGTCAAATCCCGTCGCCCCGATTGTTTTCAGAAAGAAGTCCTTCGGCGAGTCGGTTAAAGGGCTTTCTCATTGTGGGGGCAAGAGTTCTGGTTCGCACGTCGCTTTCAAAAAACTACTTTCGGCGTCTGGCATTTCGACAGATTTAACGTAAACCGATTCGTAACCACAGATAACGCAGTTCAAATCCTGTCGCGACTATCGCTACAATACGCGCGGTGAAGGTGCCGCTTTTCGGATACCGGAGGCGCGTTGTGGACATGACGCCCGATCAGGTCACGGTTTTTTCCGTTCTTGCCGCGACGCTCGGACTTTTTATTTGGAACCGTTGGCGGTACGACGTGGTCGCGGTGCTGGCGCTGGTGACCATTTCGCTGGTCGGCCTCGTGCCGCCCGAAGACGTTTTCGCGGGCCTGGGACATCCGGCGGTGGTGACCGTTGCGGCGGTGCTGGTGGTCAGCCGCGGATTGCTTAACGCTGGGGTTGTGGATTTCCTCGCGCGGCAGATGACGCGCGTGGGCGATCGCGCCTGGATTCAGGTTGCGGCGCTCACGGTCGTCGTCGCTTTGTGTTCGGGATTCATGAACAACGTCGGGGCCCTGGCGTTGTTCATGCCGGTGGCGATCTGGATGTCGCGTCAGAGCGGGAATTCGCCGTCGCTGCTCCTCATGCCGCTGGCCTTCGGGTCGTTGCTGGGTGGCACGCTGACGATGATCGGCACTCCGCCAAATATCATCATTGCGACGTATCGCCAGCAGAGCGGATCGCCGACGTTCGGGATGTTCGACTTTCTGCCGGTCGGCGGCACCATCACGCTGGTGGGATTGGCGTTCATCTCGTTGATCGGCTGGCGGCTGACGCCACTGAGAAAAAAACAGGATGCGCCCGAAGATCTCTTCGAGATCAGCGCGTATCTGACCGAGCTGCGCGTTCCCGAGGGATGCAAGTTTGCCGGCCGGACGCTTCACGAGCTGGTGACCACCGTTGAAGAAGGCGCGGAGGTGTTGGTCGTTGGACTCATTCGATCCGGACAACGGAAACAGCTTCCATCCACGTTCGAAGTTTTGCAGGAAGGGGACATTCTGCTCGTCGAAGCGGATTCGGACAGCCTCAAGACGTTTCTCGACGTGACGGGCCTGAAATTGGCCGAAGACGCCAACAGCCATGAGGAGCAGGAACCGTCGCGGCCGAAGTCTGAAGATCTGACGCTCGCGGAAGCGATTCTCACGCCCGGATCGATTCTCGTCGGTCACACTGCGACAGCACTTGACCTTCGCGAACGCTTTGGGGTCAACGTGCTGGCGGTGGCCCGTCAAGGACATCGGCTGCGGGAGCGGCTGCGCAAGATTCGCTTCGCGGCCGGTGACATCCTGCTCGTGCAGGTGGGCGAAGAGTCGCTGCAATCGGCACTGAACGAATTGGGATGTCTGCCGTTGGCATCGCGCGGGTTGCGCATCGGCAAGCCCCGCAATGTCGCTCTAGCGAGTGGCATCTTTGCTGCGGCATTGGTGCTCGTTGCCCTCGAACTCGTCCCGCCGGCGACCGCCCTGGTCGCCGCGGCGCTCGCCATGGTGCTGACCGGCTTGATTGCACCGGCCGAGATTTACGAAAGTATCGACCTGCCGGTCATTGTCCTGCTGGCGGCCCTGCTTCCCATTGGCGGTGCGCTCGAATCCACGGGAGGCTCCAGACTGATCGCCGACGGATTGCTGCAAATTGGCCGATCGGCGCCGCCCGCAGCAACGGTCGCCGTGCTGATGACGGCGGTGATGCTCCTCTCGAATGTGATCAACAACGCGGCGGCTGCCGTTCTCGCGGCGCCGGTGGCCATCAACCTCGCTAACCGGATGGAGTGCTCAGCGGATCCCTTCTTGATGGCGGTCGCCATTGGGGCGTCCTGCGCGTTTTTGACGCCGATCGGCCACCAATCCAATACGCTGGTCATGGTTCCGGGCGGGTACAGGTTTGCCGATTACTGGCGATTGGGGCTACCCATGTCCATATTGGTCGTCGCATGCGGTGTTCCGACGATCCTCTGGTTCTGGCCCCTTTGATGTCATCGTGTCGATGACCACAGCAAGTCCACCATCTCCAGAAGCGCTGCTCGTGAAAGGGAGGTCCGTGACACAAGGCTATCGACTCCCTGAAGGAAAAGTTCAATAGCCGTCTTGTCGCCCCGAGTATTCTTCGGGCTCGTGGGATTTGGCGCAGGCTCACGGAAGTGCTCCGGTCCGACACACCGAATGCAGTCCGGTCGATCACAAACTCGCGGCGGTTGCATCGACTTCGTTGAATTGGCATGAGTCCAAACTCCCAGCGGTGAAATCCACCGACCGCAATTCGGGCCAGCGGATTGTGTGGTCCAACCGATGGCGCCGAGGTGGCTTTTGGCCAAATTCCGAATGCAGCGTTGGTGACCAATGTCGAACCGTCCTGAGTCCCGAAACCCGGAGTACCAATCTTCCCGATGGGGGTGACCATGGATCGCATTACATTTCCGGTCGATCTGGGACGACATGGGTCGATTGATCGACCCGGTGCGTGGGGCAGTCGGCGGCGTCGCACCCTAGAAAACAAGATATTTTTGCATTTTGAGGGCCACCAAATGTAGTGCAGAAGAAGCTTCGCGCGGCCGACGCTCTATCCAATTGAGCTACGGGGACTTGGGCGAGAAATCGCTCGGAGCGGACAACCTAGCCGATTTTTTCGCCGGCCGAAAGGTTCGGCGAATGAACGTGTGTTTCACTCGATGTTTGCCGTGGCGATGACCGCCGCTCCGGCTGGTTCAGCGTGCGTCCCGGGTACACGCGAACCGGCGAGCCGTCGGCCAGGTAGGCGGACGTGGGCGCGGCGGATAGCGCGGCGACGAACTCGGGGCCGTACATGCGGGCGACGTCGCCGGTGAAGCTTGCCTCGCTGCACTTCCAGAGATTCCAATGCGGGTGCTCGACCTGGTACTCGATGGTGCGCCGCCCTGCCCCGCCCGAGTAGCCCCAGTACTGCTCGGCCAGGAACTCGGCCTCGCTGCTGGTGGCGGCCGGCGCGCCGCGACCGTACGCCGCGGCTTGCAGTGAATAGTCGCTGCCGGCATGACGCCAGGCGTACTCGACCGCGCGGCGGTCCTCGCCGTTGGTGGAAAACGCCACGCGATGGCGCATCGGCGCCGTGAGGTAATTCTCTCCGTACAGCCAGCGCGCCACCCAGGCCACGGCGCGGCGCGGCGCCACCTCGCGCAGGAAGACGACGCCAGAT
>JBGSYQ010000357.1:0-31076 GCA_041750795.1 Pirellulales bacterium | reverse complement strand
CGCGCCGCGGCCGAGCCCTGCAGCGCCAGCAGTCCCGTGCTCAACGCGACGAGCATCGCCACGCCCGCCGCAAGTCGCATCTGTCGTTGCCAGCGATAGGAGCGGTTCCACATGAACAAGGACTCGCAGTTGCGAACGTCGATCGAACGTGGCGGAGCAGGGGAGTGTCTCACCGAATTCTACCGCACAATCGCCACCCTGACGCCGGAAATATCGCTTGAATAGTGCGGTGACGCGAAGCCGGCAGCCGCTGCGCATCGTGACGCTGGCCGGAGCGGCTGCTAGCCCACGTTCGGCGTGCCGTCCGGCGCCGCGCCGGCTAACGTGCGCGAAGGCAATTCGCCGAACAATTTGCGGTACTCGCCGGCAAATCGGCCCAGGTGCTTGACGCCCCATCGCGCCGCGGCCGACGACACGCTGACCTTGGGCGTGGAAGCCGCCCGCAGTTCATGGCGAACCCGGTGCAGTCGTCCCGAGAGGAACCAATCGCGCGGGCTGACTCCATAGACGTCCTGAAAAACGTATTCCAGGGTGCGCTGGCTGGTCTTTGTCGCGGCCGCCAGATCGTCGATGCGGAAGGGGCGATCGACGTTGGCAGCGAGAAACTGCTCCGCCGACCGCACGATTCTCGTGCGCCGCTCGTGACTGGGGTTGGCGCGTCCTTCCGACCGCGGTCGCGCCAGCGCACGGGCAACGGCGACGAGCAAGCCGTGCTCGACGCGGCGCGCCAGCGTATCGTCGCCCGGATCGTTTCCCAGCAAGGGGCCCATGTCGAGCGCATTTCGAAACGTCGCTTGCAAGTCCGTGCTGGTGGCCGTCGGCAATCGGATATTCCGATACCCGCGCGTCGGCAGGTCCAGCTCGCAACCGTTGAGCGAGAGCGCCTGCTGCTGCAGGTCATCGCGGCGCACTTGAATCGCCATCCACACTGCTTGGGGTGCGCTGCGATAGTCGATGGCCGACCCCTCGGCATAGACCTGCAAGTCCCGGCTGGCCAGGCGGACACCGTCGAGCGTCGGTGCCGCGTGCTGCGTGACCGTGAATCCAATGCACATCCATCCGGCCGGAAACGCGCCGCGCGCAAAACAGGGACGCGAAAACGATCCGGAATCGATGCGGCTCGCCGGCAACTTCAGCCGTCTGAGCTCCGCCCAAAAGGGGCCGCCGTCGAGCAGCCGGTGCTCGAACGCGCCATCGCTGACCACCTCGACCAGACGGTCGGGATCGAACCGGTCCACACGAATTCGCTCGAATGAGGGGTCCATCGGCAAATGTTCTTCGGAATGTGGACAGGTGCTTGATCCGCGGCAGTGACACCATTTTATTGATGGATTGTCTGAGTTTTCAATACGCACCCGAGTTTCAACCTCGAATGCACTCCTTGCATCCCGTTGCACGTGCGATTCCGCACGGCGCTCGGTCTTCCGGCGTCGCTTTCCTGCAGATTCCTCTGATTCCAGGCGCATCGCATGCAGGCTGATGACACGCAGGCAGCCCCTGCCCGTATCGTTCCCATCGGTGGCATCCGCCCGGCCGGCGCCCAATCGGTCGGTGCGAATGCGCTTGCAGCCGTCGCGTGCGACGACTCGTTGGGCATCATGCAAGAGACTCTTGCCATTGACGACGAACTGGCGTCGATCGAACGAGCGCTGCACGACGAGGCGGTTGGCGTGGACGAGTTAATCGCTACGTGTCTCGACGCCTGGTCGCGAATCAAGCGATTGCACCAGCGCGCGGACGTTGGCAAGCCGTAACCGTGGCTTGCAGCAGGCAGGGGCGGGCTTTCTCGGCGTTCGTCCCGCGATTATCCTTGGGGACAGCGTGACCCACGACGATCGACCTCGGCGCGGTGCGTCGATGCTCTCGCCCCCTCCGGATCGCTCGCCGCCGTCGACGGTATCTACATTCTTGGAGCTCAAACCATGCGCTGGAGAGGTGGTCGTCAAAGCGAGAACCTGGAGGATCGCCGTCGCATGAGCCCCAAGGGAGTGGCCATCGGCGGTGGCGGATTGCTGGTGTTGTTGATCCTGGGGTTGCTGTTCGGCCTCGATCCGCAACAACTCAACCAGCTTCTAGACCAGGCCCAGGTCGGCGGCGATCCGAACGCCCAGCAACAGGCGGATCGGCCGCTCACGCCCGAGGAAGAGCAGACCCGAGCCTTTGCCGCCACTATCCTGGGCTTTACCGAGACCGTCTGGGACGAACAGTTTCGCAAGGCGGGCGAGCGCTATCAGCCGCCGCGGATGGTGCTCTTTACCGGGCAAGTGCAAACCGGTTGCGGACTGGCGCCCTCGGCGGTCGGACCCTTCTACTGTCCGCGCGACAAGACCGTGTATCTCGATCCCACGTTTTTCGACGAGCTCGACCGCAAGCTCGGCGGCTCCAAGGCCGAGTTTTCGCAAGCCTATGTGATCGCGCACGAGATCGGCCATCACGTGCAAAACCTGCTGGGCTATAGCGAACTGGTCGATCGCAAGCGACAGGCGCTGCCCAAGGCCGAGTTCAACGAGTGGTCCGTCCGCCTCGAGCTGCAAGCCGACTACCTGGCGGGCGTGTGGGCCCATTACGGGCAGCAGAAGTTCCGCTTCATCGAGCCAGGCGACATCGAGGCCGCCATCAGGTCGGCCAACGCCATCGGTGACGATCGTTTGCAAAAACACTCCACCGGCTTCGTCTCGCCCGAAAACTACACCCACGGCACCTCCGCCCAGCGCGTGCGCTGGTTCTCGCGAGGACTGGAGAGCGGCGACTTGGATATACTGCGCGAAATGTTCGAAATGCCGTACGAACGGCTCTAGCGATAGGTCATGGCGCTCCGGCAAACCGATTCCACAGGTGGCAAACGCGCCGACGGCAAGCGCGCACGCGCGGTACAATCGGCCTCGTCGATTTGCAAAACTCTTGGTTTCGCCGGAGCCTTCCCATGAAAGATCGCCTCGTCACGATTGTCATGTCGGTCGCCGTTACTTTCGGACTGATGAAGGCCGAACCCGAGCGCATGCGCGAACTGGACGTCGATCGGCTGATCGTGCGTCAGGAACTGATCGTCTCGGACACGGGCTCCCCCTGGGAGAAAGGTTACGAGGAGCATCAGATCGCTCGCGGTATCTATGCCCGGTCCGTCGGCGAAGGAACAACCGGCGGCTTGTGGGTGCGCAGCCGCCTGATCAAGGCAGAGATCGACGACCCATTTGACGACCGCTTCCACGCGCTGGAGCGCGACGGCACGTTGCGACAAGCGCCGGGCCACATTTCCTGGAACGTGTGGCTCGACGGCGCCTGGCGGCAAATGGCCATCATCCAAGGCGAGGGACTCGAACTGTCTGAAGTCCCCCGCGACCAGTGGAACGGGCTCACGCATCCCGGCCGCATCCGCTTCCAGACGTTTCGGCCCGGCCATGGCGAGCCGCTCACCGACGCGCTCATCGGCCAGGGCATGATGTCGCTGGGCGGCGGCGGCTTCGGCGGCGGAGGATTGCCCTTCCCGTCCGACGTGTTGCAACTGTGGGGCGGCAAGTTGCAACAATCCCCCGTTGCTGTTCCCACGCCGCCGGTCGTCGTCCGCGACGATGGCTCCGGAGTACGGCAATACACGCTGGTTGCCGTCGGCCCGCAAGGCGAGCGCTCGGCGGCCTCGCCCCCGGCCAGAGCGCGCGGACGCGCTACGCTCCAGTGGGACAGCGCCGTCGGCGCCGATTCGTACATCGTCCTTTGCGATGGCCAGGATATCGCCGGGCCGTTGCGCATCGAAGGCAGCCGCAAGCAATGGCGCGATGAAGCGGGGCCCTGACCGCTCGATCACGAAGTCCGAACGATCCCCGGTTTTCCTTCCGACCGCTGTGCCATCCGAGCCATTTGATTGACGCGCCCGCCCCCGCGTGCGTCAATAGTGCTTTGTTGCTTCGGCATGGAGTACATGACGCGAAGGACACAGATTCGCAACCAATCCAGTCACGAATATAAGAACAGGTGGAATGCCATGTGCATGCCGACGAAGCGCCTTCGTGTTGCCAGTTTAGCAGTCGCCATCCTGGGCGCATGGCTGCTCGCCGACGAGCGACTGGCAGCGGCTGCCGAGCTGAAAGCCGGCGTAGCCCGCGTCGATCTCACGCCGCCGCTCGACTTGAACGCTCCTTTGGGCGGCTACGGCGAGCGGATGAACCGGCCGGCCCAAGGTGTACACGATCGGATCTTCGCCAAGGCGCTTGTGCTCTCCGACGGGCAACGGAAGTTCGTCCTGGTGACCGCCGACATGCTCGGCTTTCCGCCCGCGGTCAAGCCGGCGCTGGTCGAGCGCCTTGCGGGCGATGGATGGACCAAGGACCAGATCATGCTGCTGCCCAGCCACTCGCACACCAGCATCGAGATGAACGCCATCAATCCGGCCAACACGTTTCAGGTGCCGCAGATCGGCATCCATAGTCCGCAAGTGTACGAATTCGTCATGGAGCGGCTGGCCCAGGTCATCAAGGATGCTGATCGACAGTTGACGCCGGTGAAGATCGGCAGCACAAGCGCATCGATCGACGGCTGGAACCGCAACCGCCGCGGCGGTGCGTTCATCGACAAGCAACTCACCGTCACGCGCGTCGACACGAGCGAAGGCAAGCCGCTGGCCGTGTTGGTGAACTTCACGGCCCATCCCACCTTCATGTCGGGCGAGGACATGCATTTTTCGGGCGATTGGCCTGGCCATTTACAGCGCACGATCGAGTCGCTCATCGGCGAAGGCGTGACCGCCATGTACTACAACGGCGCCGAAGGCGACCAGGCACCCAGCGGTCGGCCCGACGCCGGCGACAGCCATTACGAACGGGCTGAGCGTTACGGCCGCGACCTGGGCATCGTTGCCTGGAAGCAGTGGCAGCAAACCAAGCCCGTCGAAGACGTGGCGTTTGCCTTTCACGCCCACACCATCAGCCTGCCCGAGCGCTCCTGGCACCCGGATTTTGCCAAGACGGGGGGCGCCGAGTACGGGCTGGACGAGAAGCTGTTGCGTGAAATGCTGCCGCGGATGTTCCCGACGCACATCGACAGTATCACGCTGCGCTTGGGCGATCTGCTGATCGTCGGCGTCCCCGGCGAAATGGCCGCGTCACTAGGCCACAAGATCAAAACCGAAGCCGCCCACCTCACCGGCGTCAAGTGCCCGACGATCGGCGGCCTGGCCGACGCCTGGATCAGCTACATGCTTCCCGCCGAAGAGTATCGCAAGGGCGGCTACGAATCGAGCGTCAGCTTCTACGGCGAGACGCTAGGGCCCACGGTGGTCGCGGGAGCCATAGTCGGCGTGCAGGAAATGACAAAGTAGGCGCGCATGGCTGGATTGAAGTATGCTGCGGTAGTAACACCCGAGGACTCCACAATGGCCGGCTCGCTTCCCAACGATGTTCAAACGATTGTCGCCGACCTGCTTGCATCGGGCCAATACGAGTCGGAAGCAGCCATCATGCGCGAGGCGATTGGGCTGTTGAAGCAGCGCGACCAACTCAAGCACGACGTTCATGAAGCCCTTGCCGAACTGGATCGCGGAGAGGGAATCGAGGCTGACGCGATCTTTCGAGAGCTTCGCCAGAAAGCAGCACGACTTGGCATTCCCGACGTATGAACCACGCGATGTTCTCACCTGGCGCGCGGCGGGATTTGCACGACCACTTTGATCACATCGCTGCAGACAAACTCCTAGCGGCAGTCGGATTCGTCGACCGCATCGAAGACGCGTGCGAGCAACTAGCTCAATTCCCTCGAGTTGTGCACGGAGCGCGAGACTTGCCAAGAATCATCGATTAGTTGACTGCTTGATGATCGGCACCCGCCCAGTTTGCCCGCGGCCCGACCTATTCATCGCTCAAGCAATAAACCTGCGACGCCGTGCGAATCAGCAGCTTGCCCTGTGCAATCGCAGGCGAGGCTAGCGTCAGTTCATCCAGCGCATTGGTGCGTTCCACTGTGAACTCGCGTCCGAGGGGCATCACGTAGGTGCTGCCGTTCTCGTCGAGGAAGAACAGCTTGCCGTTGTAGGCCCAGGGCGATGCGGTGAACGTGGCGCCCTGCGGAAACCGCGTGCGATCGAAAACCAGCTCGCCCGTCTTGGCGTCGTGGCACGTCAGCATGCCCCGGTCGAGCAGCGTGTAGTACAAGCCACCGTACACGATCGGCGAGGTGTTGTAGGGTCCCATCTTCTGCAGCGACCAGGCGATGGTCTCGTTCGACGTTTCTTCCTCGGCCAGCGTGATATCGCCGGTCGCCCCGGGCCGAATGGCAAACACCGGCCGTTTGGTGTCCTGGAAATAGCCCGACGTGATGTACAGCAATCCATCCGCCACCAGCGGCGAGGGAATCGTCAACACGCTCATCGCGCCGTTGAAGTGCCATAGCAGCCGCCCGTCGGGCGCGTAAGAGCGGTTCTCGTTCTGGCCGGGCACCACGATCTCGGTGCGACCATCGTGGTCCCACACCAGCGGCGTGCCCCAGGTCGTGGTTTCATCGCGCGCGGTCTTCCAACGCGGCTCCCCCGTGGCGCTGTCCAGCGCCATGATGTACGACTCCTCGTCGTTGTCGTACACGAAGATCACCTGGTCTCCTTGCACGATTGGCGAAGCCGCCGCGCCGTACCCGAACTTAGTCTTCTTCGGTTCGATGGCGTGCGTCCACAGCGGCTTGCCCTCCAGGTCGTAGCAGTACATGCCGACGTCGCCGAACAGCACGTACAGTCGCTGGCCATCGGTCGTCGGCGTCTCGGCCGCATACGTACTCTTGGGATGGCGCGGAATCTGAGGCTTGCCGGTATGAGCCTCGTGCCGCCACAGGGTGCGCCCGTCGACAAGGCTCAGGCAATAGACCATCCAGTGATGAACCGTGTCGGGTGGTTCGCCGCGCCCGCCCCCCAGATACAACCCGGCCTTGGGCTTTTCGTAATCGTCGTCGCTGTGTACCGCGGAAACAAACACGCGGTCGCGCCACACGATCGGACTCCCCCAGCCCGAGCCGGGAATCGTCACCCTCCACCGCACGTTCTGCTCTTGGTCCCAAGCCTCGGGTAGCCGCGGATCGTCGGCCGCCACGCTGTTGCCGTCCGGCCCGCGAAAGCGAGTCCAGACGTCTTGAGTAGGCGCGCTTGAGCAGAGCACCAACGTGCCCAACAACGTGGCAATACAGGAACAAGCAAACCGGCCAATCATGGTGAACCCCGTCGATGTCGAGCTGGAACGATAAGACGCGGACCCAGGAATTGTCGCAGATCAAGCGCCGCCAAACCAGCGTGCCGCGACGCCGTTGCGTTTCGCCCGCAGCGCACGCCGCCTTGACGCGGCCCGACCGGCGGTCGAAGATGACAGGCCCGAAGTACCAATTCCCTCGATGGCTCACCAGGAGTCTTTCCGATGTTTCGCCGCCTGCTGGTTCTGTCGCTCGTGTTATTGTTGCTGCCGTCGTCGGCCCTGGCCCAGGCAAAGGCCAAAGCCAAAGCCAAACGATCCCCCGACCGGCCGACCCCCACCGTGGCCGACGTTGTCTACGGTCAGGATTCCGAGCGGCAGAAGTTTGATTTCTGGCAGACCGAGTCCGAACAGCCGGCGCCGCTGGTGCTGCTGATCCACGGCGGCGGCTGGCGCGGCGGTGATAAGTCGGGCTTTGGCGCCAGCGCCATTCAGCCTTATCTCGATGCCGGCATCTCAGTGGCGTCGATCAACTATCGCTTTATCGAGCAGGCGATGGAACAAAAGGTCGAGCCGCCGGTCAAAGCCTGCCTGCACGACGCGGCCCGGGCGCTGCAAACCCTGCGCTCCAAGGCCAAAGAGTGGAATCTCGATCCGACGCGCGTCGGGGCCACCGGCGGTTCGGCCGGCGCTTGCACGTCGCTGTGGCTGGCCTTGCACGACGATCTGGCTGATCCGGACAGCAGCGACCCGATCGCCCGTCAGTCTTCACGGCTCACCTGCGCCGCGGTCAACGGCGCGCAAACCTCGCTCGATCCCAAGGAGCTGCGCGAGTGGATTCCCAACGCGATCTATGGGGGTCACGCGTTCGGTTTCGCCGCCCCGGGCCGCAGCCGGCCCCAGGAGTTCGACCTGTTGATCGCCAACCGCGAGAGAGTGCTGCCCTGGATCAAGGAGTACTCGCCCATCGAGTTGGTGTCCAAGGACGATCCGCCGATTTACCTCGACTATCCGCGGCAAGCCAGCCCGCCGAAAATCGGACAGGTCGAATCCGACCCGACGCACTCGGCCATGTACGGCCTGCAACTGGCCGAGCGGCTGCAGTCCGCCGGCGTGGAGGCGGTGCTCTCCTATCCGGGCCATCAGGATTCGAAGTATGGTTCGATCGAGGCGTTCTTGATCGAAAAGCTCAACTCGAAGTAATGTCACTCCGCGCGATGTCGTTCGTTTCGCTCCTATGGCGTTGATTACGGTATCTGATCTCACCATCGCATTCCGCGGACCGCCGCTGCTCGATGCCGTCTCGTGCCAGATCGAAACCGGCCAGCGAATCGCGCTGTTGGGACGCAACGGCGCCGGCAAGACCACGCTGCTGCGTATCCTCTCGGGCGACGTGACGCCCGATCACGGCCAGGTGACCGTCTCGCCCGGCGCGCGGATTGCGCTGTTGCCGCAGGACGTCCCTCGCGACGTCACCGGCACGGTACACGACGTGGTGGCCGCGGGCCTGGGCGCCGCCTGGGACGATCACGACACCGCCTGGCAGGCCGAACAGCAGCTTCAGCGCATCCTGGTCGACATGCAGCTTGCAGGGGATGTCCGCTTCGAGACGCTCTCCTCGGGCATGAAGCGGCGCGTCCTGCTGGCGCGGGCGCTGGTCGCGGCGCCCGAGGTGTTGCTGCTGGACGAACCGACCAACCATCTCGACGTCGACGCGATTACCTGGCTCGAGGAGTTTCTCGGCCGCACCACGACGACGTTGATCTTCGTCACGCACGATCGCATGTTCCTCCGCCGGCTGGCCACGCGCATTCTCGAGATCGACCGCGGTCGGTTGTTCGACTGGTCGTGCGACTACGACACGTTTCTGGCGCGAAAGGAAGACTTGCTGGCCGCCGAGGAAAAGCAAAACGCGCTGTTCGACAAGAAGCTGGCGGAAGAGGAGAAGTGGATTCGCACCGGCATTAGAGCTCGCCGCACGCGCAACGAAGGCCGCGTGCGCGCTTTAGAGAAACTGCGCCGCCAGCGCGCCGATCGCCGCACCTCCGGTGGCAAGGTGCGCATGTCCATTCAAGAAGCGCAGCGCAGCGGCACGCTGGTGGCCGAGCTGGAAAACGTCTCGTACGGCTACGGCAACGGCCCGATCGTGCGAGACTTCTCCACCACTATCCTTCGCGGCGACAAGGTGGGCATCTTCGGACCCAACGGCGCCGGCAAGACCACGCTCTTGCGGCTGCTGCTGGGACAATTGCAGCCCGACGCCGGCACGGCGCGCCTGGGGACAAACCTGCAGATTGCCTATTTCGATCAGCTCCGCGAGCAACTTCGACCGGATGCTTCGGTGCAGGAAAACGTCGGCGACGGCTACGACACCGTCTCGATGGGCGGCAAGCCGCGCCACGTGATTGGTTACCTGGAGGAGTTTCTCTTCAGCCCCGCACGCGCGCGAACCGAAGTACGCTTTCTTTCCGGCGGCGAGTGCAATCGCGTGCTGCTGGCGAAGCTGTTTGCCAAACCGGCCAACGTGATCGTGCTGGACGAGCCCACCAACGACCTGGACGCGGAAACGTTGGAGCTGCTCGAAGATCGGCTCGTACAGTTCCAGGGCACTGTGCTGGTGGTGAGCCACGATCGGGCGTTTCTGAACAACGTGGTCACCAGCACCATCGTTTTCGAGGACGGCGGCGCCAAGGAATATGTCGGCGGTTACGACGACTGGCTACGGCAGCGCTCACAGGCGCTTCGCGATAAATCGCCGAACGAGCGCAACGACGCCAGCGCTGGCCATACCACCGCCGCCAGAAACAACCAGGTGTCCTCGGGCGAGCGCAAGCGTCGGCTGACTTATAAGGAGCGGCAAGAGCTGCACGTCTTGCCGGCCACGATCGAGAAACTCGAGAGTGAGGTCGCTGCGCTGCACCACGCCATGGCCCAGCCCGATTTCTACAAACGGCCCGGCGAAGAGATTTCGCAACAGCAAACCCGGCTCAAGGAGTTGGAAGCCAGCCTGGCCGTCGCCTACAGCCGCTGGCACGAGCTTGAGCAATTCGCCGAGTGATGGCTGCGCGGCGGTCGGTGCGAGCAACTGGGCGCGGCAACGGTTGCTGGATTCTGCTACGATGGACCGCCTGCAAGTCCTTTTGCGACAGGGCGCTGCAATGTCACGCACCGAGCATCAAACGATCGAACGCGTCGCCCGCTGGCTGCGCGAGGCGCAGCACGCGGTGGTGTTCAGCGGCGCCGGCATCAGCACCGAGAGCGGCATCCCCGACTTTCGCTCGCCCGGCGGCGTCTGGTCGCGCTATCGCCAGATTTATTACGACGAGTATTTGAGCTCGCCCGAGGCGCGGCTCGAATACTGGCGGCAGAAATCCGAGGCCGCCGACGATTTCATCCAGGCAAGGCCCAACGTGGCGCATCGCACCATTGCCGCGTGGGAGCAGTCGGGCCGGGTGGCCGCCGTCATCACGCAAAACATCGACGGGCTGCACCAGGAGGCGGGCAGCCGCCGCGTTTTGGAACTGCACGGCACGGCACGCTGGATCGCCTGTCTCGACTGCGACGATCGCTTCGAGCCCGTGCCCCTCCTGGAGGAATTTCGCGCCACGCAGAACGTGCCGCCATGCCCGTCGTGCGGCGGCATCCTGAAAAGCGCTACGATCTCGTTCGGGCAGATGCTACCGACGGCCGTGCTGGAGGAATCGTTTGCGCTGGCGGAAGCGAGCGATCTGTTTCTGGCCATCGGCTCGTCGCTGGTGGTACAGCCGGCGGCCAGCCTGCCCGATCATGCGCGCCGCGCGGGTGCGCGCCTGGTCATCATCAATCGCGACCCGACCGACTTCGACCGGGCCGCCGATGCCGTGATCCGCGAGCCCATCGGACTTTCAATCGCCGCCATCGCTCAGGCGATGCTGGCATAATACGTCGAAACTCGACGGCCGAATTGTCGAGCAAATTCTGTTAGCCTGAACTCCTACTGGCTACACTCGCCCTTGTATTCGTGAGTGGCGCGATGAATACCTCAAATCCATCACTCGAGGATCGCTTTGCGGGCTGTCTGTTGGGACTGGCGGTCGGGGACGCTCTTGGGGCTCATTTCGAGGGGCAAACGTCCGATTACATCGCTCGCAAATACCGATGCGCGAGCGAGCTGATCGACAACCCGCCTTCAGGCGAATTGTGGTACACCGATGATACCCAAATGGCAATCGGCGTGGCTGAGACATTGGTGACCTGCGGTCGAGTCGATGACGACGAAATCTGCAAGAGATTCTCAACCAACTATTTGCCTCAGCGCGGTTACGGCCGTGGAGCGAGAATCGTGTTAGATGCCATGGTAGACGGTCACGACCATAAGTATCTTGCTGCCAACTTCTTCCCCGGCGGGTCTTTTGGCAACGGGGCTGCCATGCGTGTCGCACCGGTTGGTCTCATGTTCCGGCACGACCACGAGCAACTTTGGCACCAAGCCAAACTTTCGGCATTGCCGACTCACGTTCACCCATTAGGAATTGAGGGAGCCCAGGTGCTCGCTCTAGCGGTCGGCCTTGCATCGGCGGTCCATGAGTTGGCCCGCGAGCAGTTTTTCGACCGTGTGGCCCAGAGATGTACTTCGTGGGAGTTCAGTGGACCACTAGCAAGGGCTGCGCGGCTTACCGAGGTTCAGGATCTGGGGCTGTTTGGGAATGGAATTGAGGCAACCGCATCCGTCGTTACAGCCGTGGCCTCATTTGCACTCACGCCCGAATCGTACTCCCAGACGATCGGCAACGTTATTTTATTGGGTGGCGACACCGACACTATTGCCGCCATGGCCGGCGCACTTAGTGGAGCGTACTTGGGTAAAGCAGCGATTCCCCATCACCTGATCGAGAAACTGGAAGATCGACATCAGGGCAAAACTTATCTCGAAGAGCTGGCGAAACAATTGTATGCCGCACACAGAAATGCAGCAGGCTAACAAAGGCCCACCGAGGCCGCTTGAAAACAACCACACCGTGGGATTCTTTTCCCGAATCACCTTTCCGCGCCTTTGCGAGTTCGGCCTGAATTGACCGCGCGAACCTTTACGTCGCACCGATACTCTAGACCACTGTCACCGCTCAACCTGGGAGAGCCATGCCATGGGAAGGTTATTCGCGGCGCTCGACGACGACCTCAAGAGCTTTATTGCCGAGCAGCGCATGTTCTTCGTCGCCACGGCGCCGCTTGCGATTGAAGGGCACATCAACCTTTCGCCCAAGGGTCTTGATTCGTTTCGCGTGCTGGGACCCACGACCGTCGCCTATTTGGATCTGACCGGCAGCGGCATCGAAACCGTGGCCCACACGCGCGAAAACGGCCGCATCACGCTGATGTTTTGCGCCTTCGCCGGGCGCCCCCGCCTCTTGCGACTCTACGGGCGTGGCAGGGCAGTCGAACGCAACGACTCCGACTGGTGCCGATTCGACGGACTGTTTCCTCACTACGCCGGCACGCGCTCGGTGATGGTCGTCGAGGTGGAACGCATTGCCGACTCCTGCGGCTTCGGCGTTCCGCGCTACAACTACCTGGGCGAACGCTCACAGTTGATCGACTACGCCGAGAAATCGGGCCCCGAGGAACTGACCCAATACATGGCCGAAAATAATCGCGAAAGCATCGACGGCCTGCCCGGCCTGCGCCATTGCCAGGTCTGATGCTCCCCGTTGGCGTCCAGCCTTCTGGCTGCCAAGCACCCCGCTCCACTCGTGCCACGGGTGGCGAAGTCCACTCGTGCCGCCAGCATACCGGACAAGCCTGCTGAAGCGGCACCCGGAAGTGCCACGTTGACGGTCGAAAATCTGAGCAGGCTGAAGCCTGTACTCCAACGGGCGCGATTCCCGCGGCCAACCGCGCCGCCGCCGTTCTCCAATGTTATAATCGCGGCTACGCAATCGTGCCTTGAGTGTTCCACTATTTGCTTGCGCTGCCGGTTGCGATCGACCTCTTGCCGAGTATTGCCGTGCGATTTGCTCGTTGGGGATTTGCGTGCCTGTGCCTGGCCGGTGTGTTGACTGCTCGGGCGGTCGCCGATGAAACCCCTGCTGCGCCATACTTGATCGGGCGCGGCGTTGCCGACATCACTGGTCCGCCGGTCGGCGTCAAGATGCTGGGCTACGTTCGCCCCGATCAGATCTCTGAAGGCTTGCACTTGCGCCAGTACGCGCGTGCCTTCGTCGTCGCCCAGCCCGCCGGCAATCGACTGGTGATCGTCATCACCGACTTGCAGAGCGTGACCCATTCGCTCGTGCTGTCGGTGCTCGATCGGTTGCGCGAAGACTATGGTGATGTGTATCGGCTGGACAACACCATCATCGCGGCCACACACACGCACGCCGTGCCCGGCGGCTATTGGCACTATGCGGCCGACACGCCGTTCGGCTCGCCGTTCCACCCGGAGTATTTCGACGCGCTGGTGGCGGGCATTTCGCAGGCAATCGGCGCTGCGCACCAGGACTTGCGGCCCGGCCGCATCCTGATTGCCACCGGCGACGTGGACGGGGCAGGGGCCCAGCGCTCCGGATTGGCCTATCGCAATAATCCCGAGACGGAGCGAAGGGCCTACGCCACCGATATCGACACGCAGATCACGCTGCTGCGATTCGAGCGAGAAGGCAAGCCGATCGGCCTGCTCAACTGGCACGCCGTGCATCCCACCTCGATGAGCTTCGACAATAAGCTGATCTCCAGCGACAACAAGGGCTACGCGGCCTATGCCTGCCAGCGCTCGCTGAAGCGCTCGGGCCAGGTCGACGCGAACTTTGTGGCCGCGTTCGCTCAAAGCAACTGCGGCGACGTCACGCCCCGTTTGGACCTCAAAGGCACGGGGCCCGGCAAAGACGACTTTGACAGCACGCGGCTCATTGGCGGACGCATGGCCGCCGCGGTGGAGCGCATTTTTGCCGCCGCCAGCGAGGAGTTGCGCGGACCGATTGACGCGCGCCAGTCGTATGTCGACATGGGAAACGTCCAGGTCCGCGATGAGTTTACTCATGCCGGCCTGCAAACCACGAGCTCGGGTGCTTACGGCTATTCCTTCGCAGCCGGCTCGACCGAAGACGGCGGCGGGCAACCCATGTTCCGCGAAGGCATGACCAAACAGGATCCGTTCATCGAGTTGCTGGCCCGCACCATCTTGCCGTTGCCCGCGCCCACCGAAGTGATGCGCGCCGGACAGCGACCCAAGCCCATCCTGCTGGCGGTGGGGGCGGTCGATCCACCGGCGATGCCGCAAGTGTTGCCGCTGGGCGTGGCGCGCATCGGGCAGTTGGCGCTGGTCGTCGGGCCGGCGGAATTCACCACGATGAGCGGCCGCCGATTCCGAAAAACCATTGAGCAGGTGCTCCCCGACGTGCGATACGTGGCCGTGGCCGGCTACGCCAACGACTATTCGGGCTATGTGGCCACGCGCGAGGAATACGAGCTGCAACACTACGAAGGCGCCGCCACCCTGTTCGGACCGTGGACGCAAGCCGCCTATCAACAAGAGTTCGCGCGGCTGGCCTCCGACATGGCCGCGGGTCGCAACAGCGCGTCGCACGAGGCGCCACTTGAAATGCGTGGCGCCGTTCGACCGACGCCGCTGGGCACCGCCTACGATCGCGCTTTGCCGGACGCCGCGTTTGGCGACCTGGTTGAGGATGCTCCGGCCGCCTGCACGCGTGGCAGCGTCGTCAGGGCGTGCTTCTGGACCGGCAGCCCGCGAAACGGCTTTCAACCCGATCGGCGTTACGCAGCCATCGAGCGACAGGTCGGGGGCAAATGGCAAGCCGTCGCCCAGGCCGGCGATTGGGAAGTCAAGTGCCGCTGGACGCAGCCGCCAACCGACCCCTCCGCTGGCGACAAACGGCTGGCCGCCCACCAGTTCGTCGTCGAGTGGGAGATTCCGCCCGATGCACCCCTGGGCGACTACCGGATCGTACACGCGGGCGTCTACAAGGATCAGGCCGACGGCACAGTTCACGAGTTCGAAACCGCCTCGGGCACGTTCGAGGTACAGTAATTGGCACGGTGAGAGGCAAATAAGGCGATTGGCCCGCGCCGCGCCGCTGGATTACATTGAAGCCCTTTGAAGCGTCTCTCGTCTCATGGAGTTGCCATCCACCATGCGCCGCATGCTGATCCTGCTGCTGACGAGCTGCGCGATGATCGTAGCGCAGGCTCCGTTTCCTGCAAGCGCCATGGCGGCCGAGCCCGCTGCCGCTGGCAATCTCAAGCTGCTGACGTGGAACATTCAAATGTTGCCCACGGCCTTGAGCTTCGCCAGCGAGAAGCTGCAAAAAGGGCAAGCGCTGCGGGCTCCTTGGATCATCGAGTATTTGAACGAGCAGGACTACGACGTCGTCGTGCTGCAAGAGGTGATCGATCCGAAGATTACCGCCCAACTCAAGTCGGGCCTGCTAGCGACCTATCCGCACGTCGTCGCCGTCGATGCCAAGCTTGGCACGTCGGCCTGTTCCGGCGGCATCCTCTTTGCCTGCCGCGTGCCGATCAAGTATGTCGCGCACATCGTCTTCCAGAACATCACCGGCGTCGACAAGCTGGCGGAAAAGGGCTGTGTGCTGGTCGAGGGCGAAGTCGATGGCGTGCGGTTTCAACTCGCCGGCACGCACCTGCAAGCCGGCGACGACGACACCCGCGACAAACAGTTTGCCGAGATTCGCGACGGCATCCTCGTGCCGCATCGGCAAGACGGCGTGCCGCAACTGCTGGCCGGCGACATGAACGTGGCGACGACCGAACCGTCGTACCGGCTGCTGCTGGCCACTACCGAAATGACCGACGCGGTGCTCGACGATCCGCATCCGTTCACTGTGGACGGGCACAATAGCTGGAACCAGCCGAACAAGCGCGCCAAGCACATCGACCACGTGCTGATCGACCCGCGTGGCACGACCAGCCGCATTGCGCGACAAACCGTGCAGCGCGCCCGGCGCGAGCACGAAGGAAAAACCATCGACTACGCCGACCACTACGGCGTCATTGCCAACGTCCTGCTACAGCCATAAGGCGGTTGGACCGGCGCCGCCAGCGCCAGCCAATCCGCGCAGCACTCCCCAAACCAAAAGGTGAACGTCATGCACGCCCTCGCTTGTCGTCTCGTTGTGCTGTTCGTCCTTACTCTTGTCGCCGCTGCTGCCGCCTGCGCCCAGGAGCCAGCCGCCTTCAAGCCGCCCGACGACGTCGACTTTCGCACGGCCACGATCATGAGCGAAGGCACGCGGATGCAGGCCGAGATCTTCGCGCCCAAGTCGCCCGCCACCGAAAAACTGCCGACCATCGTCATGTCGCACGGCTGGGGCGGCGTGGCTGCCCACCTGCGGCCTGACGCGGTGCGCTTTGCCCGCGAGGGCTACCTGGTCGTGACGTTCGACTATCGCGGCTGGGGCGCCAGCGATTCGCGCGTCATCCTCACCCAGCCGCAGCCGCCCCGCTCGGCCGACAACAAGTTCACGGCCGAGGTCGCCGAAGTGCGCGAAGTCGTCGATCCCATCGATCAGACCACCGACCTGTCCAACGCCGTCAACTGGGTGTGGGGCGAACCGCGGTGCGACCGCGAGCGGATCGGCCTGTGGGGTTCCAGCTATTCCGGCGGGCACGTGGTCTACGTGGCCGCGCGCGATCCACGCATCAAGGCCACCGTCAGCCAGGTACCGGCGCTCGACTCGCGCGGCACCGCCATCGGCGACGATCAAACCGAAAGCACCTTTGCCGAGGCCTCCGCCCGCGCTCATGGCGAGCTCGGATATCCCGAGCCCGGCGCCAAGGTCATCGGCAACCTGCGCGGCGCTCCCATCCGCGAAAAGCTGATGCAGTATGCTCCGGTGGAAGACGCCCACCGCGCGCCCCACTGTGCCATGCTGTTCGTGTTGGCCGAGAACGAGGAGCTATTCGACAACAAGGACCACGGGCTGAAGGCCCACGACCGCGCCACCGGCCCGAAGAAGCTCGTCATCGTTCCCGAAATCCAGCACTACGGCATCTACCTGCAAGCCCGCAAGCAGGCCCAAGACCTGGCGCTAGCCTGGTACGACGAGCACCTCAATGGTGAGGGGCAATAGCGGAGCGTGGGTGGTACGCGCACTGAGTCTAGCAGCTTTCGACACCCTCGAAAGCTGCTGTTAGTGCGTAACCGTCTTTGAAAACACCTGCACGATCACCACGCCGGCAACGATCAACGCCATGCCGACGATGGCGGGCACGTCGGGAATTTGCCGATAGGCGACGGCGCTGACCGCGGCCACCAGCACGATGCCCATGCCGGCCCAGATGGCGTAGGTCACTCCCACCGGCAACTTGTCCAGCACCAGCGACAAGCACCAAAAGGCCACGCCGTAACCTATCACCACCACGGCGCTGGGCAACAACTTCGTAAAGCCGGCGGACGCCTTGAGCGCGCTGGTGGCGATCACTTCCGCGACGATGGCGATGGCAGATACAGGTAAGGCATCTGTCGACTACTCCGTCGAGAAAAACGCAAAACACCCGTGACGCGAAGGAAAGGTCGTTCAACGACTCGCGGCCTGCTTGACCAGACTGATCACGGCGTCGCCCGGCCGCAAGGTGATCGGCCCGTCGGCGACCACGGGGTTGATCTTGCCCGACTTGGGGAACAAAAACAAGGGCAGCGCGTCGTCGCCATGCAGGTTCCGGTAGTCATCCCAGCCAAATTCGTCGGTAAACGTGGTGCGCTTGATGACGTCGCCCCGCTCGAACTGTGCCTGCAGCCGCGCGAAGGTCACGTCGCGGCCGAATAGCACCCGTCCCTGCAACGTCGGCGCGATATTCTGCTTGCGCTCTTGCTCTTCGGTTTCGGTCGCCAACTGAAACACCTGCTCGCGGCCGAATTCGCGCGCGAATTTCGTCGTGGCCAGCGCGTTCACTTCCTCGTTCGACGTCAGTGCCAGCAGCCGGCCGATATTGCTCAGCTGCAGCGAGCTTTCGACATAGTCGGACAACACGCTGCCATACACGACCGGAATGCCAGCCAGCCGCGCATCGCGCGAGTGGTCGACGCTGGTATCGGCCACCAGCACGTCGACGCCTTGCTCTTTTAGCGCCAGCGCGATGGTGCGAGCCACCAAGTTGCCGCCCGCGATCAAGAAACCCGGGTTCTCCGTCGACAGTCCCAGCCGCCGAGACAGCCACGGCGCCGCCAGGCCGTAAATCGTCACCGTGCCGACGATCACCGCAAACGTCACCGGCACAAGCTGCTGCACGCCTTCGTAATCGGTATCCACCAATCGCAAGGCAAACAGCGAAGCCACCGAGGCTGCCACAATTCCGCGCGGCGCCATGGCCGCCAAAAAGATGCGCTCGCTTGTGCTGAGCCCGCTACGCAGCGTCGATATCCAGACCGCCAGCGGGCGAACCACGACGATCAACACCAGCGTATACAGAGCAGGCCGCCAGCCGACACTTGCAATCTGCGCGACCGTCAGTCGCGAGGACAACAGGATGAACAACTGCGAGATCAATAGCACGCTGAGCGATTCCTTGAACTCGCGGATATTAACCAGCCAGTCTCGCCCCCAGTTCGCCAACAGGATCCCCATCACCGTCACGGCGACCAGGCCCGATTCCTCGTACAGGTAATTTGAACACGTGAATGTCGCCAGCACGATGCCCAGCGTCGCGGGGCTCTGCAAATAGCCGGGCACAAAAAACCTGCGCAGCGCCACGGACGATGCCCAACCACTGATCGCGCCGGCCGCCGTTCCAACCAGCACGATGCCGACCGCTCCGCCGGCGAAGTCAATGGTGGCCGTATCGACGCTCGTGCGCACCATCGCCTCGAAAATCAACAGCGCCAGCATCGCGCCGGCCGGATCGATGACGATGCCTTCCCACTTCAGGATCGGCCCGGTGCGGCCGATCGGCTTCACGTGGCGCAGCAACGGACCGACCACCGTCGGACCGGTGACCATCACGATGGCGCCCAGCAGCGTGGACAGAGGCCAAGAGAATTCCAGAATCCAATGGGCGGCGATCGTGCATAGCACCAGCGTTGTGACGGCGCCGATCGTGAGCAGACTGACGATCACCTTGCCGGCGTGCGGCAACTCGCCCAGATCGAGCGTCAATCCGCCCTCGAACAACACCACGGCCACGGACAGCGACACCAAGGGGATAAGCAGATCGCCCAGCAACAGGTCCGGGTCGATCAGTTTTTGATAGCCGGCCAGTTCCATGCCGGGCCCCGCCAGGCCGCCGGCAATCAATAGCAGCAGAATTGCCGGCAACCGCAGCCGCCAGGCAAACCACTGTGCGCTGATTCCCAGCACCACGATGCCGGTCAATTGGATGGCGGAGTCGAGCTCCATCTCGCAAATCCTTTAAGTTAAGTCACCGCGCGGAACAATCCGTCAGCAGACCCATCGTGCTCGCGTGACCGTCACACGTGGTCCAACTCGCAAAAGTGGCTGGCACCGGCGATCATTTCATCCGTCAGCGGGCCGCGCCACGCCAACGGCTTGACCATCGTAATCTCCGCCTGGCGCCCCACGAGCGAAAAGTGCGCCCGGCTTGCTTCGCTGTCGGGCAACCAGCCGCCGATGCGCGCGACGCCCGCGGCACGTGCTGTGTCCGCCAGGGCACGATACAACAGTTCGGCCAGCTCGCGACCATGCTCCACCAGCGCATAGTCGACGATCCGCCAGATGTCCTCCCGCGACCCCACCATCACATAGCCGAACCATTCGCCGCTGGCATTCTCCAGGGCAAAAAACCTGTCGGCCGCGAACTTCTCCAGCATCATCTGCCAGTAGTCGTCGTTCCGTGCGATCGACAGCGGCAGCGCGCCGTGATAGGCGGCATACGTCTGCTTGACCAGCGGCAGGCGGCCGGCGACGTCGAACGGAACAAGGCGCAGCGCCAACTCGCCGGGCGGATCCTTCTGCACCGAGCGATAGCCTTCCCACGACGGGCACAGCGCATAGCCCAGCCGAGCGTAATATTCCGGCTTGATGTCCGAGTACAGCACCGACATGCCGATGCCGCGCCCGCGCGCGTGGCTCTCCACCCAGTCAATCAACCGCGGCGCAAAACTCTGGCCGCGAGCTTCCGGTAGCGTGTAGACCGAACCGATGGCGATTCCCGAGAGCGTTTCGCCGTGTGCGCAAAACTGCACTGGATGAGCGGCCAACGACGTGACGACCTGCCCATCGCGGCAGCCGACAAACCACTCGGCGCGGCGATGCGTGGGCGAATTCAGCCGATATTGGATATGGTCGTCGAGGCTGCGGCCCTTGCTCCAGATGTCGAACGTGTTGCGATGCGCCGCCACCAGTTCGTCGGGCGACGCCGCGTGGATGTCGATTTCGTCGGCCATGCTTTCCGTTCGTTCGCTCGGCTCAAGCCGCTGTCGCGCTTTCACCAGATACCGCGAAACAGCCGGTATGGAGTTCGCTCGCAATAGCGGCGGTACTCGTCGCCGCGCGCTTGCAGCAACTCGGCTTCCTCGAGGGGAATATAGCCGATGAACGTGGCGCCTAACAGGATCGACCACAGAAGTTGCCCGGCGTTGGGGTGCATCAGCAAAGCGGCCAGTCCCATCAACACCACGGCCCGATACATCGGGTGGCGCACCTGGGCGTACTGCCCATCGGTTTGCAGCGGCGCGCCGCTATGGTCGTACCGCAGGTTGGCGCCCGGCACTCCCAGCAGCCCGTCCAACATTTCGCGCGTCACGCCGTCATACGACAACAGCGTCGCCCACAAGAAACCGACCAGCGCGGCAAAGCGAATCGGCTCAGGCACGTCGAGCGACCCGCCCGGCACGGGCCGGTGCAGCCACAGCACCAGCAGCCAGCTCAGGATGGTCAGCGTAATATAGAGCTGCCGTTCGCGCGGTGTCCCGCGCAATCGCCCCCAGATCGATTCCTTCACGTCCGCGCGCGTCAACATTAAGTGCGGCGCAAGAAACGCCGCGTACAGCAGGATGTTGACTCCATAGTTGAGCCACGTGGCCTCCGCGCTGTAGCGAAACCCAAACAGCAGCGCCGCGTTGACCGTCATCAGGCCGAAATAGGCAAAGGCGCGGTACGCAATGCGAAAGGGGGCGCTGTCGTCGGGGGGCGGTGTCGCGGGCTCGGCTACGTCCGGTACGGCCATGGGTGCCTACGGCTTGAGATGCCGATCGAAGAAATGCCAAGAGGATTTCAGTGTCCGTTCCAATTCCTCGCCCGTCCAACCGTGTCCCGCGCCCAGCAGCATTTCGACGCGTCCGGGCACATTGGCCGCCGTCAACGCTTCGGCAATCTGTTGGGGCTGGTCGAAATCGATGAGCGGATCCTTCGTGCCGAAGAACAGCAGCATCGGCGCGTCTCCCTCGTCCACATAAACGATCGGCGACGCGCGGCGGCAATCGGCGATCTTGTTCAACGGTTTGCCGCCGAAGAAAGCTTCCAGGATCTGCTCCTGCGTCTCGGTATAGCTGGTGCGCACCAGGTTAACCGGGCCGACGAAGCTGACCACCGCCTGCACCTTGCTCGATACGTTGGGGTTGCCGCCGTCTCCTTCCATGCCGTCGGCCGAGTCGAGCGTACCCAGCATCATCGCCAGGTGCGCGCCGGCGGAGATGCCGATCGCGCCGATACGTTCCGGGTCGACGTGCAATTCGTCGGCGTTCGCCCGCAGGTACCGCACCGCGCACTTCACGTCTTCCACCTGCGCCGGAAAGCGATGCTTCGGCGCCAGCCGATAGCTGACCGTCGCGGCCACGAAGCCATGCGCAGCGGCGCGCTTCATCACTTCGGTCATGTCTTTGCGATGCCCCTGCATCCAGCCGCCACCGTGGATGGCGACGATCGCCGGCCGGGGCTGGTCGAGATCCTTGGGCATCGCCAGATCCAGCATCAACTCCTCGCCGGCACCTGTGCCATAGACGACGTCGGTCTTCACTTCAATATTCGACTCGTCCTTGGCCTGTGCCCCAACGCCCGTCAGGGCCAGAAGCACGACGAGCAGCAACCGCAGGCGGACGTTCCAGACACGATGACGACAATGCATTGCAGGGCTCCTCGGCGACGTGCGGAATTGCGACCAGTGACATGTGCCCCAACTGGTGATCCGCCCCCATTGTAGTCAACCGCGGCTGCCACCGCGGCGCATTTGCCCGGCAAAGGGGCCCAAATACTCGGATCAATCGAAGTTGATGCCTCACACACTCTAGCAGTTTTCTTGTTCCTGGGACCCATGGGCCGCTGATCTCGGCCATACCGGTTGCACGTCAACACCAGGCGCGTCGCGCGATCGCTGCCCGGCCGCTTGCCGCAGCCGTTGAAAAACTCGACGGGCTGCGTCATCGCAGGCATGCGATGACAAAATGGCGACGTAAGTCGTTATTTTTCGTTTCCGTGCGAAGCTATGCTTCGCACTTGCCGCTCGTTGAAAAATGCCACGACGGCATCTTTCAATGGACAGGTCGCTGATGTCGCAAGAGTTGCGATAACACGGGGTGGCGCAATTCGCAAGTCATCAAGCCGCCGGGGCTTTGTTTTTGCGTTCCAATAGCGACACACCCGAGTCCCTTGCCACGCGTGGGGAGTGAGCCAGCTTGACGGCATTCGCGCCCTGAGGGAGACTGCGTAACTGCCCGCCCGATCTATTCGTTGGATCGCTCGAACATTACCCGCAACGAGATTCGCCAGCCGTCCGCGCCGACGGTGCCTGCCGTCGGCCGAGCATTGCCCCAGTCGCGAGTCCCCGTCCCAGCGCAAAGAGAGCGTCCGTCATGACGATGCTGGAAAAACTAGTCTTGCCGGAAATCCGTGAATTAATTCGCGCCAAGGATTGGACGACGCTGCGTGAGATTCTGGGAGAATGGCTGCCTCCCGATCTGGCGGCGCTGGTCGAGGATTTGGAACCGGATGAGCAGGCGGCAGTCTTTCGCGGGCTGGAGAGCTCGTTGGCCGCGGCGCTTTTCGGGTATCTGGACTTCTCGGAGCAAGAGCACCTTGCCGAGTCTTTGCCGGTGGGCGAGATCGTCAAGATCTTAAACGGCATGGCGCCGGATGACCGCACTCGGTTTCTCGAGGATTTGCCTCCGGACAAGATGCATCGGTTGCTCTCGCTATTGGCGCCCGAGGAGCGCACGATCGCCTCGGCCCTCTTGGCGTATCCCGAAGAGAGCATCGGCCGCTTGATGACACCCGACTATATCGCGGTCCGCGAACACTGGACGGTTGAGCAAGTGCTGGATTTCGTGCGCACCTACGGCAAGGACAGCGAGACGCTCAACGCCATCTACGTGACCGACGATAAGGGCCACCTGATTGATGACATCCGCATGCGCGACGTGTTGCTGGCCTCACCGCACGCCACGATGTCCGATCTCATGGATCGCAACATCGTCTACCTCCGCGGCATGGACTCGAAGAACACGGCCGTCGAGTTGTTTCGCAAGTATGACCGAACGGCCTTGCCCGTGGTCAACGACGACAGCGTGCTGGTGGGCATCGTCACCGTCGATGACGTGCTGGACGTGGCCGAAGAACAGGCCACTCGCGAAATGCAGCAGATGGGCGGCGTCGAAGCCCTGGAAGATCCCTACATCGAGACCCCGCTATTGATCATGGTCCGCAAGCGGGCCACCTGGCTGGTGGTGTTGTTCCTGGGCGAGCTGCTCACCACCAATGCCATGGGCTACTATGAGGACGAGCTGCAAAAGGCCCTGATCTTGATGCTCTTCATTCCGCTCATCATGTCCAGCGGCGGCAACTCCGGTTCGCAGGCCTCGACGCTCATCGTCCGCGCCCTGGCGCTGGGCGAAGTGCGCAGCCGCCATTGGCCACGCGTGCTCGGTCGCGAGGTTGCCTCGGGACTCATGCTGGGCATGATTCTGGGCGTCATCGGTTTCGCACGCGTCGCGGCCTGGAGCTGGTTCTCTCCCGAGCCGGTCGCCCATTGGCCGCTCGTGGGTTTGACCGTCGGCGCAACCCTGGTCGGCATCGTGCTGTGGGGTACGATCACCGGCTCGATGCTCCCCTTGCTGCTCAAGTGGATCGGACTCGATCCGGCCACGTCGTCCGCGCCGTTCGTGGCCACGCTGGTCGACGTGACCGGCCTGATTCTTTACTTTACGGTCGCTGCGACTGTGCTGCGCGGAACGTTGCTGTAGCGGCGCCGCGTTTTTTGGGATACGAGCCGCTTCGGGCGATCGTTAGAATGGGCACTTCGCCGCGACGGTGAGTCCATCGCGTGGCGTCCCGCAGGGCAGGGCGGTCCAAGTCGCTGCCGAGCTTTTTTGTTGGCCTGCCGAAGCTTTTCTTATGCACTTTGGCGCTGATGGTTTTTTGGGAACCCGCGCATCGCTGATGCTCGACGTCGTCGCGCTGGCCATGGTGGTCGTGCTGCCAGCACTGGCCTTTAGCATCTACCTGGTCATGTTTCGCCGGCAGTATGCCTGGCACAAACGAATTCAACTGGCGCTGGGCGCTGCGCTGTTGATTACGGTGGTGTTGTTCGAGGTGGACATGCGCTTGGGCGGCTGGCGGCACCGCGCCGAAGCATCTCCGTTCGCCGGCGGCGACGGAACGACCGATTGGATTTCGGTTTCGCTGGCGATCCACCTGTGTTTTGCAATCACCGCGGCGCTCTTGTGGATCGTCGTGATTGCTCGCGCGATACGCAATTTCCCCGTGCCGCCGGCGCCGTCCGCTCACAGCGCGTGGCACCGCCGCTTCGCCATGGCGGCCGCCATCGACATGGTCTGCACGGCGGTCACCGGCTGGATTTTCTACTACCTGGCGTTCGTGGCCTGAGGTCGGTCGCGCGTAAGCGCCATCGCGCAACCAAAAGCCCCCGGCGGTGCCGAGGGCTTTCGTGTGGATTTTCGGCCGCAATCGCTCACAGCGTGGCTTGCACCTGTGGCTCGGGCTGGTCGCGGTATACCGTGATCCGGTTGATCGCGTTGAGAAACGCCAGCGCGCTGGCTTCCAGGCTGTCGGTCGACACTCCGCGGCCGCGCTGCACGCGCCCCTGGTGATCCAGTTCGACGTTGACTTCGGCCTGGGCGTCTTTACCGACAGTCACTGCTTGCACGCGGAAATCGCGGCAGGTGGTGGTAATGCCCGTGATTTTCTCGATGGCCAGAAAAATGGCGTCGATCGGTCCGTCGCCGGCTGCGATGGTTTCCGTCGCTTCCCGGTCGCCGTGCTTCAATGTCAGCGTTACGCGTGGCGTCTGGCCGCTGGTCGCCGCCACCTGGTACGACTCGAGCGTCCACGACTCGATCGTGTCTTCGCGAATTTGTTGGTCGATCAGCGCGGCGATGTCCTCGTCGTAGACCTCTTTCTTCTTGTCGGCCAGCACCTTGAAGGCATCGAACACCGCACGGATCTGTTCGGGCGTGAGCGTATAGCCCAGCGCCTTGGCTCGATCCGCCAGGGCCGCTCGCCCGCTGTGCTTGCCCAGCACCAGGTCGGTCTTCGCAAAGCCGACGTCCGAGGGCAGCATGATCTCGTAGGTCGTGCGTTCCTTGAGCATGCCGTCCTGATGGATGCCCGCCTCGTGGGCGAACGCGTTGCGTCCCACGATCGCCTTGTTGCGCGGCACTTGCAGCCCCGTGATGTTGGCCACCAGCCGGCTGGTGGGCACCAGCCGCTGGCTCTTGATGCGCGTGTCGGCCTGGTAGTAGTCGCCGCGTGTGCGCAGCGCCATCACCACCTCTTCCAGTGAGCAGTTGCCAGCCCGCTCGCCGATGCCGTTGATCGTGCATTCGATTTGCCCGGCGCCGACTTCGACCCCCGCCAGGCTGTTGGCCACGGCCAGCCCCAGGTCGTCGTGGCAGTGCATGCTGATCACGGCCTTGTCGATGTTGGGCACGCGGTCGACCAGCGTGCGGATCACTTTGGCCATGTGCGCCGGCGTGGCATAGCCGACCGTGTCCGGAATGTTCACGGTCGTGGCGCCGGCGTCGATGGCCGCCTCGATCACCTGGCAAAGAAAATCGAGCTCGGTCCGCGAGGCGTCTTCCGGCGAGAACTCGATGTCCTCGCAATAGCCGGCCGCACGCTTCACGCCGCGTACGGCACGTGCGATGATTTCTTCCTTGTCCATCTTGAGCTTGAACTCGCGGTGGATGGCGCTGGTGGCCAGGAACACGTGAATTCGCGCTGCTTCGGCATACTGCAGCGCTTCCCACGCCCGATCGATGTCGTCGTCGTTCGAGCGCGCCAGCCCGCAAATGACCGAGCCCTTGACGTTTCTGGCGATCTCGCGCACTGATTCGAAGTCGCCGGGCGAAGCGATCGGAAAACCGGCTTCGATGACGTCGACGCCCAGGTCGACCAGCGCCTGGGCGACTTCCATCTTCTCGGCCAGGTTCATGCTTGCGCCCGGCGACTGCTCGCCGTCGCGCAGCGTGGTGTCAAAAATGCGGATGATTCGTTGGGACATTGGGAACTCCTCGTTCGCTAGAGGTTTGCTTGCAGAGAAACACGATTGACCGCCGCCGAAGGCCGACCCCAGGTCGGCCCGGGCAACACCAACCGCGCCCTCGTCGCTCGCAATCCCCTCGATCGTTGACATCCGCCGCGAATCATGGTCGTTCCTTGCGGCCCGCACTTCGGCCCGCTGGGCCGTAGTACGTGCCGGCAACCTCACTGCGAACAATCCGGTTCAATCTCACTGCGCCCAATCTCACAGCGCCGAATCTCACAGCGCCCAATCTCACGGCGCCGAACAAAAAAACCCCAAGGCTTGTAAGCCTCGGGGTTCGTTGTGTGCATCGCGTTGAAATGTACGAACCCCTACGGCATGCGCCCAAGAAGCGCCAGGAGCAACAACCGCAGTCGGCTCGAATTGTCCATTTCACAAACTCTCAAAAAAGTGGGCCGTGCCAGCACCTGCGCGCCAGCAACCGCTCTGATACAGACTCTACCGCACCAAAGACCCAGGGTCAAGCTGAAAGGTTCGCCTGCGGGTTAACGCCTGTCTCGCACCGGTTTACATGGCTTGCCGGCTCCTGCTGCCGACGGCACGGCGGGGGACTGGCCGCGTGGAAACGGACGCCCCCTGTTGCCGCCGGTTTGCCGGAGAGCGCCTTGAGTTGCACGCGTGTTTTCCGTACTATTCCGCCGCCAAAAACCGCGCCGTGTTGGGATCGCGCCCTGCGCGGGCGGCTCACGTCTCGTTTCGAATCGTTCCGCTCCGTTCGCCCGACGTGCCGATGATCGACTACGAAGTCCAACGCTGCACGCGACACTGCGCCACGACCGGGCGCGAGTTGCAGCCCGGCGAGACCTTCTTCTCCACCCTCACCGCCGAGGGGGCCGAAGTCGTGCGCCGCGATTACTCGGCCGAAGCCTGGCAGGGGCCTCCCGAGGGAATCCTCGGCTGGTGGAAATCGCGCATGCCGGAACGGGACGCGCGCAAGCTGCACTTCGCGCCCAACGACGTAATGCTCGACCTGCTCGAAACCTTGGAAACGCAAGCCGAGATGCAAGACATGCGCTACGTGCTGGCGCTGCTGTTGATCCGTCGCCGCGTGGTGCGCCTGGAAGAGACCGAGCGCGACGAGTCCGGCCGCGAAGTGTCGGTGCTCTACTGCCCGCGCCGCGAGACGACCTATCGAGTGTTCACGGCCATGCCCAGCGAGGCGCGCACCGCCGAAATCCAGGAAGAACTTTCCCGCTTGTTGTTTGCCAATGCCGGCTGAAGGCGGAAAGACACTCTCGACCATGCACCGTCAGCTACCACCAGCTAAGCGCGTCCGCCCGGCGCTTGACGTGCGCGCCGGTCGCTGGTTGTGGGCGACTTGCGGGGTGCTGGTCTTGATGGCATCGAGCGGGGCGGGGTGCCCGCGGATGTTGCAGCAGTACACGCAGCCGATCCCGCGGGCGCTGCCACCTTCCCCGTCGCTCGATCAGGTGGTCGACGTCGTCAACGACAACAGCGCGCGGTTGTCGTCACTGTCGGCGCCGAAAGCCACGGTGAGCGTGCCGGGCCTTCCCTCGCTCAACGCCAACATCGCGTTTCAACGCTCCCGCTCGTTCCGACTGGTTGCTCAGAAGTTCATGGGCACAGAGCTCGACATCGGCAGCAACGAGGAGCTATTCTGGTTTTGGGTGCGGCGCGCCCAACCGCCTGCGCTGTACTATTGCCGGCACGAACAATTCGCCAGTAGCGCCGCGCGACAGATGATGCCGGTCGAGCCTGAGTGGTTGATCGAGGCCCTGGGCATCATCACGTTCGATCGCACCGGGCAAATCGAGGGGCCGTTCCCGGTGGGCAGCGGTCGCGTCGAGATTCGCACACGCTCCATCACCTCCAGCGGCCCCCGGTCGAGAATCGTCATCATCGACGAGTCACGCGGCATCGTGCTGGAAAATCACATCTACGACGCCCAGGGAGTGCGACTGGCGTCCGCCATTCTGTCCAATCACAAGCACGATCCGGCCACCGGCGTGAAGCTGCCGCGGCAAGTCGAGATCCAACTGCCGCCGGCCCACATGAGCCTGTCGCTGGAGTTGGGCGACGTACTGGTCAATCAGCTCACGGCCACGCCAGAGCAACTGTTTACCAAGCCGGTCTACAGCGGCTACACCGAGGTTGATCTCGCGCAGCCCGGCGGCTTAGCGCCCGTCGGTCCACCACCGGCCGGCGCGGGCACCAGCGCCCAACTCCGCGCCGCCCCCAACACCCGCTACCAGTAACTCCGTCCCACCTTCGAGTCCAGCCTTCAGGCTGCCCCCGGCCCATCGCACTAAGTTCGCAAGCGAAATCGCAGCCTGAAGGCTGGACTCCCACAAGCTACTTCCCAATCAGCATCCCGCCATCGACCACCAGGCACTGCCCGGTGATCATCGACGATCCGGTCACCAGGCTCAGGATCGCCGCGGCCACGTCGGGCGGATCGCACACTTTCTCCAACGGACAGGACTGCTCGAACATCTCTTTCATCGGCTCGTAGGCTGGCCCCAGGCCTTGCTTCAACCAGCGCCCGGTGATGAACCCCGGCGCCACGGCATTGACGCGAATCTTGGGCGCAAGCGAACGCGCCAGCGCCAGAGTCAGATTGTTGAGTGCGCCCTTGGAGGCCGCATAGGGAATCGAGCTTCCCTTGCCGGCAATGCCCGCCACGCTCGACACGTTAATGATCTGCCCGCCGCCGCAGGCGAGCATTGGCTCCTTGACGGCGCGGGCGCAATGAAACGGGCCGATCACGTTGACGGCAAAAATGCGCTGCCAGTCTTCGTCGGTTACGCGATCGAGATCGGCGGCCAGCACGAACTTTGTCGTGCCGGCGTTGTTGATCAGGATGTCTATCCGGCCGAACGCCTTGACGGCGGTAGCGACCATGCCGCGGCAGGCGTCGTCGTCGGCCACGTCGGCTTGCACGGCCAAGGCTTTCACGCCCAAGGCTGCGATCTCGCCGGCGGTCTGTTCCGCCTCATCCTTCGACCGCGAGTAGTTCACCAGCACCGAGCAACCCAGCCGCGCCAGCTCCAGCGCCGTCGCCCGCCCCACGCCCGTTCCGCCACCCGTCACAATCGCCGCATTGCCTGCCAGTTGCATCGAAGTTGTGCTCCCAAGTTCGCGTGTCTCAAGGATTCGCAAGCGAGCATCTTAGCGAACCCGCAAACCGCGCGAAAGCTGGCCAGTAATTCCATGTGCAGCTCCCGGCTCCGCTTCCGCGAACCAACGGCCTTGCATTTGGTCCGGACCTGGATTGCATCGGCCGGCTGCGCGCGCATTGCCGCGCTTCCAGGATCTACGGCTTTCATGTACGGGGTGCATGACCAACGGCCGAGCTTTTTCGAGTCAAGCTGCGGCGCCACGACCGCTACCGCACCTTGCAGTGGAACCGCACCAACCCGCCGTGGCCGACTGGCAGCGGTTCCGTCAGTTCCCACCGCAGCACCAGCGATTCCCCCTCGTTGTCCGCCGTGAAGAACTGTGCCGGCCGGCTGCACTGCGCCGTGCCGGGCACGTACTCCAGCCGCGTCGTCAGGTTGTCGATCAGCACCACGCGGTTGATCGTCTGGTCGCCCAGATTGTCGAAGCGAATGGTGAAGTCGACGATGTCGCCTGGCTGGGCCACTTTGGTGCTGGCGGTCTTGATGATGCGCAGACAGGGATTGTTGGGCAACTGCACGCGGAACGTGGCCTGCGCTTTCTGGTCGCCTGAGAATTCGACGGCTTGCTGTTCTTCGAGTATCACCTGCACGGCCGCGTCGTGCGTCCAGGTGATGGCCGCGTCGATTGCTTCGGCCAATCGAGCGCGTTCCGCGTCTTTCATCACGCCCAGCCGCATGACCAGGAAATCCTCGTGCGGGGCGAATCCGCCTTCCAGTGCTTCGATCGGCTGGCGGCTGGTGGCGGGCACGGCGCTCTCGCCCACGCGCTCGATGCTCGGGATCTTGCGGCCGATTTGACCCTCGGGCATTTCCGGCTGCACCGCCGTGGTGGCCAGTTGGTCGTCTTGATAGGCCCCTGGCACCAGCGGGCGATCCACGCCGATCGGCTGGTCGGTGTACTCGTTTTGCACGGCCCCCGTCACTTGCCTCACGGCGGCGAACCGCGGCGAATACAAGCACACGCGGTTGCTGGGCTTGATTCGCGTTTCGCCGTCGATCGTTTCATACACCGCCACGGTGTCTTCCATTTCCACGCCGTGAATTTGCTTGTCCGGGCTGACGTTCACCTGGATATCGCGATCGCCGCCGTCGAGCAGGTACTCGTCGTGCGGCCAGGGACCGGCGATGCCCGGCGGGGCCCAAGGAGTTTCGCAGTGCAGCGGCACCGGAATGCCGGCGTCAACAACACACTCAATCGGGACGTGCGGCGTCCGCTGCGCGTCGTGAGCCACTGCTTCGGCCGTCGCTCGGCGCACCAGCGTCGCTTCGCTGGGGGGCTGCGGAATCGGCTCGCTCCGCGGCAGCGAGCGGCACGATG
>JBGSYQ010000356.1:0-22433 GCA_041750795.1 Pirellulales bacterium | reverse complement strand
GGATCCGCGGCGTCGGCCGGCGGGTCGGTCGCATTATTGCTTTCGTTCCTCGACTCCGGGGCCGGCGTCGCCGCCGCAGACGGCTCTGGTGATGGCGACTCGCCGGCGGCCGGCTCGCTTTCGGCCGGTTCGATCGTCGCTAGCCCCTCGTACGACATGCTGTAGGTTTGCAGCGCGTCGCCAAAGGCCTGCTGCAGCGTGGCTTGAACCTTCTCGATGTCGGGCTCCGAGGTGTCGATTTTGAACTCTCTGTTTTCCTCGCCCATGCTGCTGACGGCCACGTCGGGCAGCTCGGCCACGGCCTTGCGAACGTCGGCGACGTTTTGCGCCTTGCCCTCGGCAAACAGCAGTTGCACGCTCGACCCGCCGGTGAAGTCGATGTCGAGCAATTCCTTGCCGCGATTGGCGGCCGCGCCCAGCCCGATGGCAATCACGATCAACGACGCCGCCATCGCGGGCGTGCGCCAGCGGATGAAGTTGTAGTTGGTGTGGCCGATGAACCGCATCATCTTCAGCTTCGTGAGCCAGCGTTTCTTTTCCGCCACGTCGAAGATCACCCGCGACACGAAAATCGCGGTAAACATGCTGACGATCAGTCCCAAGATCAGGGTGACGGCGAAGCCTTTGATCTGATCGGTGCCGATCACGTACAGCACGATCGCGGTAATCAGGGTCGTCAAATTCGCGTCGATAATGGTGGCGCTGGCGCGTGAGAAGCCGTTGCGAATGGCCATCCGCAACGAGGCGCCTCGCTCCAACTCCTCGCGCATTCGCTCGTAGATCAGCACGTTGGCATCGACGGCCATGCCCACGGTCAGCACCAGCCCCGCCAGGCCGGGCAGCGTGAAGGCGGCTTTGATCAGGATCATCAAGGCCACCGTAATGATCACGTTCATCACCACGGCAAAGTTCGCCACGGCGCCCGACCAGCGGTAATAAGCCAACATGAAGATCAGGATCGCGACCGTCGAGATGATCATCGCCTGGCTTCCCTTGCGGATCGTATCGTCGCCCAACTGGGCGCTGATCTGATGCTGGCTGATGGGCTCAGGCCGCAGGGTCGCCGGCAGGCTGCCGGCGTTGAGCACGTCGACCAGGAACTCCACGTCCTTGTCGGTGAAGTTACCGGTGATCTGACCGCGTTCGCGAATCGTGCTGTTGATTCTTGGCGCCGACAGCACTTCGTTGTCGAGCACGATGCCCAAGTGGCGAAAGAAGCCCGTCGCCGCGTCGGGCAGATTCTGTTTGGTCAGTTGGCCGAAGCGTTGAGCGCCCGCGGCGTCGAAGGAGAAATTGACGGCATGTTGACCTTGGTCGTAGCCCTTGGAAGCGGAAGAGAGATTGCCGCCATCGACGTTGAAGCGGTCGATCCGCGCCAGCACCTCGCGCCCGCGCGCCGGAGTTTCGCGAAACGACGCCAGCGCCTCGGGTCCCAGAAAGAAATCAGGGCCGGCTTTCACCCACCGTCCCACCAGGTTGCCGCCGATGTAGACGTCGTTGCCGGCGGTCTTCTCGCCCGCGCGGATGATGTCGCGGTCGTCGTTCTGGTTGGCCACGATGCGGAACTCCAACAAGCCGCTGGTGGAGATCCGCTTCTTGATCTGATCGACTTCTTGCTTGTCGACCTCGGGGATGATGACTTCCAGTTGCTCGGCGCCGTACTGGCGAATGGTGAGCTCCTTGACGCCGCCGGGATTGATGCGCCGCGTGACGGCGGCGATCAGGTCGCTCATTGCCACGGTCTTTTGCGCTTGGTCGGCCCGATACGTGAAGACGGTCTTGCCGTCTTTGCTGCGAGGCTCACCCGCGCTTTCAAACGCCAGGTCGACCGATCTGTGCAGCTCGCTGACGGCGTTGTCGACGGCCTCAGGGTCGAAATCCTCCGGCGTGATGATCTCGATCTTGTCGGCGCCCACCGAGCGGACCTCGACGCGTTTTTCGCCGCCTGCATTCAACTCCTTCGTCAACTGCGAAATGGCGCTGGGCATCCACGATGACTTGGTCTGCTCGGTGTCGAGCTCGTACACCAGCACCACGCCGCCGCTCAGGTCGATGCCCAGCTTGGGCGGCCATCCGGCGACGCACACGGCCACGCCGGCCACCAAGGCAAAAACCACCACGCCGATCTTCAGCCCGAAATCCGGCATGCGCAAGGCACGCGCCAGCAGCGAGCCCACCACGAACGAGCCGACGATCACGCCGGCCGCCACCAGCAGTCGCAACATGCCGCCCATCTCATCGGCGGCGGGCTCCGCCGCCTGCTCGACCTGGGCTACGATCCAAGGAAGTACGGAATTGAGCGACATGAGAGCAGCTTCCTCACCAGGAGAAGGTTATGCGGACCGGTTGCAGCTTGCGCTTGCCAACGTCATTTCCAATTGCGGCCATCCTCATTCGGACTTTTCGCCCGCGGGTTGGTCGGCCAGCACGCGCGAGATCGCGGTGAACGACACGCGCAGCTTGGTGTTCGTATTCTCGTCGACTTTGATGGTGACCTCGTCGGCGTCGCGCTGCACGTTGACCACCACGCCGTAGATGCCGCCGATGGTCACCACGCGGTCGTTCTTTTTCAAGCCTTCGAGCAGGGCGCGGTGCGTCGCCTGCTTGCGCCGTTCGGGCCGAATCATCAGAAAGTAAAACAGCGCGACCACGATCAGCAGGCCCGGCAGGATGCCGAACGGACTGCCACCGCCACCGCCTTCGGCTGCCTCGGCAAGCAGCAGGTTTTCAAAGACTGGATTCATCAAGTTCAACACGCGGTTCGATTCTCCCTCAACGCTGCCTGTCGTGACCCTGGGCTGGCAACCCGCGGACGGCCGGCGACACGTGGCCGGCCGGCGACGCACGGACGAATAGTTGGCCCCCGAGCGATCTCCGCTAGCAACGCCGGTGCGACAGTACGCCTTGTGGACGCCGGGCAGGCACGCGCAGGGGGACCGGCCGGGACGAGCCCACCGGTGCTGGATCGATCGCCATCGAGCACGAAGCCGTATCTTAAAGCGATACCTGCAAAGGGACAAGGGCAGCAAACCATGCCACGGCCGACCTACGGCTCAACGCGCTCCAGGCCCTGCAGCCTGGCCGCCGCAAAGGCGGCGTAACGGCCTTCGACAATCGCCGCGCGCGCGTCGGCCAGCAAGCGCTGGTAGTACGTTACGTTGTGCTGCGAAACGAGAATCGGCCCCAGCATCTCGTTTGCCATGAACAGGTGGCGCAGGTAGCCTCGGCTATGGCGGCACGCGGCACAGGGGCACCCCTCTTCGAGCGGCCGTGCGTCGCGCTCGAACCGCACGTTGCGCAGCCGAATCGGCCCGGATGCGGTAAAGGCCATCGCGTTGCGGGCGTTGCGCGTCGGCAGCACGCAGTCGAACAGGTCGATGCCGCGCCCGATCGCCTCCAACAGGTCCTGCGGACGGCCCACGCCCATCAGGTAACGCGGGCGGTCGGCCGGCAGCGCGGGCACGGTCGCATCGAGCATCCGGTACATTTCGGCCGGCGTCTCGCCCACGCTCAATCCCCCCACCGCGTAGCCGGGAAAATCCAGCTCGGCCAGTTGCTGCGCGCATTGCACGCGCAACTGGGCATCGAGGCCGCCTTGCACGATGGCAAACAGCGCCTGGTCGGTGCGCGTTTGCGCCTGTTGGCAGCGGCGCGCCCAACGCACCGATCGTTCGCTCGCATCGCGGACGGCGGCCGCGTCGTTGGGCAGAGCCACCACGTGGTCGAGCACCATCATCACGTCGGCGCCGAGCGACTCTTGGATCGCCACCGCGCGTTCCGGCGACAGCTCGAACAAGTTGCCGTCGAGATGCGAGCGAAACGTCGCCTGCTGTTCGGTGATCCTGGCGTTGTGCGCCAGGCTGAAGATCTGAAAGCCGCCGCTGTCGGTCAGGATCGGTCCGTCCCAGCCCGAGAAGCCGTGCAAGCCGCCCAACTGGGCCACCACCTCGGCTCCGGGGCGCAGCGCCAGGTGATAGGTGTTGGCCAGGATCATCTGCGCGCCGGTGGCGCGCAGCGCGTCGAGCATCAGCCCCTTGACCGTGGCCTGCGTGCCCACGGGCATGAACGCCGGCAGGTCTACGTCGCCGTGCGGCGTGCTGAAGAGGGCGGTGCGCGCGGCGCTCGCCCGGTCGGTCGCCAGCAGGCGAAACGAAAAACTGCCGCTCGTCATACGCGCCCGCGCCCGGTTTGCAAGCGTTCGTCAGTCGCCGCGCAGCTTCAGGCCTTGGATCGACAGCTTTTCGCGCACTTCGTTGAGGCTGGTCACGCCGAAATTCTTGCACTCCAGCAAGTCGTCGCCGGTGCGACGCAGCAACTCGCCAACCGTGTTCAGTCCCAGCCGGATCATGCACTTGCGGGCACGCACCGAAAGGTTCAGATCCGAGATCGGTCGATCGAGCATCGCCTGCTCGTCGGGCGACATGGACTCCGGCTCGAAGGCCGGTTCGGGCTCGGCCTTGGTGATGGCGAACTGCCCCAGCGAGAGCCCCTTCGAGGCCAACATGTCGCGGATTTCCACCAGCGAGGTCTCGCCGAAGTTCTTGCTGGCCAGCAGTTCGGCCTCGGTGCAACGAGCCAGGTCGCCCAGCGTGTGAATGCCCATTTTCTGCAAGCAATTGCGGCTGCGCACCGACAGCTCGAAATCGCTGACCGGCACGCCCAACACCTGGTTCGTGCGGTCGCGCCGGCGCTGGGCATCCTCGTCGAAGAACATGTCGCCCGAGGCTTGCGCGTCTTTGAGGAACAGCCTCGCCCGCGCGTGATTTGGAAACACGTCCAGAATGCGCTGGTAGCACTGCTGGGCGCGGTCGTACTGCTGGCGATCTTCGTAGAGCACGCCCAGGTTCAACAGCGAGCCGACAAAGGCCGGGAACTGCGCGACCGAGCGCTCGTACAGGTCCAGCGCCGTATCGTCGTTGCCGCGGAGATCGTTTTCGCGCGCCAGTCCGAACAGCGCGCCGGCGTGGTTCGGGTCGGACTCGATGGCGCGCTCGAACAGCGCGACGACCTCGGTGGGATTGGTGCCCAGTGCCGAAACGGTGGCGCCGCGCTGATAGAGGTACTCGGCCGTTTGCTCCACGGCGCCGGACAGCGCGTCGAGCGTTGCCAGCGCCCCCTGCAAGTCGCCGGATGCGCGTTGCGCCTCGGCCTTGCCCAGGGCGCAGTCGTCGCTCTTATAGCCGGCGTTGGCGGCGGCGGCATAGGCGGCAATGGCTTCGCTGGATTTCTCCAGCGCGAAGTGGCCCTTGGCGATGTAGAAGTGGGCCAGCGCGCCGCCGTCGCCCGTCTTGAGCACTTCGATCGCGGCGGCGTAACGCCCCAACAGAAAGAGGCAGACGCCCAAACGCACGGCCTCGGCCGGGCTGCGCCCTTCGCGCATCTCCAGTTCGCCAATGGCGTCGCGCAGGGCGCGATATTGCGTCATGTCTTCGGCGATCGCCTGGACGATCTGCTTGACTTCCTGAGGACCGAAGGGCCCTCCGGACAACACCATCTGCTTCAGGTCCGTCTCTAAACCTTGGGCCATCAGACTCTCTCCGAAAATAGCGGCGGCCGAAAAATGTCAGGGGCGAAATACCGGGGCGCCAATCGCCAGCGTGCCGACGTCTCGGCTGCGTACAAGCGACGTATCAGCAGCCCCGCCGAGCGAAGGCTCCCGGCAAAAAAAGGCCTGCCGCGACGTGCCCTGTGGCGCGCGGCAACGGCCTGATGAACAAACGCGATTTCGGTGCGACCAGGGGGAAACCACTAACCTAGCAGTTCATAACGAGTTGCGACAGTTTAGCGCCTGCCGCCAAGGGCGTCAAGGGCCGGTGCTTTCCCGAACCTGCCCCGCGCATCGCGGCGGCGGTCCGTCGGCAGCGATCGAAGGCAAACGGCAAAAACCCGCGAAAAGCCAGCGGCGGGAGTCGAACCCGCAACCCCCGCATTACGAATGCGGTGCTCTGCCAATTGAAGCTACGCTGGCATTTGCCTTGTTTTATGGGGTTTTTGAGCTATCCTTGAAGTAGACGGAACGGGGACTACACCCGCGACTACACCCGAGAGGCTCAGAACTATGCCACGCACGACCAAGGCAAAAGCAAATATAGCGTCCAGCAAGAAGACAGAGAAGCCATACCCCGAGTTCCCGTTGTGGGCACATGAGGGCAGCGGCCAGTGGTGCAAGAAGATCAAGGGCGACTTCCACTACTTTGGTGTGCTGGCCGACCCACCGGCCGCCCTCCGCGAGTACAAGGCACGAGTTAACGACATCGTGGCGGGTGTAGTTTCTACACCCGCAGACGGCCTGACCGTCCAGGAGTTGGCAAACAAGTTCTTGGGTGCCCGCAAGAAACAGATCAAGACCAAAGAATTCTCAGAGCGATCATGGAGCGATTACCATGAAATCTGTGGGTACGTCCTGCACGAGTTGGGCAAGGATACGCCAATCAGTTCACTGCGCCCCGATGACTTTATGCGATTTAGGGCGGCGCTCGCCGCTAAGCACGGGGTACACCGGCTGCGAAAGAACGTTGCGGTAACGCGAACGTTGTTCAAGTATGCACACGAGGAACTCGGAATCGTTGTCCCGATGGGTGACAGGTTCAAGCCGCCAGGGGTTGCCAAACGTCGCCAGGACAAGGCAGAAAAACGGAAGGCAGGAATCAGGAAGTTTTTCCAGGCGGACCAGATTCGAGCAGCGTTGGGCAAGGCAGATCAACAGATGAAGGCCATGATTCTGGTTGGCCTAAACTGTGGGTTTACGAATGTTGACATTGCCAACATGGCCCCCGATTCAATTCAAGGTGAATGGTTGGTCCAAGAGCGGACAAAAACTTGGATGGCCCGCCGAGCTTGGCTCTGGCCTGAAACTCGCGAAGCTCTCGCGCTCTTGAAGGGCAGTACGACTCACTTGTTTTTGCAGCCAAACGGGAAGACATGGCATGAAGACCTTCCCGCCGACAGCAACGGGAAGGTGGGACGTGACCCGGTGTTATCGTCGGCATTCAATAAGCTCGTGCCCAATCGCGCCAAAGGCGCTTCGTTCGCCACTCTACGACACGTATTCCAGACGATTGCCACGCGTACGGGGCACAAAGACACCGCCCGCGCCATCATGGGGCACGTTCCCCCAAGCGGTGACATCGCCGCAGAGTTCTACGAAGAGGATCATTTGCACGATGGCGTGTACGATGATCGGATCAAGGCCGTGTGCGAAGCTGTGCGAGCGTGGCTTTACGATGGCAAGTAAGGTTTAGGTTTCTACAGTCCGCAACAGGCCGCTGGATTCCAGCGGCCTGTTTCTATTTCGCCTTCTTCTTCTTCGGCTTTGCAGCAAGTGGCGTGTCTAGCTTCGTGTACAAGTCGAACAGGAACTCCACGCGGGCGCGATCGCTCGCGAACGGTTGCGATCGGTAGCAGGCGTCAACGGCACGATCCAGTTCGGCGTGAGCTTTCGTCAGCTTCGCGGGCATGGTCAGCGGGTCGTACAGATCAGCCAAGGTCGAATCAGGGAATGCGGCGCGGGCATCAAGCACGGCCTGCGCCTTCTTTTCAACAGCCGCTATCTGCTTGTCGTTCGGCGTCGGCCACGGGAAGTTGTTGTAAACGAGGTCCGCTGAATAGCGATACCGCGATTCTAGCCTGCCGCACACTTGGCGGACCCATGCCATGTGAATTCCCGATGACATCACGCCGAAGTGATAGTGCGTTGCGCCACGAAAGATGAAGCAAAGGTCGCTGACGAGAACGTCCGGCGACATAAAGCCGATCGGGATATATTGACGACGTTCGGACGACACCTTGGGAATTACGAGGAACGATGAGTCGGGAATGTTCTCAACATGAAAGCGAGTCGGAGTCTTCGCTAGCTTTTGTGTGGGCGCGCTCTTGCTGGCCAATCTGAACTTCTTGACGGCATCGACACGCTTGACGGCCTCTGGCATCTCCCGCAATTCGTTCGGCGGACAATCGCCAAGCCAAAGACACCATCGCTCTTTTCCGTTGATGAACTCTTCCGATCCAAACCATTGCCGAAACCATTTCTTGGCTTTTGGTTCGCGCTTTAGAAACTCCGCCTTCTCGTCCGGCTTGAACAAATAGTTCCCATCGTCGATGGGCTTGTTGCCAATCCCAATAGATGGCACGCCGCTAATCGGCTTGCTACGGTTCACGATCACAGTATCGGGGCCTTCCACCAGATATGGGCTGATTCGACGAACTACGGCAACAGTGGGATTGTCGGGATCAGATTCGTAGTCGTATAGTCGCCGGTTCGTCGAATCGCCGATGCCGAAACCGATTATCACAACATGGACGTGCGCCCTGCCGCGAGCTTCGCTTGCCCAGGCGAACGTCCGATGCGCAAATCGAATCTCAAGACCTGATCGGAAGAGTTCCTTCCAAAGCGTGCCAACTTGCTCGCCCTGGGTGATTGAACTTGTCGAGACGAACGCTACTGTGATCGCGGAACCGCGAATGTACTCCGCTGCTTTGAAGTACCACCCGGTCACGTAATCAAGCACGCCACCGTTCTTTACGCTCCCGGCGACGGCTTGCATATCCGCGCGTTGTTCAGCCGTTTGGAACTTGCTTCCAACGAAGGGCGGGTTGCCCAAGACGAACGAACACTTGCCAGGCGGAAGAACTTCCGTCCAGTCGATTCGCAGTGCGTTGCCATTCTTGATTGTCGCACTCTTCACTAGCGGCAGTCGCACGAAGTACAGACCGAACGCGGCCGACACAAGCTGGTTCATTTGATGATCGACAAGCCACATTGCGACTTCCGCGATCAGCGCGGGGAACTCGTTAATCTCGATTCCGAACATCGCATCGACATCGACGAGACAGTACCGTTGAATGTCATAGACTTGTTGGCCACCACCGTAAAGAATCTTGAGGATGTCGAGTTCTAGCGCACGAAGCTCGCGATAGGTGACGACGAGGAAGTTGCCGCAACCGCAAGCCGGGTCCAGAAATCGCAACGTCCCCAGCTTGTCGTGGAACTCTTTGAGGCGATTCTTGTTCGACTTCACCCGCTCGAATTCGGTGCGCAGGTCGTCCAGGAATTGGGAGCGAACAACTTTGAGAATGTCCCGCTCGCTTGTGTAGTGTGCTCCGACCTGTCGGCGCTCTTTGGGTTCCATCACACTTTGGAAGAGCGACCCGAATACGGCCGGGGAGATTCGCGACCAGTCGAAGCGAGTACATCGCATCAACTGGTCACGCATGGTGCGATTGAAGTCAGCAAATTGAAGGCGCTCTTTGAATAGCTGACCGTTGACGTGCGGGAGAACAGCGAGTTCCTCCACAAGGTTGGCCTGGCGCTTGTCGGCTTCCGTGTCGAGAACGCGAAAGCACTTCTCCAAGTGTGCGCCCAGATCGGACCCGTCTTCCTTCGTATGGTTCTGCAAATAGAGCGCGAACGCATTGCGCTCGAAAATGCCCGTGTCATCCGCGAAGAGGCAGAACAGGATGCGGACGAGGAAACGTTCCAGGTCGTGGCCCGTGTACCCACCAGCTTCTAGTGAGTCGTGCAAGTCGCCTAGAAGCTCAACAGCCTTGATATTGATTGGGTCTTCGGCGTCCAGCTTGTGCTGCTTGTAACCCGGAATGAATGCGAGCGCGTTAACCTGCTTGTGCAAGTCACCTAGCTCAAACGTCAACGAAGAGTTGTCTTCCAGGTCATGCAAGGCAATCCGCGCGAAGTCGGAAACGATGATGTAGCGCGGTATCTCTTCATCCCGGCCAGCGTTCTTTAGACCGTGGATGTACTCCATCGCCTGGCTGTTGGCCTTGTCCAACGACTTGCCACGGCTCTTGTGCTCGACAAGCAGCGTGCCCGGCCAGAACAGATCGATGTATGCCCAGTTGCCGGCCAGATTCTTGACCGGCTCTTCAAAGCTGGCGACCGTGCGGCGCTTGACGCCGAAGACCGCGAAGAAGGCATCCCAAAAGCTCTTGGCTTCGGCGTCTTCGTTCGACTCGTCCGCCCATTCCTTCGCGAAGGCGTGGGCGTTGTGGCGAATCTCATTCCAGGATAGGGGCACGGCAAGCACTCATGGGTCAAGGAGTCTGGCCCAAGTTTAGAGGCTTGCGATCAGGTGAGCAAACCCTTCCCGCGACCCGTGCGGCCTGTTTTCGTTTTCTAAGTTGCCAGATACAATTCGGGGATGAAAAGCAGCATGCAAGAACTGGCCAACGCCTATAAATCGGCGCGGTCTATGACCATCGACGTGGCAGCGATTGCCTCATGCCAGAGGCAAATTCGGGAAACTCTGAGAAGTTTGCAGACGATCGGCGACGTTCACGCCGCCAACAAATCGATGGTGACGAAAGCCCTTGAACAGGCAAATGCCCGCAGGGAGATTGCTCGCCTAATTACAGCAGACGTTTCTGCCATCAATCGAAACCTGGATGTCTCGTTCATCAAAAACATTCAGGCCCAGGTCAGGGATGCCCATGCTGTCTCTCAGAACATTGCAAAGCTCGTTGGCATGGCCGATCAAATCAGGTCCGTTGCCAACTTTTCAATCGGCATCGATGCTTCGCAGCTTCGCAAGTTCATCACCACGTCTCTTGAAGAGGCACAACAGCTAGAAACAGTTGGCAAGGAAAAGGCCCGCGACAGCATTTTCGCCAAGTACGATGGCGAAGAATTCGCGGCCGAACGCGCCATAGTCAACGCTGAGCTTGCAAAGCTTCCTGGTTACGCGGAGATGTCGGATAGCGCGAAGTTAGTCCAACTTCTTGACATCGCCGTCCGATATCCATCGTCCGATGTCAGGGGATTTGCGATAGGGATGGCAGGCGGTTTTCTTTGCGACATTCTTGGCGAACCGAATGCACCAGCAGCCGCATCTCGGGTGTTCTGGCTTCTTATTTGCTTTCTAGTGACCATGATTTCTGGCCTGAACGCGCGGTTGCGTGTACCAAAAACTCGGCGATTGCTCCGTACAATACCAATTGACAAGAAGCACACACGCATCATCAATCGCACTTGTTCTGTCGTTGCCAATCCCAAACCAAAGGCAACGCGACTGGGCTGGATTGATCTAGGCGAGGTCGTAACTGTTACTGACCAGTTTCGAGGCTGGCGACAAGTATATTTTACGGACGGCAACGGCAACAATTGCGTAGGATGGATTCGGTCCAAGTACCTGCGGAAGATTTAGACCGGCTCGTCATCCTCTTCGCTGAATTCCGCACCAGTCGCGTCCGACACCATTGCAACGAGTGTCGGCAGGTCTTCTTTGGTCGGCAGGTGAACAACGAGCGTGCTGCTTCGACCGTATGGCTGGCATGGTCCCCGGCTGGTGTCGGTAGGCTTCCCACGACAAAACCAGATCATCTCCGGCGCGGATTCTCCATCGCGGGTGACAGCTTCGATTCTCACGGCGTTGTTGATGTCGCCCTGAGTGACACTCGACAGTGGTTTCATTTTTCCCTCCGTGCCTTCATTTCTTGATTGGTGGTGGCGGTGGCGATACCCGTGGTTTAGCCAACACGGTTTTTGGTGGCGGATTGCCGTTGTTGCCCTCCGCGATCATCCGCGTCTTAGGGCCATCATTCCGGCCGTAATTGGTTGTTCGCTTGTCGCTCATTAGGCGGCCCTCATTCTTTGGGTGGCGGTGGCGAAGTCTTGATTTCCGATGTCGTAGTAGGTGGCTGGCCATCATTTCTCCCAGCCTGAGTCTTCCCGTTATCAGTCGGGATCATTTTGGTGATCGTGGGACGTGCTTCGCTTGGTTTCTGCTGCTCGTTAGCCATGAGTGCAATCCTTTCGATTAGCGGCGGCGATGGTTTCGACGATTCCCCTTGCGGCTTACTTGTGTCTTGGGGCTGGCGGCGGGGGAGGGGATACTTGCGGCTTGATCTGTTGTGGTGCCGGTGGCCTGCCCTGTGCCCCCTTTTGCCCCGTCGATTCGCAGGGTCGGGTCTGATTGTTTGGTGGGAGTTGCGGCGCTTGGTTTCCCATTCTGGTTCTCCGTTGCAGGGTTTGAATTAACCGATTCTTCCTTCATCAGTTCGACCAATTTGACTGCACGTGCCGGGATCAAGAGCCGTTCGACCAGCGGTAGCGGGATCGGGTCGCCCTCGCTAGGTACCCAATAGGCGCACATGAGAGCAAAATGGTCGGCAGTCGATTGATCTGGGAATTCGTACGGCCATCCGTAGACGCGCCGTCCGTCCCGCAAATGAAGAGTTACATACCGACGGCCCTTGTTGAACGCGCTGTACCAGTTGGACGAGTAGGACGTGCGCTTCGTGATTCTGAGCTTGCGCAGTACGAAATGGAGCAAATCGTTGTTTGCAATAGCAGCAAAAATAACACCCGTCACGACCGCCACTAGCGGCGGCAACACTTGGTCTGCTTCTCCTCCCCATTCGCCCCAATCGACTACACCGCTTTCGTAGTAGTGAGTGTAGGTGAGTCGTCCGCCCGCAACGGCTCCCTGGATGATCGCGGTGAAGATAAGGGCTTGCACCACTCGCTCGAATGGCGTTTTCCTTGGGTGGGTCGTCAATCCGTAGAATACCCATGCCGCGAGAAAACCCGGCAACAGGTAGGAAATCACGCCGACGACATCATTGGAGGTCCATTCCACGAGCGTCCCCAGTTTGTGAGGTTCTGGTCCGTCAGTAAAAGTGTGCAGCGTTAGCGAGGGTGACTTTTAGGCAGGGTGTTGTGCAGGTGTATCAAATCGAATTTTAGCGCTGGCCGCTAGCGAGGCAACTGAAACCCGCCGCCAGACGCCACAGGATGGCCGCTAACGAGCGCCGACACGGCCGGGGTGTCAAAGTCGCCCCGTTCGCCCCAGAGCGCCACAAGGCCCTGTAGATCATGTAACCTGTTGTTAATTAACGCGTTAGGGCGACAACAACATGGGTGTAGCCAGAGTATAGGGCTGGCCGATTATGCCACCTATACGGGTGGTATCGAGTGGGGATGTGACCCCTTCCCCCGGTCACCAGGCTCCTGGACACGTCCGGGTGTAGTCGTCGGGTGTAGTCAGGTGGGAATTCCCCGAGAGAAACAGGCGTTTTCGCCGCATTTGGTATGCGGTGCTAGGTCCGATTGTCGGGGTTCGGAGGGTTGTACCACCTATATGGGTGGTATCGGATATGGCCGGCTGGCGATGGTCAACCGCGCCAACCGCGAGGGAGGGAGCACCCACCAACCGTCCACCGGGGAGCGCAGGCTGTCCACCGTCCACCGTCCACCGTCCACCGTCCACCGTCCACCGTCCACCGTCCACCGTCCACCGTCCACCGTCCACCGTCCACCGTCCACCGGGGGAGCGTAGGCTGTCCAGCGGCCAGCGGGAGCGGCCAGCGGGAGCGGCCAGCTTCAGGGGTGCTGGTAGACAGGTGGTTGTACCAGGTGGTTGTACCAGGTGGCTCCCCGCCGATGGTCTGCTACCGATGGCTCCAAGCTACCGATGGCTCCAAGCTGCCAGATCAAGCGGCGCGGGCGGCGCGGGGGCCGCTCCCCGCTCTGTATCATGCTGCGTTTTCGCATCACAGGACACTTGGGTCTGGTTCCTTGGAGTAACCGTTACAACCGGAACCAGACCAGCAAAGAACGGTGGGTTACTACCCGTAGCGACCAACCAAGGCTACCTGCCAGCCGTAGTAGTAGGTAGACACTTGTCAAGTTCGCTCCGAAGCGGGTGCGTCCAGCGGGTCTGTAGCTCGCTGGGCGTCCGCCCTTTGAAATGACCAGAACTTGACGTTTAGGGCCATGCACCCTTGCAGCCTTAAGCACCCTTACTCCCAGCCCCTACAGAAATATATCTACGTAAAATAAGGACTTACAGCAAGAATAATTTCTAAACTGGCTGGTATGAAGGGTGTTAATGGGTGCAAGGGTGCAAACAGTAGTATCGAGGAAACCTGCATGAGTTCAGTAGACGCGACCTTTGAAATACTGGCAAAGGGCCAATATGTCCAGCCTCAGAAATCGCACCACCGAACCAGGGAGCACGATGCTGACATCGCCGAATTCGAGGCAGCCGGCTTCGAGGTCATCGACGAGGGCACCCGTGTATCGGTGAATGTCAGTGCGTTCCGTCTGCTGAAACGGTGCGATTTTGACACCGTTAGCCCTGGTACCGATCCGGCCGGAACAAACTGCTGGGCGTACTACCGCCCCGATGGAGCGTGGTATATCTCGCTTTTCGGGCGTGCCGCCGAGCAAGAGAAGCCGGGCTGGCACAACAATTCCCACGGCTATGCTTCGTTCTTCTACCCTGGACACAAGCCGATCATCGATCTGAGCACAGACTCGGAATCGACGATGGTTGACAAGTGCTTGGTTGGGTTGGCGAGCGCCCCTGGCATCTACCAGCGCTTGGGTGCCCTTTTCCGAATCGAGACGGGATCGCCCAGCCCGTCGCATGTTTTGCGCGCCCCAGATACACCGACCTTGCAGCCGCTACCCGTGTCGGCGATCCATACCGCTCTGGACGATTCCTGCGACTTCAAGAAATTCGACGTTAAGAGCGAGAAGCTTAAGAAGTCTCGCGCACCCGAGCGGCTGGCCAAGAAGATTGGAGAACTTGGCAGCTACCCCAAGACAATCCCCACCATTGAGTCGATTGCCAAGACGCCAAGATTCTTGGCCGATGGAACGATCCTGCACCGCAAAGGATTCCACGAAGCAACGGGCATCTTCTACATGCCCGAATCTACGCTTCACTTCGGCGACCTGATGAAAGTGCCAGAAGCCATCGCGCTGTTAGATGGCGTAATCGCAGACTTCCCGTTCCAACGTCCCGAGCACAAGACGCTTTTCTATTCTGGCATCTTCTCCATCCTGGCGCGCCCCGCGTACATCGGAGCAACACCGATGCACTTGATTGAGGGAAACGTTCCGGCAGTCGGCAAGGGGCTCAAGGCAGATTGCATCGCGGAGATCGCAATGGCCAACACGTTCCCGCGCCTCACGATAGGCGGCGAAGAAGAAGAACTGCGCAAGACAATTACCAGCATCGTGATTGCCGGCGACCCGGCCATTCTTCTCGACAACTTGAAAGGCAAACTAGACTCAGGCTCGCTTGATGCGCTGCTGACTTCTGAGAAATGGCAGGGGCGGCGACTCGGCCTGAATAAGACAATTTCGATGCCGTGGGCGGGCATCATCTTCGCCACGTCCAACAATTTGCAAATGACCAAGGATACTTGTCGGCGCTGTGTGTGGGCTCGCATGGAGTCGCGCATGGAGAACCCCGAAGTGCGCAGCGACGTGACGCATAAGCGCCTACTGGTATACGTCCGCGAGAATCGCGGTAAGCTCGTAACTGCTGCACTTTCGATACTGCGTCAATGGCACCTTGCTGGCAGACCCCATCAAGCAATAACGCCGTGGGGTTCCTTTGAGGGTTGGAGCGACGTTGTACGTCAAGCGATGGTCTGGGCTGACATTGGCGACCCGGCCGAAACCAGAATCGGATTGCAGCAGAGCAACGATACCGAAACTCAACTTCTAAGGATGCTGATTGCCGGCTGGCAGGAAGCTGATCCCGGCAATGAGGGAATGTCGTGCAAGGAAGCTGTTGAGCGCTCCCTTGCGGGCGCGGCAGGGCAAATGAAGTTTCCTTTGCTCCACGATGCCATCGACGAATTGCCGGGCCGTAGTGACCCCAAAAATTTACTCGGACACGCGCTCAAGAAGTTCCGGGAAGTGGTTTGCGATGGCAAGTGGTTTGTGAAGCGCGACGGCCGTACAACAGTTTGGAGGTTAGCACAATGACAATCGAAGACGAACTTGACGCGGGCATAGACGCTGCCATCGCGGAGTACAAAATAGGGTATGTCTACCGGCTGCTAGAGCACCTGGGCAGCATCAAAGCACCTAGCCAATTCAACCGTGGGTATTCCAACGCAAGTCGTGACATCGCGGAGTATGGGGCGCTCCGCGAGTGGGACATTCCCGCCGAGCTTCAACAGCGCTTTAAGGTTGACTTTGAGCAGCGCGGTATACCCATTGCCCAGCGTGGCCAGCATCCGAAGATCAACGCATGAGCATCGCACAGCGCCCACGCTATAAATCTGGTCTGCCTGACGCAGCGCCTCTAACGGCTGAGCGCTCGGCCGAGTTGTTGCACCAATTACAAGAGATCAAGGACGCTCTCTTCATGGGCCATATTTCGATGATTCGCAAGTGTGTGTGGGAGCACCTAAAACGGTTTGACATCCACGATGATCCTGAGTGGGCCGAGCATTTAGAATCGCGGGCTGTTGAAGCGTTTTGGGACGCGATACAGAGAGTGAAGCCCCAGCAACCAGGATTCTTCCCCTTTGCCTACTTTGAGCGGTGGGTCGTGGGCGCGCTCTCGCGCGAACAGTCAAAACTGAAACACGATGATATCGACGTGGACGAGCTATCGGAAGTAATCACCAGACTGCCGGACGGCTCAGCGGCGATCGTCCGCAATGACAGTGACGCCAATAAGCTTGATGACCGACACCGCAAGCTTTGGGCAAACCTAGACCGCGTGTTGTGCAAGCTTCCGGCGCAATGGCGGGCAAGTGATCTAGTTCGCGCTCGGCTCGCGGGATCATCCTGGCAGGATATCTCGGACGAACTTAGCGTGCCGATCCGCACTTGTCGGGACCGCTTTGACCGCGTGGTCAGAGAACTTCGCCAAATTTATGGCGTCGAACCGCAGGAATGACTCTGCGTGGCGTCATTTTAGGGGTAGATGCCCACAGTAGGCTTTCTACCTTCTCACCTTTGGTGCTTCCAATGCTTGAACGTTTTCTAGCGGAGCGCTGCGCGCGACCAACCACCGTTCTTAGTTTGTACGATTCGTTCGTGGCGCTTCTCTCGCCGGCCGAAAGCACGTTCTGGCCACGGTCGCGCTTCGTAGCGGAAGCCTCTCGACTTGGCTATGAACTTGGCCAGCTTGACAGGCGACAGGCATTGTTTCCACCGGTTGCTGTCTAAACCCACACAGCGGCACGCCAGCACTCACGCTGCCCTGTCGCTTTACAAAATTCTACAGTCCAAGCGGACAGGAATGGACCACCATGACCACAGAAGAATTAGCGCGCTATGGTGTCGAGCGCTTCCAGGGCCAATCTGATTGGCGACACCCCGACTGCCCCTTCCGTCACAGGACCGCTGACGGTGAGTGGTTCTACCGTTGGCGACTGCCACAAGAATTCATTGCTTACAAACGCGCGCAGCTTCGGTCCTAGCTGCACTTCACGGCCGACCAGGGGAACTTAAGTTCTCCAAGCTTTCCGCCCCTGGTTGGTCGTTTTTCACAACCCCTAACCCTAAGAGGGACACAATGGACATCCAACAAAACCGCCTATACGTTGCTGGCCCCGCCAGCCCCGGAATCACTTGTGAAGACAATCATAGCGTCTACACCGACCTCATCTCCCTGGCTCGCTTCGAGACTTACGCCGAAGCGCTTGAGTCGTCCCGCCAGAGTTACATTGCAGCCGATGGCGCACCGGAGCACACGCTCAGCGATCTGCAAAACCGGTTTGAAAGCAATCAGTAATGGACATCGAAATTCTAAAGCAGTTCACCCGCAACCTTGGCACGCCGGGCGTTTCGGTGGCCGACAATGCGGTGTGGGAAGATCAAATCTCGGGCAAACGGTTTTACACTCAGCAAGAGTGCTGGGAGTCTGTTGCTGACAGCTTCCGGCAGAGTGGCGGAAATCCGAACCAGCGGTTGAGTGATTTGAAAAATCTGTACATCGCCAATTCTTGACACTGCGCAGGCGCGCATCGCACGTTGACAAGCCGACGTGCGGTGCGTTTTTCACATGCAATGGTACTCCATGCCAAGCGGCCCAGCGCGTGAGGCAGCAAAGCAAGCTGCCGAGCCACAGGCACCGATCTGGCAATATGTGCGCGGGCCATCGTGGATCAAGAATGGACCTAATTGGATTTCGTCAGATTTCCAGAAGTGCTACTTCACCGACGAAGCCACCAAGCTGTGGGCGTTTGCCCAGTGCCAGTCCAAGCAGCGCGCCCCTAGGGGCGTGACGGCAACACTTGAGGATGGCACGCTCATTCTAACTTACCGCAACCGGCGATACGTTTTGCCGGTCGTTTCACCAAGCGATGTATCCCTTTTGATACGCCGCATGAGATTCCAAGAGGACCAACTATGACCAGAAATTATGGGCCGACCATTTCCCAAGGTGGCAAAATCTCCGCGCTGGACCGGGTGTTCCCAAACCAAGCTGCGCTCGACAAGCACTGGAGCCTAATGGAAGCTCTGGCCAAGCGCGAATTGACGCACAAAGAACTGACCGCACCCTGTGGTATTCACCAGGGCGCATTCGACGCCCTCCCGCTGCAACAGCGCATTCACGACCTGCAATTCACGCCACGGATGACCCCTCAAAAGGTCGCCGTAAACGCCAACCCCTTTGAGAGTCCACAGCTTCAAGAGCACCTGAACCGACCGACTATACACAGCGGCCGTGTGGATCGTCAGGCTATGTATTCCGAGGCATCCCGCGAGTGGGAAGCCAAGGAAGCAGCAAACAAAGCTGCATTGACTGACCGCGAGGCCCGTGAGCCCACGATTCGGGCGACCAGGAACTTAGCGGATCGGTGCAGATTCAGCCCGGACTGCCCGCTCGAAGACGTACGCGCTTCGGTGCGAATGGTTTCGCAAGCGTCCACCCCTGGGGCTTGCCTTGCGACCGCGCAGAAGATGTACGTGGAGCTTGCCACCAACGAAGACAACCGCACCAAAGCCAAGCGAGAAGCACTCCAGCGCGAAATGGATGACCTCAGGGCGCTCATGGGGGATGACGACGAGATTGTGCCAGAACCCACACCGGAGGAGCCCGTACCGGAAAAGGAACTGACCCCAGAGCAGCAACGGTGGGCCGAGGCAGAAGCTCGTTTGGCAGAACAGGAGCGTGTAGCTGGATTGCCTGGGGCGAAATTTTCATGGGCGGAAATCAAAGATTTGCCCTACGAGGAACGCCACGCTAAGGCTGCTGAGAATCTTGAGGCCGTTAATGAGGCTAGTTGACGCCGACACTCACGCCCGCTGGATCAGCAAGGCGGAATTGTTCGACTGGTCTGGCCCGATTCCGCAACACGACAGCATCCCCGGTGCTTTAATCCTCAGTGCTGTCCAGCGGCAAGCCAACTGGTGGCGCTGTTGGGTGCTGAGCGATACACGCTCTGCATTCAAGCGCTGGTGGGGCGGGGAGCCAGTGCTGCCGCAGTTCGCCTATCCCTACGTTGAGGAGCGCAAGGTTGTCTTCTTGTGCGCCAGCGTGCAAAAGGGTCTGAGCGTGCAAGAGGCTGTGATTGAATCACGACCGCTTCGCTTCGATTCGATTGCGGGTGTGGAGATCGTCGCCTTCACGACTGGCAGCAGCAGCAATTTGCAAAGGGTGTTCTATCACGACCGCACTGGCTCGCCCGATGGTCTACGGCCCGGTGTCGATCCACGTCGCATCAAGGCAGGGCGCAAGTCGGTTCAATTCACCCCGACCGTAACTGACGATCTTCGCCGGCACGGGGAAGCATTGCACGATCAGTATCACAAGCGAGCCGGTAAACGGATCGTAATCACAAGAGAGGCAATTCGATATGTCTGACGTTATCGAATCAGTGGAAGCTCAGGGGCTCGATTGCGGTTGGGTCGAATGCCCAACTGGCACAGCTATGCCCATTCGCACGCGCGGGCCAGACAAGAGCGCGAAGGGTGTCAGCATCCGCGCCCCTGGTGCAACGGATGCGATTCCGAACACGGCAACGATCTACATCGGCACCCGCGCTGACCTGACCGCTGATCGTTCGGGTGCATCGGTGGCGCTGCCCCCTGGCGCGTCAATCACGCTGTGTGTGAATGACCCCAGCTTGCTGTACTGCATTTCAACGGAGGCAAATCAATGGCTGAATTGGGTATCGCTGTAAATGGCACCGTTGACATCGACGATGAGCGTCGGCTCGTCAGGCCAGCGGAGCGCCGGGCTGGCATCTGCCTGGCCAGCGACGTGATGGCTTTCGTATTTGTGGGCGAGCGGCGCTATCGGTTGTTCACGGGCGAGCCGTTGGCGATCCGAACAAATGAGGCTGTCGAGGTCAAATCACTTGACGGTCCAGGTCGGCTGGCGTGGATGGTGACGCCATGAGAATCTACACTTGCGGCTCCATAGATAGGGCCAAAGACGGCGGGATTGGCTGGCGCAGGGCACTGACCAGCCGCTTGGCGGGTCATACCGTCCTAGACCCGACCGCGAAGGAATCGCAAGTGCTTGCAGCCGTTGCAAAGGCTAGCCTTGCCCTGGGTGACGTGGGCAACGCTCGCACGGCGATGGAGAAGATCAGGTCAGATGATCTGGCGATGCTGGCTAGCTGTGACGTGGTGTTTGCGCTCATCAATCCCGAAGATCGACCGTGCGGTTCTTATTTTGAACTGGCGTATGCGCGGGCACTTGGCAAGCCTACCTTCGTGACGGTGGCTGGCGGGGTCACACGCTGCCCGTTGTGGCTGCTTGCTGAATTCGAGATCGTAGACGACTGGCCATTTTGAGTGGTGCAGTGGGTACAGAGAACCCTCAGGTGCAAGCCTGAGGGTTTTTATTGCGCCAGCCATGCAAGTACGATGACCAGCAGCACGAAGCCACCGATCACGAGCATGGGGCCACCACAGCCCCGGTAGGCGTCATCCTGTTCTGGCGTGGTTGCAATCCAGGTGGACCAGAAATCGTCATCTTCGGTCATTAGGCCCCTGCCCCCGCTCGTTGTGCTGCTGCTGAGCGGCCCGCTCCAGGCGGCTGGCGAGCTTCGCGGCATACCACTCTATTCGGCGGAGCTTGTAGGCAGCGGTCAGCTTCGCCCCGTTGTCGGCCAGTTCTCGTAGTTGTCGTTTCATGGTGTCGATCTCCAAGGTGTTGTGGGTCTGCGTGAAGGCTAGGCCGCTATGGTCCACTTGCAAGGAACAAAACGATTGTAGCTAGCTCGCTCGGCTAGGTAGCTCAACTAGTTCTATGAGGATCTTGCTGGTTGTGCGTGGCAGAAATGCTTGAAAACAAGCGGGCCGCTTGTAGGGGCAGGGCGCGGGAAAATAATCGCGCTCCTTGCTGGCGGCAATTCGCGACCTAGTATTCTAATGGTCCCTGCGCGTTGCGGGGCAACGTGACTGAACAAGCCGACAATGCACCCTCGTCTGACTAACGAGGGCGGGAGCTACGGCACGCGGTCGCGAAATCGTTGTTACGTGTTGGAAGTAGCTCCCGTGCAAGTCTTCTCAGTTCCCGAGCTAGCTAAGCTCTGGCGCGTGTCCCCCGACACTATCTTGGGCTGGATTCGATCCGGCCAGCTTCGCGCGTTCAACGTCCACGGCCTCGGTAAACGCCCCTCATGGCGTATTCCAGCAGCATCCCTGGACGAGTTCACGCAGTTGCGCAGCAACGAGCGCCCCTCGGCGAAGCCAAGGCGTAGACGAGCTAGTGGCGGGGAGCGATTCTTCGATTGAGGCGTCTAGTTGAAGCGCTCGCCAGCCTGATAAAGCCGCACGACTTCCTTCCAAGCCCTCACGTCGCGCTGTCGCGGTGCTTTGAAATAACGCCCAAGACGCACCATTGGCTGTTTGCAGTTGGGACAGGGGAAGGGCCGCTCCGGGATGGTGGTATCCCAGTTTGACGAGCCTAGCTGCTTGAATGACTTGCGACAATCGAAGCACGCAAAGTGGACCTTGTTGGTCGCAGTCGGTACACCGGGCATGTGCTTCCTAACCATCTCGGATACCCCTGGAATCAGACTACACCCGACTACACCTGCTATGCGGGTTTCCCGAGGTTTTTGCGGGTGTAGTCGCCCACGAGAAGTGCAAAAACTCCCGAGAAATACGGGGAATTCGCTGCTTTACGAATGCGGTGCTCTGCCAATTGAAGCTACGCTGGCACAAGGCCCGGGGCGGGGGCAACGTCCCCGCTCTCAGCCAAACAAGCAAGTCTAACATTGCAACCGGCGCTCGCCAAGGTTGAGTGGTCGTTGGAGCCCAGCCGCGCCCAGCCCGCGGGCTGGGGCGATTTTGGATTTTGGATTTTCGATTTTGGAGGGTGGTCGCCGAGGGTGGCTGGGAGGCGGACGGCGGAGGAAAAAGCCGGCAGCGATTGACCAGGACGACCCGACGGAATGGACGTCAGGCTGGAGGCGGGAGGCTGGAGGCTGGAGGAAAGGGAATTGGGCATCGGCGAGTTGGTCATCAAAAAGCGGTTTGTTGGAAATCATCGTTTTGGCTGGGGTTTTTGGTGGGTTGGTGGGGTTTCGGCGCTGGTGGGCATAAAAAAGGGCACCGCTGCGCTTGCGCGCAGCGGTGCCTGGGCGAAACACTTCTAAAAAAGTTTTGTGCGCCGTGGTCCCGTTCCTAGGGGCCGTGGCCGGTTCTTGTAACGCAAAAAAATGGCCACGGCGTCTTTCGAAGCCTGCGGCGCACGGGCGAGCAG
>JBGSYQ010000355.1:0-6262 GCA_041750795.1 Pirellulales bacterium | reverse complement strand
GCTTCGAAAGACGCCGTGGCCATTTTTTTGCGTTACAAGAACCGGCCACGGCCCCTAGGAACGGGACCACGGCGCACAAAACTTTTTTAGACGAGTTTCGCCCAGGCACCGCTGCGCGCAAGCGCAGCGGTGCCCTTTTTTGTACCCACCAGCACCGAAATCCCACCAACCCACCAAAAACCCCAGCCAAAACGATGATTTCCAACCGCCCGCTTTTTGATAACCGATCGCCGCTTGCCCGATTTCTTTTCCTCCCGCCTCCCGCCTCCAGCCTGCACTCCAACCCACTAGCCCGAAGCGCCAGCGAGGGAGCACCACCAACCACCTCACAATCCCAACAAAACTCAAGAGAACCATCCACAGATTTCACCGATTCCGCAGATGAATCCCCATTCGAAAATCTCGTCTCATCGTGCCCGTCGGGTCGTCGTGGTCAATCTCTTGCAAGTTTTACCTCTGCCCTCTGTGGCCTCCGTGTCCTCGGTGGCAAACCCTCCAAAATCCAAAATCCAAAATCCAAAATCCCTGTCACCACTCCGCCTCGATCTCTAAAATACTTCCATGCCCAACGATTCCGCTGCCCCTGCCCTGCCCTTGCAGCCGCGTTTGCGGCGCGTGGAGAGTTTTCCCGTTCGCCAGGCGAGCGGCGAAATGGCTTTTGCCCTGCGCGATCCCGAGGGCTTTGCCGGCGCGATCGTGTTGCCTTATCAAGCGGCACTGTTGGCCTCGCTGATGGATGGCAGCCGCACGCTGGCCGATTTGCAGCAGGCCATCCAAGAGCGCATCAAACAGCCCGTTGCGCCGGCCGATGTCGAGAGCGTGGTGCGTGCGCTCGACGAGCGGAATTTTCTCGACACCCAGCGATTCCGCAGCTTGTGGAAGCTCCAGATCGAACGCTATCTCAATTTGCGCGTGCGGCCCGCGGCCCACGTTGGCACGGCCTATGCCGAACAGCCCGCCGCGCTGCGCGAGCAACTGGCGGCCTTGTTTACCGATCCCAAGGGTCCCGGCCAGCCGGCCGTGCGCGCCGCAACCGTCGTCGATCGGACCGATGGCAACACGAGCGCGAACCCCGGCACACTGACCGGCATCGTCAGCCCGCACATCGATCTGCGCCGCGGCGGCCTGGCGTTTGCTTGGGCCTACAAGACGTTGGCCGAGCAATCCGACGCCGATCTGTTTGTCATCCTGGGCACGGGCCACAGCCCGATGCGCAACATGTTCGCGTTGACCAAGAAGGATTTCGACACGCCGTTGGGCACGGTCGAAACCGACCGCACGTTCGTGGCACGCCTGGCGGCACGCATGACGGCCACACCCGGCGGCAAGGACATCAGCCTGTATGGCGACGAGTTGGCGCACCGGCAGGAACATTCGATCGAGTTTCAGGCCGTGTTTCTGCAATACTTGCTGGGCGATCGCCGCCCGTTCAAGATCGTGCCAATCCTCACCGGTTCGTTCCACGAGTTCGTGGCGGCCGGGACGTCGCCAGTCAGCTCGCCCGAGTTGGCGGGCTTTGTGTCGGCGTTGCGCGGCGCAGTGGCGGAGTACCAGGGCCGCGTGTGCTTCATCGCTTCGGCCGATTTGGCGCACATCGGCCAGCGCTACGGCGATCAAGCCTTGTTGGACGCCGCGCGGCTGCAACAGCAGAGCGAAACCGACCGCCGGCTGCTGGCCGCTGCCTGCGCGCCCGACGCTGAGGCATTCTTCCGGCAGATTGCCGAGCGGGAGGATCGAGACCGCGTGTGCGGCCTGTCCCCCATCTACACCATGCTCGCAGCCACCCAACCGCAGCGCGGCGAGCTGCTGCGCTACGACCAGGCCGTCGAGCTCGACGGCACCAGTTGCGTCAGCTTCGCCAGCGCGGCGTTTTATGATGGGTAGAAGTTGCAAGGATGGCTGTCCCTACACCTTGAGCGTACGATGAGGATTGACTCCATATCGTGGAGCGAGATATGTGCGAGGCGCATGGTACGCCACCCGAGGCAATCAAACCTCCGCTGCGCCGCGCACGCATTGTGGTCTGGCTGACACTGTTTGCACTTGTGTTGGTCGCACTCTGTCATCGCTGGCAACCGGATGCAGTTGCCGCGCTGACGGCGATTCCGCCATGGTGTTGGATTGTGGTCGGGGCTCCCCTAATTTTGCTCAATTTGCGCCGAGTATGTCGCTGGGAGAAGTTGGCCGCTGCCGGCACAGTCGGAATGGTGCTGTTGACTTCAGTAGAGCAACTCCGTAGCGTGACTCGGTTCGTGCTGCTCGGCGGAATTCCGGTTGCCTCGGAGTCCCACAATCAGTCGTTGCGCGTGGCCTCGCACAATTGTTCTACCGGTTCGCTGTCGGCCGCCGAAGAGGTAGTGCCATTTCGGCCCGACGTCGTACTACTGCAGGAATCCCCGTCTCTTGAACGAGTAACGAAATTAGCCCATAAGCTTTTCCCGGACGGGTCAGCGGTTGTATGGTCCCCGGACTGCACGATCATTGCTCGCGGGCGCCTGATTCGCAGTGCGACTCCTGCCGACTTTTTCGTGCAGGCGACCGTCGCAGTTGCCGAGGGCGCCGAGATCGAAGTCTTTTCCGTGCGTTTGATGCCACCTGTTGTACGCTATGACCTATGGAGTCCATCTTGCTGGAGTGAACACACCGCAGCACGTATTGCGCGGACGGCGCAGGTGTCAGTGATTCGCCGGGCCTTGGAAAAAGTCCCCGGCCATCGCCCCGTGTTTGTCGGCGGTGATTTCAATGCGCCGGCAGGCGATGGCGCCTTGGCTAAGCTTTCTCCGACATTCACCGACGCATTCGACTCGGCTGGAACTGGTTGGGGAGGGACGGTGCTCAACGCCGTTCCCATGCACCGTTTCGACCAGTTGTGGACGAGCGCCGCAATCCAGCCGGTCGCGGTTTGGTCTGAAAAGAGCAACCATTCCGATCATCGACTCGTAGTAGGTGATTTCCGAGTCCTCGTGCATACCCCGGAAACTCCATGAGCTTTCCCTCGCGCTCCGATTGCTCTAAAATCGCTGGCGATGAGTCTGTTGCCGTGGCGACGGACGCTCGAAGGGCTGCTAACCGGGCGGATGCATGGCTGTGAGCGAACCTAAGATTCACATCATCGGCATGGGCGACGACGGGCTGGACGGCATGGTCACGCCCGCACGAAAGATCATCGAGCAGGCCGAGTTGCTGGTGGGCGCCGAAACGGCGCTGGCGACAATGCCCGCGTCGCCCGCGCAGCGACTGGCCATCGGCGCCGATCTGGACGAGGCCATCGGCAAAATCGCCAAAGCCAAGGGCAAGCGCATCGTGATTCTTGCCTCGGGCGATCCGCTGTTCTACGGCGTCGCCCGCTACCTTTGCGACAAACTGGGCAAAGACCGCTTCGAGGTCGTGCCGCACGTCAGCAGCATGCAACTGGCCTTTGCGCGCGTGAAAGAAAGTTGGGAAGAAGCCTACCTCACCGACCTGGCGAACCATCGCCTGGATGAAGTGATCGAGAAGATCCGCATCGCCACGAAGGTGGGGCTGTTCACGACCGAAGACTACCCGACCAAGGCCGTGGCCAAAGCGCTGTTGGACCGGCGGATCGATTACTTCTCGGCCTACGTGTGCGAGAACCTGGGCTCGCCGGACGAGCGCGTCACGCAGGGTGAGCTGTCGGAAATCGCGACGCAGGACTTTTCGCCCTTGAACGTGATGATCCTGGTTCGCCGCCCCGACGTGCCCGACCGCCCGCGCGACGCGATCGGCCATCGCTTGTTCGGCAACCCGGACGAATCGTTCATGCAGTCGAAGCCCAAGCACGGCCTGCTCACTCCGGCGGAAGTCCGCGCGATCGCGCTATCCGACATGGATCTCGGTCCCACCAGCACCGTCTGGGACGTTGGCGCCGGCAGCGGCTCGGTGGCCATCGAAGCGGCGCAGATCTCGGCGGGTGGCACGGTCTACGCCGTCGAAATGGACGCGGAGGATCACGAGCTGATCCGCGCCAATGCCGAGCGCTTTGGCGTGGCCAACCTGGTGGCCGTGCTGGGGCACGCTCCGGACGCCTGGGCCGAGCTGCCCGATCCGGACAGCGTTTTCGTGGGCGGCAGCGGTCGCGAGATCAGCCGCATCGTCGAATTGGCGTATGCTCGCTTGCGCCCCGGTGGCCGGCTGGTCGCCAGCGTCGGCAGCATCGAAAGTCTTTCCGGCGTGCATGAAGCGCTCGGGCGATTGAACGACGACGTCAAGCTGCTGATGATCAACCTGGCCCGCGGCACCTATCAACTGGAGCGCGTGCGGTTCGAGGCCATGAACCCGACCTTCTTGTTGAGCGTGGTCAAGCCAGCCGGTAGTGTCGCGAGCAAGTCCGCGGGGAAGCAGTCCAAGTGACGACCACCGACCATTCGCAACTCGACGTGATCGCGGTTGGCGCGCATCCGGACGACGTGGAGATCGCCTGCGGCGGCACGTTGGCCATGCTCGTGCGGCAAGGTTACCAGGTGGGCATCATCGACCTGACCGACGGCGAGCCCACCCCCGGTTCGCCCGGCCCCGAGGTGCGCCTGGCCGAGGCCCAGCGCGCGGCCGAAGTGCTGGGGGTCCACGTCCGCGTGCAACTGAATCTTCCCAATCGCCGGCTGTTCGACACGTTCGAAGCACGCGTGGCGCTGGGCAAGGAACTGCGCAAGTATCGCCCGCGGCTGGTGCTGGGCTTTGGCGAGAAGACGCCGCTGGCCTCGCCCGATCACTGGCAGGCCATGCAGATCACCGATGCCGGCGTGTTTTATGCGCGGCTGACCAAGTGGGACGAGCACTTCGACCACCTGCCAGTGCATACAGTGTCGGCGCAGTTGTATTACTCGCTCGGCTTCGGCTCGCTCGAGTTGCCGCACTCGGCCGGGCACCTGGTGGTGGATATCGGCGAGACGCTGGAGACCAAGATCGAGTCCATTCGCTGCTATGCCACGCAGTTTCCGCAGCACAAGGAGTTCATCTACGACAAGGTGCGCGCGGCGGCCGTTCACGACGGCATGGCCGCCGGCTACAACGCCGGAGAATTGTTTGCCAGCCCGCGAACGCTGGGCACGCGCGACCTGGTGCATTTTTTGTTTGGCCAGGTTCCCTCCGACGAGCCGCGCAAGCCGCCGCTGCGCTGAGTGGCGTAGCGACTACCTCACCGCTTGCGATACTCTCGCAACTCTGCCAACACACCCTCGATGTCGGGCGGCAGCGGCGCGATGAATTCCAGCGGCTCGCCGGTCCTCGGGTGCAGCAGCCTCAGCCGCCGGGCGTGCAGCGCCTGGCGATCCAGCAGCACTAGCTCGTCGGCCGGCTCACGGCGGATCTCTCCGCGCGTGATCGCCGCACGGCCGCCGTACAGCCGATCGCACAGCACCGGGCAGCCGATGCTCGCCAGGTGCAGGCGGATCTGATGCGTGCGTCCCGTCTTGGGCAGCGCACGCACCGCCGCGAAACCGTCGAACCGCTCGACCACTTCATAAAACGTCTGCGCGTCGCGGCTGGTGGCATGTTCACGGCGGATGGCCATCTTTTCGCGCTGGTGTGGGTGAGCTCCCACGGGCAGGTCGACCACGTCGCGATCCAAGTCGGGTACGCCGGCGCACAGCGCGAAGTATTCCTTCTCGACCTGCCGGTGCTCGAACTGGTGCGCGAGCCGAAAGTGGGCCGCATCGGTCTTGGCGATTGCGATCACGCCGCTGGTGTCGCGGTCGAGACGATGCACGACACCCGGACGTTGCGGTCCGCCGGCCGTGCTGAGCTGGTCGAAATGAAACTGCAGCGCCGCGGTCAACGTGCCCGACCAGTGTCCCTTGGCCGGATGCACGACCATGCCCGGCGGCTTGTTGACGACGGCAATGGCATCGTCCTCGTAGAGGATCTCCAGGGGAATGTTCTCCGGCTGCGGACCTTCGCGCGCCAAGGGAGGCAGCAGGATCGTCACGCGCTCGCCCGGCCGCAGCCGATGCGCCGCTTTCACGCGCACTCCGTCGACCTTGACGCCGGCGGCGTTGATCACTTTGCGCAGCATCACGCGGCTGTGCGTGGGAAACTGCTGCGCCAGAAAGGCGTCGAGCCGCGCGCCGCCCTGCTGGTCCGTGATGACCAGTTCGACGGGCTCGGATGCGGAGAGTTCTTCGCCGGACATAACGGGCACCGGCGGATGTGCGCCGCACAGCGTGCACTCGATTGCCAAGGGGCGGCTGGCGGCGGCAGTGGTTGCGTCGCTTACTTCGGCTCGCCGTCCGCCGACTCGTCAGCT
>JBGSYQ010000354.1:0-5429 GCA_041750795.1 Pirellulales bacterium | reverse complement strand
GCTTCGAAAGACGCCGTGGCCATTTTTTTGCGTTACAAGAACCGGCCACGGCCCCTAGGAACGGGACCACGGCGCACAAAACTTTTTTAGACGAGTTTCGCCCAGGCACCGCTGCGCGCAAGCGCAGCGGTGCCCTTTTTTTGTACCCACCAGCACCAAACTCCCACCAACCCACCAAAAACCCCAGCCAAAACGATGTTTTCCAACAGGCCGCTTTTTGATTTCCAATTCGCCGCCGCCCGAGGTTCCTTTCCTCCAGCCTCCAGCCTCCAGCCTCCAGCCTGACTTCCGCAGATGAATCACGAATCAAGAGTCTCCTCACGTCCTGCCCGTCGAGTCATCATGATCAATCTCATGCAAGTTTTACCTCCGCAGCCTCGGTGCCTTCGATGGCCTTCGCTTTTGAAAACCTCCAGGAGCAACTTCCCGTGCGACAATCCAGCACAACAAGAGCCTCCACCTCCCGATCCTGCATGCGTTTCTTCCTCCAGCCTCCAGCCTGCTCACCACGTCCTGTCCGTCGGGTCGTCGTGGTCAATCTCATGCAAGTTTTACCTCCGCCCTCCGCAGCCTCGGTGTCCTCGGTGGCCACCCTCCAAAAATCGAGAATCCAGAATCGTGCCAACGGGTGAGATTATTGTCCGGTGGCACTGCTGTGCGGGCGTTGACGCGCGCCGTGTGAACCCGTAGCTTGATCGCTGGGCGGCACTTCTTCCTTTCTCACTCGAAATACGATCGGCGTGCAACGATGAACATCAAAGACAGCTCGATTTTCGTCACCGGTGGGGCATCGGGTTTGGGCGGCGCGTGCGTGCGGCGTTTTGCGGCCGCCGGCGGCAAGGTTCTCATCGCCGACGTTCAGGACGAGGCCGGCACGGCGATGGCCAATGAGCTTGGCAAAAACGTCCGCTTCGTGCGCACCGACGTCACGTCCGAAGCCAGCGTGCAGGAGGCCCTCGAGGTGGCCAAGGCGCAGTTCGGCGGCGTGCAAGTCGTCATCAATTGTGCGGGCATCATCGGCGTGGGACGCGTGGTGGGCAAGGAAGGCCCCTACGATCTGGCGTCGTTCGCACGCACGATCCAGGTAAACCTGATCGGCACCTTCAACGTCATCCGTCTGGCCGCCGCCATCATGAGCAAGGGAGAAGCCCAGGCCGAAGGCGAACGCGGCGTGATCATCAACACCGCCTCGGTGGCGGCCTTCGACGGGCAGATCGGCCAACCGGCCTACTCGGCCTCCAAGGGGGGCGTGGTGTCGATGACGCTGCCCATCGCGCGCGAGTTGGCCCGCTTCGGCATTCGCGTGGTAACGATTGCACCGGGAGTATTCGAAACGGCGATGATGGCGGGCATGCCGTCCGAGCAGCAAACGGCCCTGGAAGCCCAGGTGCCCTTTCCGCCGCGGTTGGGTCGTGCCGATGAGTTCGCCGCGCTGGCCGAGCACGTCGTCGCCAACGTGATGCTCAACGGCACCACGATCCGCCTGGACGGCGCGTTGCGCTTAAGCACGAAGTAGCGCGCACCGACCGGCAAAAACCGGGCGTTTTTGCCCAACCGCGCGCCGCCGAGCGGCTAGACTTTCCTGGCCGATGCGCGCCGGGTGCGCTTGGACACGCGCAGGTGCGGGAAACGCAACCGGGACCAGTTCCATGCCGCGACGCTGCCGATGCTTGAGCCTGCTGCTGGCCGTAGTGCTGGTGTGCGCGGCGCCTTGCGCCTGGCATGCCGTGGCGGCCGTGCCGGTCGATGATCTTGCGCTTACGCGCCCCGAATCCGCCGCTCGGCCAAACACGCTGGCACTAGCGCTGGCTCGGCAGGTCGTCGCAGCGTGCGGGCGATCGCCGCGAACCGCGGCCCAGGTCGAGCGGGAGCTGCTGGCGCGCATTGACGAATTGCGGCGCCACGGCACGGTGACGGGCGACGCACTGCAGCGGTCGCGCGCCATCCACGAGTTCATTCATGCCGACGTTCTGCACGGCAAGTACGATCCGGCTGCCAGCGATTTGGCGGTCACGCTGGCCGGCGGCTCGTACAACTGCGCCGGCGTATCCGCGTTGTTCTTGACGCTGGCACCGGCATTCGACGTCGACGCCTGCGCCGTCTCGGTCGTGGGGCACGTATGGTGCCGCGTGGAAACCGCGGATGGCCCGTTCGACGTGGAAACCACCTGCCGAGATTGGTTCATCCTGGCCGCCGCACGGGCAAGTTTCACCCCCGCGGAGCACGCTCGGCAATCGTCCGCGTGGCAGGATCATCGCCGCCGCATCGTGCTGGCGCGCGAGCTGGATCCATCGGCCTTTCTGGCGGTATTCCACTACAACCGCGGCGTGCGCTTGCTGCGAGAGGGCGAATTCGACGCGGCGGCAGCAGCCAACCTGGCCGCGCTGCGGCTCGATTGGCGTTGCGAGCCGGCTTACGGCAACCTGTGGGCGGCGCTGGGCGGCCGGCTCGACCCGGGTGCGATTTCCCTGCCGCGCCAGGTTTCCACCGGCACAGCGACGTTGACTTCTGGCAACGCGCGATGATTTCCCGCCGTTTTGTGCGGCGGGAACGCCATCGGCCAACTCTCGTTTTTGACAACCGGCCGGTTGCGAAGTAGATACCCTTTACGGACGTTTGCTAACCCGGGGCAGCGCAAGCGATTCGCACTTCGCGGGACTCCGGCAAGTGGGACCGCCGGACGGGCAGCTCCGGGGCAACTTCCTCCTCTCACACGATCCATCGATCAACGCCGAACCGCGCTGCCGGGTAACCGGGGCGGGGGGCTCTCGATACGTCGGCAAGTTATTGGCGCGGAAATCACCTTGAGGAATGCAACCCATGAGTAGCTCGCTGACTTTGCCCCCCTTGGAAACGACGCCCGAGTTCGCGCCCCTGACCGACGACCCGGTGCGCCGTCAGGTATGGGAAGTGTTGTCGGGTTTGTATCCGGGCGGACGCACTCCGGAGCGCCGCGCCGTCCAGCGATTCCCCTATCCGCAGTTGCTCTACCTGACGCCGGTCGGAGACGATCTGGCACCGGTGGGCGAGGCGGTGGCCGTGATCGGCAAGCACTTGTCGGAGCGTGGGTTGGGCTTTTACCACATGCATCCGCTGCCCTATCGCCGCATGATCGCCTCGCTGCAATTGCCGCAATCGAAGTGGGCCGCATTCCTGGTCGATCTGAAGTGGACGCGCTTCACCCAGTTTGGCTGGTATGACAGCGGCGGCAACTTTCTGCAATCGGTGCCTTCGCCCGTTGCGCCGCGCGCCGTCTAGCGCCGTGTGCGATAGGCAGCCGCATTCGCAAGAACTCAGCCCGCGGTGGCTGAGGCTTTTGCGAAGCCAGCCACCGCAGCCGTAGCACGTTGCCGCAGGCGCTTCGCCGCAGGTCTCCGACGGGTCGCTTCAGATGCCGCCGGCGTCGCACTTGGGCGCTTCGCCGGGTGGCGTTTCGGCGCCCTCGACATCCGCATAGCGTTTTAGCCGGCGGCACAGATCATCGCGCCGCTCGGGGGTCCACCACGCGAAGAACTCGCGGCTGCTGGCTTCGAGATCCTGCTGCTCGCGGTCCATGCCGGTCTCCAAGGCGGACCGCACCGCGGCGGAATCCGCCTCGGCGTGCCAGGCAGCGAAGTAGGATTGCGCCGTGACGTGATCGTTGATCGCGCCCAAGCGATTCTGCAATGCTTCGATGAGCGGGTATAGTCCTTTGCGGAATTCCTCGTCGAATGCGCCGCCGAAAATCTCCATGGCGTAACGCACCTGCTTGCTTTGAATGCGGAAGGCGTGCATGGCCGCCGCATCGCGCAACTCGCCCTCGGCGGCGCGCAAATAGGGCCCGATCACGCGCTGGATCGCCAGCCGCGCAAAGCAATCGAACCGCTCGCCGCAGGCGCCGGTCGACTTGCGTGCGCGCACGCGCTTGAGCAGTTTCTTGACGCGTCGGTTGAAATTCCGGCGAGACAGCTTCAGATAGACTTCGGCGATGGGGCCTTGGGCCGCTTGCCGGTGCCATTTGATCTGCTCGAGCAACAGTGCCGCATGGCTTGAAGGTGCGCGCCGCGCGTTTTCGCTCCAGCGCAACAGCAGTACGTCGAGATCGCGTGCGGAGCCCGCCGCTTTGCGAATCTTCCGCAACTTCTTAATCAACCAGCGGCCGCGCCGCTGGGGCAAGTAGCAGGAGAACGCATCAATCACGGCCGCCGCACGGCGCGAAAACACGCGCAGTTGGTGGACGTGCTCCTCCTCGCCGGCTGGCTGGCAGACGGCCAGTTCCAGATACGCCCACATCCGCGCCAAGTGACGCTTGAGCGCACGCCGCGCGACCTGGCTGGCCGCCTCGTCGGCCCGGCTTTCAATCCATTTAGTGCTCGATCCCATCGCGCGCGATTAACTCGGGAAGACTTGGTTAATGGATGCCGTCGAATCTGGCGTGGCGAAACCCGTTGCGCCGATGCGTGCGCCCTTCGCGCCGCGTCAATGCGCGCCGTCACGTTGCTCAAGAGGGAAGGATTGTCAGTCCGCTGGACCAGTAACTCGTCGATCGTGCTGCCACGAACGACGCCGGGCACGCGCGTCATTACCTCCGCAACGACGCGCCGGCCGCTCCACCGTGGCCGCAATCCTAACGGCTGTCCGAGAGACACCGGCCGCATGCGGCGCGGTGTAACGCTGGCTCGACGTGGATCTCGAGTCAGCATCGGCCGCCCCAAGCTATCAGCCGTCGGCGGCCCCATCAACGTACACACCTCACTTGAGGGGGTCAAGCGATGGTGCGCTTACATTCCTTCCGGCGGCGCATACACGCTGCGCCCCCCGTCCACCGGCAAACAAACGCCGGTCACGAACGTGTTTTCCAACAGAAACAGCACCGCGCCAGCCACGTCCGCCGGAGTGCCGGCGCGCTGGACCAGCGTGGCCGCGACGACGCTGGCGCGCTCGGCCTCGCTCAAATCCTCGGGAAACAGCACCGGCCCGGGCAGCACGGCGTTGACCCGCACCCGCGGATTGCGCGCGGCCAGTTCGACCGCCAGGGTGCGCGTGAGCGTGGGAATGCAGCCCTTCGATGTGAAATAGGCGGAGTAGTCCGTGTACGGCCGCGCGATGGCCCAGTCGCCGATGTTTACGATGGCGCCGCCGGTTGGTTGCCCTACCATCGCCAACCCGGCGGCCTGGCAACAAGTAAATGTGCCCAGCGCGTTGATCTCGAAGTGCTCAAGGACATCGGCGGCGCGCACGTCTTCCAGCGGTTTCGGTTTCCAAATGGCGGCGTTGTTCACCAGTGCGTCGATGCGCCCGTATTTGGCGCAGACTTCGGCGACCATGGCGCGCGTGGCCTGCTCGTCGCGCAAATCGGCTTGCACGGCGATCGCCTGGGCGCCGTCGTCGCACAGTTGTTGTGCCGTGGCCGCCGCGTCGGCTATTGAGGTCGCGGCGTGCAGCGCCAC
>JBGSYQ010000353.1:0-5681 GCA_041750795.1 Pirellulales bacterium | reverse complement strand
GGCGCGGTCGGCGCGGACTGCGTTGCCGCGGGCGTCTTGTCTTTTGGCGCGGACTTCGGTTCGGTCGCCAGGGTGACCGATGTAACGCCCAGCCAACCCATCACGCTCACAGCCAGGACCAGCCGCTTCAACAGAATACCGCTCATGGAAACCAACTCCTATGCAGAATGCCGGCCACACGCCGCGGACATACTAACGATCGACCGAAAAATAACTTCTCCGCCAATCTCCTCGCCCCATGTGGGAGAGGGCAGGGTGAGGGGATGGAAAATCAGGAAATTGTCTTTCGGTCGAACGTAAGCCCCCCGACGCCAACCAAGTTTACCACACCAATCGGCACAAGTCCTAGCGATTGCGCAGTCCACCTCAAGCAGCCGCTAACCCCTTGCTGGACAAGCGCTCGCGGCCTTGGCAACAATGGGCGCGCCAGCCGCGGAGCCGGCAACTCGCCGGCCCCTCGATGCCGCAACCTCCTTGCCTCCACGCTCCTGGGAGACACCATCATGCAGCGACGAGAATTCCTGGAAAACACCCTGGCCGGCACGGCCGCGCTCTCCGCCGGACAACGCGCCGCCGGACAGCCGGCGCCGCCCAACAGCGACGGCCTGACCGCCGATACCGAACTGGTCATCGAGCGCGCCTTGCCCGGCAAGCCGCACGCCGGCAAAGTGCTGGCCACCATCGCGCCGCACTCGGACGATCATTCGATCCTGGCCGGCGGCACCATCGCCAAGCTCATTGCCGAAGGCTACACCGGCTATCTCATTCGCACCAGCAACGACGAGAAAGACTCGTACGACTTGTCGCTGGGCCAGACCGTCGCCGCCAACGAAGCGGACAACCTGGCCATGGCCAAGGTGCTGGGCATCAAGCAGGTGTTCGACCTGGGATATCGCAATCACCGCATGGACGACGACTCGCGCGTGGAAATGCGCGCCCGGCTGATCTTCCTGATTCGCCTGCTCAAAATCGACACGATCCTCAGCTACGACCCGTGGGGCCACTACGAAGAAAACCCCGATCACTACGTCACGGCACAGTGCGTCGAAGCCGCCTGCTGGATGGCCGGTGGGCATTTGGACTTTCCCGAGCATTTCGCCGCCGGCCTCCAGCCGCACTCCGTCAGCGAGAAGTACTATTACGCGCGCGGCCCGCAACTGGTCAATCGCGTCGTGGACGTCTCTACCACGATGGACCAGAAAATGGCGGCCATCCGCGCCAACAAGACCATGATCGGCAACATGACGCGCGAGTTCCGCGACGCGCTGGCCAAGCGCAATCTGAAGCTGCCCGAGTTGGAAGGCGACCCCGACCGTGCGATCCGCGCGTACGCCGACCTGCGATTCCGCAATGGCTTCGCCCAGCGCGGCAAGTTCTACGGCCTGGAATACGCCGAGCGCTTTCACTACATCGGGCCCGACGCGTCGCTCGACGCCTACGTCTCCCAGCACGCCGTGCCGCTCAAGTAAGGCAGCGCCTGCAACTATTTCTCGGCGCCGACCGCCGCAAACACCAACTGCACGGCAATCAGCATCATGGCCACGTCTCCCAGGATGTGTACGATCCAGGGCGCCACGATCGAGTCGGCCTTGACATACAATGCCTGCAATACCAGTGCGAACACGAACAACCCCACGATGGCCAGCAACAGGGGCACCAGCGTCACCCAGTGGTAAATGAACAGCAAGTGCTGCACCGTGAACACGCCGGCCGGCAACAGCGTGCCAAGCCAGGGATGCCGCGGCGCCAACTGTCCAAAGGCAAAGCCGCGATAAAAGAACTCCTCCAACAGCGAGTTGGCGACGATCGTCACCGGCGCGATCAATAGCACCGTGGCCGCGGTGACGCTGAACTGCACGTGAATCTTCTCGGTGATGGCCGTCTTGTCGAGCAACAAATCGCCCAGCACCGCATACGCGCCCAGAAAGATCGCCCCGCCCAACAATCCCAACAGCACGGCCAACGGCAGGTGGTTGCGCCAGTTGCGCCATTTGAAGACGTCGCGGCCCAGTTGCAGCCCCTGCATTCGGCAATAGATCAGCGGCGGCACGAGAAACGACAACTTGTAAACGGAGTTGGCCAGCGCGCCATGCGCGCCCAGCAAGTTCTGCGCGGCAATGATCGCCAGTGGCAACACCACCAGCGCAACGAGCACGGGCATAAAGCAAAACTCCCTGCCAACCAACCGGATTCGGCCCGATTGTGACCGGCCGGCCGGAATGCGTCAAACCCGCTTGCTCGCAACGAACTCCGCCCCCAGGTAGCTGGATTCGCCAGAATTCAGCCGAACGCAACCTAAGCGCCGACCGAAAAACAACTTCTCCGCATCTCCCCTCGCCCCTTGTGGGAGAGGGCAGGGTGAGGGGTAGCAGCCCGTTGAAAAATTCGACGGGCTGCGACATCGCATGGATGCGATATCAAAATAGCGGCGCAAGTCGTTATTTTGCGAGCTGTGCGAAGCTTTGCTTCGCACTTGGCGAGGTTGAAAAATGCCACGATGGCATTTTTCAACAGACTGTTGGAGAATCAGGAAGTCATTCTTCGGTCGCCCCTACGCGCCGCGCATCCTGATCACCGCTTCCACGACGCTGCGCAATACCCGCGCCCGATGTAACGACATTACGTCGCTTTGGCCGTCATCTGCCACACGCGCACGTTGCCGCCCGGCTCGGCCGTGCCCACGCGCACGCCATCGGGATGCAAGTGCATGGCCCGCGCCGAGTCGGGCAGTTTCAGCGCGAAGAATTCCTCGGGCTTGTCCAGCTTCCAAAACAGCACGTGGCCGCCGTCGTGCCCAGTGGTCGATCCGGCGATGAAGCCTTCGCCGTGAAAGAAAACGTCGCTGGCCAGCCCGCGAAACTTCTTCGTAGTGGCCAGCGACTGCACCTTCTCCCCGCTTTCGAAGTCGAACACAACGACCAGCGGCGTGCCGATGCCGGCAAAGGCGTTGGAGACCTCGGTAATGCCGCCGCAGGCCAGGTGTTTGCCGTCGGCACTAATGGCCATGCTGCGCACGCCGCCGATATCGGCGCCGAAGCCCTGGTCGTACTTCCAAAGCGCCGCGCCGTCGAACTGGCGCAGCTCTTCGCCGCTGGCGACGTCCCAGGCACGGATCACCCCCTTCAGATCGCCCGAAACGACGACCGGCAGCGTGGGATGAAACACCACGTTGTATACGTGATGCGCATGACCGGCCAGCGTATCGACGTGCGTGCCGTCGGCGGCGTTCCACAGCTTTACCAGGTTGTCGTTGCCCACCGTGGCCAGCAAGGCGCCGTCGGGGCTGACCGCCACCGCGCGCACCCAGCCGTCGTGGGCATCGATCGTGCGCAGCGGGACAGGCGCCTCGGCGGCGGCTTCCCAGAAGATCAACTTGCCGTCGTACCCGCCGCTGTACAGCGTGCCGGCAGTGGGATGAAACGCCAGGCTCCACACCCAGCTACCATGCGCCGCCAGCGGCGTCTTCTTGCCGCCGGCCAAATCCCAACGTTGGATCGAAAAATCGTACGCCGATGCAAACACGTACTGCCCGCTGGGATCGAAGCGGCACGACAGCAGCGGGCAGTCGTGCTTGAACTCGCCGACCTGGTGGGTCTGCTCCGGCGCGATCGGGGGCATGGCCGCGGTCTCGCTCATGCCAGTAGCTCCGTGATGGCGGAAGCGGCCGGATCGGCCACGGGAATCGAGCGTCCGCCCGCGTCGATCTTCAGCGACGGATCGACTCCGACGGCGCGGAGATACGTGTGGAACAGATGGCCGTGATCCACTTCGCGATCGACCACCTCCGTGCCGTTGGCGTTGGTCTTGCCGATGACCGCGCCCGGCTGAATGCCGCAGCCGCCCAGCAACACGCTCCAGGCAGTGCCCCAATGGTCGCGGCCGAAATTCTTGTTGATCTTGGGCGTGCGTCCGAACTCGGCCATCACGATCAGCAGCGTGTCGTTCCACATGCCGCGGTCGACCAGGTCGGCCACCAGCGTGGCGAAGGGCCGATCGAACTCGCCGAGCTGTTCGATGTGGAAGTCGAAGTTCTCGTAGTGCGTGTCGTAGTTCGAGTGATTCACCTGCACGCAGCTCACGCCGTTCTCCAACAACCGCCTTGCGAGCAAACAATGCCGGCCGAACTCGTGATCGCCGTAGCGCTCCAAATCGGCCGCGGGCTCCTTGGTTACGTCGAACACGTCGCGACGCTCCATCAACTGCTGCGCCTGATCGAACGACGAGATGAACGCGTCGCTGTCGGCCGTGCGCCGGCGGCGCGCGAAATGCGCGTTGGCCGCTGCGCGAAACGCGTTGCGCCGCGCGTCGGAAGCTTCACTCAGGCCCTCCGGACGGGCCGTGTTCTGCGGCGGCTCGCCATTGCCCAGCGTGATGCTGGCGTACTTCGGTCCCAGGAACGCGGCGTCGCTGCCAGGGCCGCCTCCGCCGCGCGATGAAATGTGAATGTGGCCCGGCAGCGGCAATTGCTCCGGCGCCAGCATCTTGGCGCCGACGGCGCCCAAGTGCGGATACTCGGCCACCGGTTCCTGCCGCCGGCCGGTGGTCATGCAAATCTTGCCTTTGCCGTGATCGTTTTCCTTGGTGTTGACGCTGCGCACGATCGACAGGTGGTGCATCTGCTTGGCGGTGTGGGGCAGCAGCTCGCAAATGTGCGTGCCGGGCACCGACGTGCCAATGGCGCGGAACGGGCCGCCGGTGTCCGTGCCGGGCTTGGGATCCCAGCTTTCCAACTGGCTCAGCCCGCCAGCCAGATAGAACACCAGGATGTGCTTTTGCTTGCCGGCCAATTCGGGCAGGGCAGCTTGCACCACGCGCGGCATGCCGATCATGGCGCCGCCGGCCGCGCCGGCCATGGTGCCCAAAAACTTGCGCCGCGCCAGCATGTGCTCGTCAGATTGGCACGCGTAGTGGCATTTCATCGCCAGGTCCTCCTAGAAAATCTGCGGCCGACACACCGGTTAACGATTGAAACGAAACTCCGTCGACGTTAGCAATCCCCACACCATCTCGCTGGCAACCGCCGCGCGATCGTCCTTAGCGGCCTGCCAGAAATCGGTCACGTGCGCCAATTCGTCGTCGGTCGGCAGGCGCGAAAGCACGCCCAGGTACAACTCGTGGGCCACTTCGCCCGGTTCTTCGAGCTTTGCCAGGCGATCGGCAAGGTTCTCTTCCGCCGGCTTGATCCAGTCGGTCACCACGCCCCCATTGGCCAGAAACAGCGCCTGATGAACGGTCGCGTGAAACGTGGGCGGCTGTCCCGGCTCTTGCCCGAACAGCGACACGAAGCGCTTGACGTTGCCGCGCAGCTTTTCTTCGAGGCGTGCATCCAGCAGCCGAGCTTGTTCGGCGGCACGCTGTTCCTCCGAAAAATCTCCTTTCGCTGCCACGTCTTTCTGCACCTGATCGGCCAGCGACGTCCCCTGTCGATCGACAAGTCCGACGGCCTGCATGGTGGCCCAGCCCAACTGCTCAGGCGAAAGCGGCTTGAGCGTCGAAAGCAGGAAGCGGACCGTGGCGTTGTCGGCCAGCCGTTTCCATGCTGTGCTGGCGGCCATTTCGTCGTCGGCTGCTTGCTCGGCGGCGGCCAACCCCGCCGCTTCGGCGGCAAGCAACTCCTCGGCCGCGATCGAGGCTTGCGCCTTGACGGCGGCATAGCGCTCGTTGGCGGCCAACGTGGCCAG
>JBGSYQ010000352.1:0-9873 GCA_041750795.1 Pirellulales bacterium | reverse complement strand
GCGTGCCGCTGATGACCGCCGTGCCGGGCGAAAGGCCCCAGGCTTCGGCGCTGGCGGGCAGCAACGGGCCCAGCACCGTGCCGACCGGCAACAACTCGGGCAGCTTCTCGCGGTCGAGCCCGCACCAATCGATCAACCGCTGAGAGTAGACAACGTTTCTGTTGTCGCGATTGTCGGTCAGCAGATAAGGAAACACGGTGGCGTACGAAGCGCATGCTCGACCCGTAAGCCGCAAATTCAGATAGTCCATCGGCTCGAGAAGCTTGAAAGTCCGCCGGTAGATATCGGGCCGCTGGTGCTTGATGAACAGGATATGGGCCAGCGCATCGGCGCCGGAATGCGTGGGCACGCCCCCCGTAAGGCGCACCCAGGCCAGCATGCGCCGCAGTCCGTAACCGCTAACCTTGATCAGCCCGTCGGTGATCCGCCTGGTGTAAGGCGCCCCGCGCGAGTCGGTCCAATGCACGGCGTTCATCAGGTGCCGGCCCTCGCGGTCGACAGGAACCGTGACCGACCACTGGCTGGCAATGCTGACCGCCACGATCCGTTCGACGGGCACGGCGCGCTCGGCCAGCACGGCGCGGACGCAGGCAGTCGTCGAATCCCACCACTCGGACGGGTCCTGCTCGCCACCGCCGTCGGCCGTGATGAGTGTGGCAACCGACGCTGAAGACTGCGCCACGAGTTGCCCGCGATCGGAGAAGAGCGTCACCTTGGGGCCGCTGCTCCCCAGGTCAACGGCCAACACAAACGCCGGCTCGGCAGAATCGCTCATCGCAACAAAGGCCTCGTGCCGCAAGCCCACCGGGCCGGATACAATTCACTGGGAGCTGTCAAGCCACTCTTATCGCCCGAGCGGCCCGCGTTTGCAAGAGCGGCGCCGATCAAAACACGCCGCGCAGCGCCAAGAATCAACGCCCATTTGTACCACGCCGCGCGGCATGCTGTAATCAATCCGATCGCCAGTTGTGAGCCAACGCCTGCGATGCCTGAGCTTCCCGATATAACGATCTATCTCGAAGCGCTCGAAGGGCGCATCGTGGGGCGCCGTCTGCAGTGCATTCGCATCAACAGCCCATTTCTCATGCGCACGTTCGATCCGCCGGTGGACGAAGCAAAAGGGCGTTCGGTCCGGCGACTCCGCCGGTTGGGAAAGCGCATCGCCATCGGCCTGGACGACGACTTGTGGCTGGTGCTGCACCTGATGATCGCCGGAAGGCTGCACTGGAAACCGCCCGGCGCCAAGCTCGCCGGCAAGCACAACCTGGCGGCGTTCGATTTCGAGCACGGCACGCTGGTGCTGACCGAGGCCGGCTCAAAACGCCGCGCAGCGCTGTCGTTCATACGGGGCGAAGAGGCGCTGTGCGAGCACGATCCGGGCGGCATCGACGTCATGACGGCAAGTGCCGATGCGTTTCACGCGGCGCTAACTTCCAAAAGCCATACGCTCAAGCGGGCACTGACGGACCCGGCGGTATTGAGCGGCATCGGCAACGCCTACTCCGACGAGATCCTGCACCGAGCCAGGCTGTCGCCGTTTGTATTGACCGGTAAACTGTCGCCCGCTGAAATCGAGCGGCTCCACGCGGCAACGCAAGAAGTGCTGCGCGAGTGGACCGTCCGCCTCCGCCAACAGTGCGCGGGCGACTTCCCCGAGAGGGTCACCGCGCTGCGAGTGCAGATGGCCGTACACGGTCGCTTTGGCCAGCCCTGTCCGGTGTGCGCCGCGCCGGTGCAGCGTATTCGCTACGCGGACAACGAAACCAATTACTGCCCCGGCTGTCAGACCGGCGGGCGCATCCTGGCCGATCGCTCGCTGTCGCGCCTCCTGCACGACGCCTGGCCCAAGCACTTGGAAGATCTTTAGGCTGGGCCGTTTGACACTTCCAGCGCGGCGAACTACCTTTGACCAGCTATGCTGTTTCCCTTGCCGCTGACGCCTTTCGAGCGCTACTACCTGGCGGACGACTCGCCCGCGTATCCGACAACGATTCCGGTTGAAGTGGTGCTCTCCGGCATGCTCGACGAAGCGGCGTTTCGACGCGCGCTCACGCGGAACGTGGCGCGCCATCCGCTGTTGCACGCGCTGGTGGCCGACGGGCCAAGGGGTCCCCAATGGATCGCCTGCGATTGGCCCGAACCCTGGCTGGATTGGGCGGCCGAGGGTGCGCCGCTTGGTCATCCGGACGGCGAGTTCATCGACCTGCGCAAAGCGCCCGGCCTGCGGCTGTGGGTGCGCGCAGGTGCCAACGAAGCCCGGCTACTCATTCAGCTCCATCATGCTTGCTGCGATGGGGTTTCCACGTTGCAGTTCATCGGCGACCTGATGGCCTACTACGCTGTGGAACAACAGGGTTTGACGGCGGAGGGCGTGCTGGGCGAGTTGCCGGCCGAGCGGCTCCGCCAGCGAGACGCAATCGACACCGGCGAGACTCGACGTTCATCGTTCTTGACCGGTTTGCGCGACTCGTGGGTAACGGCGCGCGTGTGGGGACGCGTGCTGCTGCGCCGCTGTGCCGTGTTGGCCGCGCCCGATCGACGCATTACGCCGCCCGCCGATTCGGCCGCCAGCCGAGAGTTTCTGGCGTTTGAGACGCATTTGCTGTCGGCAGAGAAAACAAGGCAATTGAAGAAAGCGGCCGCGGCGCGCAGCGTGACGGCCAACGATCTGCTGCTGCGCGACGCGCTGGTGACGATGCGAGAGTGGAACCGCGCGTGCGGCGCGCCACCCATCGGCGCCTGCCGCATCAACATGCCCGTCTATGTACGCGGTCGCGGCGTGCCCCCCATGCCCGCTTCGAACGGAATCGGGTTTTCCTTCGTGACGGTCAATCCGGACGGCCGTTCCGACGAAGCGATCCTGGCTGCTGTCCACGAGCAGACGCAGCAGATCAAGCAATGGAAGCTGGCGCTGTACTTTCTGGGAGGGCTGGCCGCCGCCGGCAACTATCCGCGTGCGATCCGCTGGATGCTCCGCCGACGGCGCCCGTTTGCCACCTTCGTGCTGAGCAACCTGGCCCAGGCGTTGGTCGCCAGTCCCCTGCCGCGCCGCGACGACGGCCGCCTCATTTGCGGCAACGTGGTGCTTGAGCACGTGGCCGGAGTGCCGCCCGTGCGACCGCTGACGCGTGCTTCGATGGTGGTGCTGGAGTACGGCGGACGCTTGGCCATTGCGCTGCGGTGCGATACGCACTTGTTTCGGCCCGCGGACACGCGCGCTTTGCTGAATGCCTACGTGGCGCAAGTCTGCGCCTCGCACGGCTCGCTCTGGTGCGACGCGTAATTGCCGACTTCGACGGGCCGCCCCAATTCGGGAAGTGCCGCGGTTCGGTTTACGGCCATAGGCTTACGGGTGAATGGCCGCACCGCCGTCGACAGTGAGCACTTCGCCCTGCACCAGGTCGCTCAGCGGGCTGGAGAGGAACAACACGGCGTCGGCCACGTCGTCGGCCGTGAGCATGCGTTCGCCCATCATGGACTTGCTCTTGCGTCCGTCGAAGATGGCCTCAGCGTTGGGCAAACGGCGCGTCGAGTCGGTGTCGACCAGGCCGGACTTCACCACGTTGATATTCACACCGCGATCGCCGATCTCCAGCGTCAAATGGCGCACCAGGCTCTCGAGCGCGGCCTTCGAGCTGCCGATCAGGCCGTAGAAGGGCAATGCGACGTGCGAACCGTGGCTGGAGAGCGTGATTACCTTCGAGCGGCCCTCGCCCTCCTTGCGCTCCAGCAGCGGCATGGCAGCCTGCACCAGGTACAGCAGCGCCAACACGTTGGTATCGTAGGCAGCGTGAAAGTTGCGCTGCGTGGCAGCCAGCAGCGGACGAAACCCGCCCGTGGCGGCGTTGCTGACCAGCACGTCCAAGCGGCCAAAGTGCTCCTTGATCGCGTCCATCATGCTGCGGACGTCGTCCTGCTCGCTGACGTCGGCCTTGACCACCAACACGCGGCGGCCGATCGCGGAGATCTCGTCGGCCACGGCCATGGCAGCCTGGCGGTTGACGACGTAGTTGATGGTGATGTCGGCGCCGGCTTGGGCTAAACGCAGCGCGCACGCCCGGCCAATGCCGCGCGATCCGCCCGTTACCAGTGCGACGTGTCCTGATAAATCGATCATGAGTAGGTTACCTGCGATGGATGGTCGTCGTGATAGAGGTAGCACAAATGGAGGACCGGACGATGGCCAGCACCGCCAGATGCCCATCGATGGTCCAGGACTGAAGCTGGCAATCGGCCAGCGGAACATTTCGGTAGCGGCACTTCCCGTCTGGACGGATCTCGATGTCGCGCGGCGCAAAGCTCTCGCCCGCGCTGGTGGCCTTGTAAATGGCTTCCTTGGCCGCCCACAGATAGGCGCCGATCTGCGGACTGTCGGCCTCGCGATACCAGTCTTGCTCGGCGGGCGTAAACCACACGTCGGCAATCCGCGGAGAAAACTTCGTGCGGTCGGATAGATCGACGCCGACGGTGACGCCGTCATAGGGCGCCAACGCCACCAGCACGCCATGATCGGCGTGCGAGATCGACAGCGACCACGCTAGCGGCTCACCATCGCGCCACAAGCGAGGGCGATTCAGGCGGTCCTGCTCGTCACGCGAGAGGATCTCGATGCCCTTGATGCCGGTTGCGGCCGCCCCGGCGATCAATTGTTTTCCCAGCACGCGACCCAGCAGCCAGCCGCGGCGGCGACTCTCATCGCGCCATGCGGCCAACTCGCTCTGCTCGCGCTGGCTGAGCCAATTCGGTCCGGCCTCGCCCTGCTCGATATCGGCGAGCAATGCATCAAGTCGCGCTAGCGCACAGTAACGGCGCACAACGCGTGGCGGCCGCCACGACGCGCGCAGCGCGGCGGCGGCAACCTGAGGCATCGTGCTCGTTGGGATGGAAGTCATCGCACCATAGGACCGTTAACGCTTACGAACGAATCATGGCCAGCCGATGGCCGGTGACCTGCAAGAGCACCGCACGATCGTCGCCGAACACCGTGAAATCATAGATCGCCTGCTTTTCGTTGACTTCGCGGCACTCGAATTTCATCAAGCAGCTTTCGTTTTCGCGCGCCATGCGACCGAATCGCACGCACTCGAGCGAGGCCGGCAGCGAGAACGACTGATTGGCCAGGAACCAGGCGTGAATGCCGCAGACGTAAAATCCGGCGTCCAACAGCGCGGCCGGCACAGTCCAATCCTGCCCGGCGCGCAGTCCTCCCAGTTTAGGGAGCGACATTGCGGACAGTTGTCCCCAGCCGCCGCGTTCGTCAAACGTCGTGGCCTGAACGCCATGCAACGTCGGTCCGTGGTACAGCGGTCCGTTGTGCTGGAACTGGAAAGCGTGCATCGAGGCGGGCGGCTGGGGCATGGACGCGTCGAGCGCCGGCGCCGCGTCGGCCACTTCGGCCACGGCCCGCAAGTGTACGCGATCTTTCTTGATGAGCTTGTGCGAGCGATTGTAGAAATCGCTCACCAGCTCGCAGGCGATCGCGCCGGTGTTTTCCGCCGAAGTGCGAATGCGTACTTCAAGCTTTTGATCGGTGTGAAACAGTAGGCCCTCGATCAGTTCCAGCTCGCGAATGGCCACCACGCGCTTGCCGCTGGCCAGCCGCGCCGCTTCGGCCACGGCCTCCAGACCGATCACGGCCGGCAGCAACCCTTTGCCGCGGAACTGATGGTCGATCAAGAACGGATCGAGCTTAGGATCGAAAAGAATATGTGCCTCGATACCGGACTGGTAAGGGGATAATCTTTCCACCAGCGGCAACCGAGCCAGCTTATCCAATCCGCCGCTCTTGGTGGCCGGCGACGCGGCGTCGTCACTTTCCACAAACGGGTAGAAGGTTTTCTCGAAGAATCGGTCGGTGATGAGCACTTCGGTCGTGGGCAAACCGGCTTCCAGCTCGCGACACAGGTGCTCGACACCCTCGCGCGGCGGGATGAACACCATTTTGAGGATGCCCTTGGTGCCCACGCTGCTATCGCCGAGCATGGCCATGCCCACTTCGTCCCACGATTGCCAATGGAAGCAGCAGACGGCGGTTTCCGGCCGCTGCGCTCGATACCAGTCGCAGAGCTTCGCGAGCATGTCGTTGGCCGCGGCGTAGTCGCTCAGTCCGTTGGCGCCGTAGCGGCCGCCGATCGAGCCGAAGCCGATGAAATACCGCACAGGATCCTGCCGAGTGAGCGACATCAGCCCGACGGCGCCATCGAGCTTGCCCGAGATGGTGCGCTCGAAGTAATCGGGATGGCGCATGCCGAAGCGGCCCGAGTTGGCCCAGCCCGCTCCGTGGACGACACCGGTGATGGGCCCGTCCTGCCGGCGAATCTCGGCCAGCACGTTCTCCAGTTGGCTCCAATCGGCCAGATCGCATTGATGGTAAACGGCGTGTACGCCGGCCGCGGCGAACTTATTGAGCGTGTCGTGAATCTCGATGTCGATCTTCACCCGTTCCCACTCCTTTTCGGGCGAACGGTTTTCTGCGATGGCCTTGCGTACGATCTCGGCTTTGAGTTGATTGAGTTGTTCTTCGGTACAGTTGCGCCACGGCGCGTTTGGGATCGGTGCGGGACTGCGGCCCACCAGGTGCAGCCTCATGCCGTAACGCTTGCCCAGATCGAAGGCCACTGCGGCCGTGATGCCGCGCGCTCCGCCCGTGACCACCCAGTTGCCGCCCTGGGGCGCCGATTTGCGGGCGAGCGATTCGACCGGAACGGCCACCGAGCGCAGCAGGCTGCGCTGGCCGCGCGACCAGCCGATCTCGATATTGGCGTCGCCGGCGGCCAGCTCGCGAAAGATCGCATCGACCACCGCGGCGGGCTGCTCGTCGGCAGGCAAATCGATCGCCTTGACGCGTGCCTGGCTGGGAGTGAGTCGCGAGTCTTCGATGTAAATCGACTTGAGCATGCCACACAGCGCACCGCCATCGGGCAACGGCACGTCGCTTGAGAGACCGAAGTTGCCGCCCATGTTGCTGGCCGCCACAATCGTCACGGGCCGCTTGTCCTTGGCCTTGACGCGCAGGCGGAACCAATGGTGCGCCGTTTGGAACGGCACGTTCACGCCGCGCGCCCGGCGCGCCTGCCACGCGGAGCGATCCAACAGCAACGGCCGCTCCTCGTCGCGGCCCGACATCAGAAACATATAGCTGGGCGCATCGGCGGCGTAGATCGCTTCCATGGCGGCAATCGTTTCGGCCGGATTGCTGGAGTCGGGCAGCACGTGTACGCGCACTCCGGCCGCTTGCAATGCGTCGCGCAGTGCAATCGCCGACGCGTTGTGCCCCAGGATGCAGGCCGAACCTTGCCACACGGGCTGCGCGGGCGACCCTGGCGGCAGCGGTGCGACCACCATCCGCAACTCGTGGCGCGACACCTGCGGGGCAAAAGACCATGCGTCCCATGTCTGCACGTGCGACGGTGTGGCGACGGTCGAGGTGAGATTGATCGAGCCGGGCTCGGGCACGGTGCCGTCGGGCCGCGGATGATACTCGGTGCCGTAAAACCGCCCGTGGTATTCCCAACTGGTGATGAGCACCTCGCCTTCGGGCGCACCGGCATAGACTTCGCGCAGCAGGTGATTGAGCCCTTCGCGTTTGGGCATGCTGCTGGGTCCGTCGGCCAGCTTCATGGCCGAGGCGCTTTCGGGCCGTGCGGCCATGCCGACCTCGTCCCAGGCGTGCCAGTGAAACCCGACGGCACGGACCCCGGGACGGCGCGAGCGATACCAGGTCATTAGCTTGCAGAGCATGTCGCTGGCCAAACAGTAGTCCGTCTGACCGTTGCTGCCCAGTCGACCGCTGATCGAACCGAAGCCGATGAACCACTTCACCGGATCGTTTTCGGTCAGGCGCATCAGGTTGAGCGCGCCGTCGACTTTCGAACCGAGCGTGGCGAGCACGGATTCGCGCGACTTGCGCTCATAGCTGGCGGAGCGCTCGATGCCGGCGCCATGGACGATGCCCTCGATGGGCCCCGAGGCGCGGCGAATCTCGTTCAGGACGGCCGCCATGGCACTTGCATCGCGCACGTCGCAGGCGTGATACACGGCCTTTACTCCTGCGTCGGCAAACGCGCGCAGCGAGCGGTCGATTTCGATATCGCGCTCGACACGGCTCCACTCGCCATCCATCGAACGGCCGGCGGCCCGCGCCTCGCGCATGACGGTAGCCTTAAGCGACTTCAGGCCGTCCGGCGAAAGATTGCGCCAACTGGGATCGACGTCACGCAGCGGAGTGGTGCCGATCAAGTGCAGCGTCAGGCCGAAGCGACGACCCAACTCCAGCGCGCACTCTGCAGTGATGCCTCGCGCGCCCCCCGTAATGACCCAGTTGCCGCCCGGACGCACGTCGGCAAATTCCTCAACCGGCGCTTTGTCGGGATAGGCGCACTGAACGTAACGCTTGCCGCCGGCAAAGGCCACTTCGTAGTCGACCTCTTTCGAACCCAGCTCGCGACAAATGTTCGCGGCCAGCGAATCGAGCGGCTCGTCCGCTGGAGCATCGACCGCTTTGGCGCGCATGCTGCGCTGCTCGCGCATGATGGCGACTTCGATATAAATGGCTTTCATCAGCCCGGTCAGCGCGCCACATTCGGGTGCGGTGATTGGACCCGAGAAGCCGAGCGTGCCGTTGAGACCGGTGGCGGCAATCAGCGAGCAGCGGTCCAGCAGCCTGGCCTCGCCGGCGCGTTGCACCCAGCGCTGGCAGAGAAAATAAGGCATTACGGCCACGCGATACCAGCGGCGCCGCCAGGCCGCTTCGTCCGCCGGATCGGCCGCCGGCTCGCGCCCCGTCACGATGAACACGTGCGGCGTGGGCTGCTCGCTCCAAATTCGATCGAAGGCGGCCATGGTCTCATCCAGATCGTCCGAGATCGGCAGTTGCCGCACGAGAACGCCGGCCGACTCGAGTTGCTTGCGCAACGCGTCGCCCAGCGGATCGTCGCCCACAATCAGCGCCGCGCCGTGCCACGCGGGCATGGCAGGCGCCGCCGGCTCAAATGGCAGCTCCAACTCTCGCAAGTAGAAGCGATGGGTGTCGTCCCGCTGGTAGTCCTCGGGCGCCACGTCGTACTTGGGCCCGGTCGGTATGGGTGCAGCCGGCGCAGCGGCCGCATGCGATGACTTCGTCGACGGCGGTGCCGTTGCGGCGATCGACGCATCGGACGCATGAAGCTGCGCCAAGACCGCGCGTCCATGAGCAAGAACGCCGCTCGGCGAAATGTTGATACTTTCGGCGACGCCCCGCAATGCCTCCAACTCATCGGCGGTGAACGGCTTAGAAGGATCCTCGGCGATCGGCGAATCATCCGCTTGATCTGCCAGGCGACGCAACAGATTGCGAATGGCCGCACGATGCTGCTGCCCGTGGGCCAGGCCGGCGGCGTAGCGGGGGCCTGCCGCCGTTTCTACTGGTGGCTGCGTGGCGACTTGCGGGGTCGCTGCTGGCGACGATGGCGCCGCCGGTGGTGACGAAACTGCCTCTGATACCGGCTGCGACGGCTCAACGTCGTCAGGTATTAAGTTTTTTTTTAAGCCGCTGCCCGCCAGAAAGTCCATCACGTGACGCAACGTCGGGAAATCGTCGAGCGTGAGATTCTCATCCGGCTTGACGTCGAAGTACTCGGCCAGCTCACCGAAGAGCTGCGCCTTCTTGATGCTGTCGATGCCCAGATCGGCTTCCAAATCGGCATCGAGCTCGACCACTTCGGGCGGATAGCCGGTCTGCTCGACCACGAAATTGATCAAGAATTTCTCCAACTCCACCGGATCCAAGCTCGGCGACGCCACAGCGGACGGCGGAGTCGCAGCCGCAGCGTCCGGCTCAGGCGCCATCGACGGGGCTGACGGCGCCGCCGGTGCCGCAGCAGCGGAAGTGGCCCC
>JBGSYQ010000351.1:0-22921 GCA_041750795.1 Pirellulales bacterium | reverse complement strand
CTGCCAGCGCCCCGGCCGCGGCGCCCACGGCCCCGGCCGCTCCGGCCGGACCGATGACCGACGACGCCAAGAAGCAGCAGCGCGACCAGGCGCTGATCGCCTTCGTGATCACATGGTGGGTCGGTATGGGAGCGTTGAGATTTGGCCTGGGCTTCGGCTGGGGCCTCGCGATGCCCATCGCCACTGTGGCAGCGGCCGCCGTCGGCGGCATTGTCTGGAAGGTCAAGTCGCGCTAGTAGAATAGCGACTTATGTCGCCATTTTGTCATCGCATCCAGGCGATGTCGCAGCCTGTCGAATACTTCATCAGCTAGCAACGACAACGCTTCGACGCCGGGGAACTACGACAGATAGACCTCCAGCCGCTGCCGGGTCTCGGGACTGTCGAGCTGTAGCTTGCCAAAGCCGGGTTCGGCGCCGGCCTCCACGGCCCGTTCCTGATGCTCCAAGTAGTTCGTGATGAGCATCACCGGGATGGCCGACAACGCGGGTTCGGCCTTCATCTGCTCGATGATCTCCACGCCGTCCGAGCCGTCGGCATCGAGCACGCGGTTCACCAACACCAGGTCATACGCGGCCGAGCGCAGTTGATCGAGCGCACTGGTTGCATCGTGCGCGGCGACGACCTCGGCGTCGAATTGGCCTTCAATCACGTGCCGGATGGACGCATGGTCCATGCCGCATTGGCCGACGTTGAGGACTCGCTTCATGAACAGTCCGTCGCGCGAAGGTGAGCGCGCCGTGTTGCCCGGCTACGGGTCGACGCGACCACCCGGACCACCACGGCCCAGTTACCATACCTCAAAGCGCGGGAGCGTACCAGTCGTTTCGGTGGTGGCATCCGCCCGGCGCGGCTGCTGCCGAGCCGATTACTCGTCCTCGTTGACGATGGCGAAGAGGTGGTCTTTGTCCGCGATGAACAGCGTGTTGTTGGCCACCACCGGCGTGCTGTAGACCGAGCTGCTCATGGGCACCTCGCCCAGCAGCTCCATTTCCTTCGAGAGCTTGAAGATCGAAATATCGCCGTCCTCGTCCCCCACATAGACTTTGCCGTCGACGATCAGCGACGATCCCCAAGCGGCGGCCAGCATGTCGTGCGTCCAATAGGGGATGCCCGTCTTGGCGTCGACGCAGTGGAACAGACCGCTGAAGTCGGCGATGAACAGCAGTCCATCCTTGATGGCCGCGGTGCCGCAGGTGCGGTGCATGGTTTCTTCGAACTCGATTTTGCCGTTGCCGTCGGCGTCGTACGAGGCGTAGTGCCAGACCGCGGCCGAGTTGGGGTTGTCGCGAGCCACTTCGCCCAGCTCCGGATTCACCGCCTGCATCCGCTTGTGCGGGATCGGAGTGCTCAGGTCGTCGACGTTGAAGGCCAGTTGCGGGCTCACGTCGCCGCGCTTGGTCGGATCGATGCACCACAGGTGGCCGACGCCCTCGCCGTGCTCCGGGTCTTCGCCCACAGCGATATACACCAAACCGTCATAAACCACGGGCGTGCCGATCAGGTGGTTGCGATCGGCGCGGCCGCCCAGCACGTACTTCGACTCCTTGGGGTTGCAGTCGAACTTCCACAGCAACTCGGGATGCCCGCTGTCGCTGCCGCTGTCGGCGCGGAAGCTGTATAACCAACCGTCGCCGGCGCCGAAGAGCACCTGCGGCACGCCGCCCAGCACGGCATAGGTGGGCGACGACCACTGCCCGTGCAGCACGTTTTCGCCGGGCGAGCCGTCGGTCCAAATCACCTTGCCGGTGTTTTTGTCGATCGCCACGAAACTGGGCGCGCCGGGCGCCGGTAGATTCACGTGGCCTTCGTCGACGCCGTTGGAAGTGTTGACGAACAACAGGTCTCCGGCGGTGGTCACCGAGCAACTGCACATGTTGTGCTGCGAAACGCCCAGCTCCGTCATCATGTTCAAACGCCAGATGACGTCGGCCTCGTCCTTGTCGTCGGTGTTGATGAGCTTGAAGACGGAGAGCCTGGGTCCGGCCACTTGCAACTGCACCTCGCGCGGCACGCCGCTGGCGGGCGTGAAAGTGAGCTTGAAGTTGGTGCCGTCGGCCGCCACCTTGGCATCGGCCGGCACGTCCAGCCCCACGGCCTCGAACTCGGCGGCCAACTCGGTGCTGATCTTGCCTTGCTTGAGCGCCGCCAGTACGCCGGCCAGCTTGTCCTTGGCCGGGTCGTCGTTCCTCACGATGTCGAACAATCGTCCCGGATCGTTTGTCACCGGGCCATTGTCCTTGTCGTCGTGAAAGCCGTGCGTGTCGAGACAAACCACCTCGCCGCGATTGGTCACGTACCACAGCCGGTCGCCCTCGACCAACGGAGCGGCGCACACGCCTTGCAGCGGCCAGTCGTGGACGCGGCCGGTGGGCAGCTTTTCGTTCGAGTGCTGCCAGAGAAATTTGCCGCTCTGTTCGTCAAAGCAAACCAACACGCCCAGGTCGATATTGGCCGGATAGCGCTTCAGATTGCCGGCGCCGTTGTTGGTGCCCACGTAGACTCGGCCGTTGGCGACCACCGGATTGCCGTACGATTGCGAACCGAGCTGTGCCACCCACTTGATGTTGCGCGAGTCTTCCTTGATCCACTTGCCTTCCTTGTCGAACGAGCCGACTTCCCATTCGGTGGCGATGTTCTTGCCCTCGGGCGTGTTGTTGCGGATGCTCGATCCGCCCCATTGTCCCCAGTCACCCGGACCGATTCCTTGCGGCGGGTTGTCCAGCTTGACGGCCGCTTGTTTCTCGGGCGCGGCCGCCAGCAGTATTCCGCCGGACGGATCCATGCGGAACGTGCCGCTCAACAAGCCGGCGCCACCCCAGGCAGTCATTCCCACGAACAGCAAAAGCATCAAGGTCTTACGAGCCGTTTTCATAGTGAATCATCTCTCCCGATGAGTATCAAACTGGGAATTCGGGGTTCGTGGCCGCCGTGGGTTATTCGTTGTTGCTGACGGAAACGTTGTCGACATAGATCTCCGCGACTTGCGCGTTGCCGAACAGCCCAGGGCTGCCGACCGTGTTAGGTGTTTCGTCCACCGCTTCGATCGTCCAGCCGGCGGGCTCTTCCAGGCCGCGCTTCCAGACTTTGCCTTTCAGCACCGTCTTGCCACCCTCGTTCGCTGCGCGGAACTTCATGGTGTACCAGGTGTCGCCCTCCCACTTGAAGGGGACGGTCTTCGAGAAGCGATCGAGCTGCGACGTCCAGGAACGAATTTGAATCTCCTGGTGGTCGCCCATCAGGTCCATCGTGTAGCGCTGCGCGATCAGCCCAATGTCGGGAATCTTGCCGCTGGTAGGCACACCCAACACGTCGGCTTGGACTGTATAGTCGTGCAGGTCGTCGTGTCCCATCAACGCCTGGCTGCGCGTGCCCTTGGGAATCGTGGTGACCTTGACCATCACTTTGTTGCCATCGACGTCGCGGACGATGTTGCGATAGCGCGCGCCGACCCAGGTGACCGGCACCTCGCCATTTTCGAAATCGAACTTCCACGGTAACTCGGGCACCACGCGAATCCGCGCCTGTCCCGTCACGTCACCTACCTTGGCCGTCACGATCGTCGCTGTGTGGGCCGGCGCACTGGCCGCCACGTATGTGCCGTCGGAGCGAACTTCGCCGGGGCCGGCCAGTTCGAACGTCGCGGGTTGGCTTCTGAGCAGTTGGCCGCGGCTATTGTAAAGATTGACCGTGAGCTTCTGCTCTTGTCCCGGCTTGATAAGCGCCTCGGCCGGCACGACTTGCACGTGCGCCGGCGGATCATCGCTGCCGGCGGGTGTTTCCTGTGGCAACTCGGGTCGCGCCGTTGCTTGGGGTGTGGCATCGGGACGGCCCAGGCAGTAAATGGCCGACGCGGTGGGTAGATAAACTCGCCCGTGCGACGCGATTATCGAACCGGCGACTTCATCATCCGGCGACAGGCGCATGCGTTGCGTCAACTTCGCGCCGGAACTGGTGGGCTCGATAACGTGCCAGCCGCTGGTGCTGGCGATGTAAATCTTGCCGTCGGCGTACAGCGGGCTGGAACGCTGCATCGTGCCGATCAAGCGCAGCGGGCGACCCACGGGTTCGCCGGTCGCCACGTCGATCACGTGCAGCTTGGCCGAGTCTTCGAAGGCGTACAGCCGACCGTCGACCAGCAGCGGAGAGCTCTTGCCGATCATGGTGCCGTCGTTGCGCCACACTTCGCCCGCCTTGGTGATGTCGCCGGTTTTGGAACCGTCGATGCCGACGATGGCGCCCATTTTCGTGGTACCGATGTTTTCTTCGCCCTGTACCATATAGACGCGGTCGCCATCGACCACGGGCGAGGTATTCAGCCCGCGAGGCGAGATCGCGAATTGCCAAATCTCATTGCCGGTGCGAGGCTGCACGGCGTGTACGGCTCCATCGCCCGAACCGAACACCAATGCCGCTTGCCCGCCGAGGACGGCCGAGACGGGCGAACTGTAGGTCGTGTCTTCCGGCAATGGTTTGGTGCCGTGGATCCACACCAACTCGCCGCTGTTCTTGTCGAACGCCAGCAGCCGATGCGTGGGCCGGGCCGAATCGCCCCAGCCAATGATGACGCCGCTGGCAATCACCAGGTTTTCGAAGATGACGGGCGTGGTGAGTCGGCCGCCATACGTCGTTAGAAACCCGTACTCTTCGTTGAGCGAGCAATCCCAGAGCGTCTTGCCGGTCTCGCCATCCATGCATTGCAGAAAGCCGCACGCGCCCAGGACGTAAATCTTGCCGGTGGTCGGGTCGCCGGTCACGCACGACCAGCCGATACGCTCAGCCGGCACGTCGGAAAGAAAGACGTTGTACTTGTTTTCCCAGATTTTCTTGCCTGTGGCTGCGTCGACGCAGACCACCTTCTCTCCTTCGCTCTTGGTGCCGGGATCGGCGCGGACGATGGTATAGAGCTTGCCGCGGAACACGATCGGTGTAGAGATTCCGCCCAGTTCGGTGTTTTTCCAAAGCACGTTGCCCGCGGTCCCCTCGGCGTCCGGATCCCAGGAGTCGATCAACCCGGTCTCGCGCGAGATGCCGTTTTGCTCCGGCCCGCGCCAGTGGGGCCAATCGAGCGGGTCGATCTTGGCATCGGTGCTCGCGCCGGCAGGCAAGGCGGCGTCCGCGGCCCAGAGCGGCGCCCCGCACACCGCGATCGCCAGCAGGCACAACGCGACACCTGGCAAAGGGACAACCCGGGGCCGGCACGGAGGGCAAAATCTGGAAGTCATCGCGGGCCTTCGATAGCGTGGGGTGAGCGAGCGGAATTCAGAAGTCGCAGCGAGCAACGGATTGATTGGATCAAGGGCCTTGGGCGTGATGCGCACCAGCGCGGGCGGTCGGACGGCGGGCTTGACTGGCACGAGGTCATGGGGGGATGGCCCGCAGCTAAGACTTAGGATACGACGCCTCCGGATGCCGGGCAAGCGGCGGCGCAAACCGGCTGCTATTGGCTGCAAAACCGCCACGGTCTGGGGGGGCCGCCTCCATGTCGTCCGAACAGCACGCCTGCTCCGCTTACGGGGGACGCGGGCCAATGGTTCGCACGTGCTGTGCGGCGCCCCGCCCATCGCATGCAGGGAAAACACGCTAACAACCCGTCGAAATACGCAACCGCCTGCTAATGGGCTGTTAATCGAACCATTCGTCGCTGGGGTCGAACTTCGGAAACACGATGACCAGTACGCGCATTTTGCCGACGGCCCTGTGCCGTACTCCTGGCGGAATCAGGATCGAGAGACCCGGCCGCACGGGCACGCGCGTGCCGTCCAGTTCCATTTGCGCGTCGGGGCCGCATTCGAGAAAGTAGTAGACCTCGGTCAGCCGCCGGTGGTAATGGACGCGGGCCTCGGTCGAAATGTCGGTTTGATGCACGGTGGCCGGAAACGCGTCGACATCGGCAAAAGCGCGGCGCGCGGTACCGCACGGGCAGGCCACGCCAGCAATCTCAGCGAAATCGACCATCTTCCAACGCGGTTCGGTAGCAGGCTCGAGCATGGCAGATTCAACAGTGCGCGGCGCAGGGACCGGTGAGGCACACGGGGGCCGAAACGGGACCGACATCACATCGCCCGCGACCGGCAAACTCGCCAAGCACCAGGCTCGGCGACCGGAGAAGTTCCGCTAACCGGCAGTCTCACGATAGCAGATCGCGCGTCGCGCGACCACTAAGGCGTGCCAGCAGCGCCTTGCAATCGGCAAAGCTTTCCGCCGTTGCGCGGCAGGCAATCTCTACTTAACAGTTGTTGTAAACCACTGTCCGAAAAAAACTTCGGAGCCCTCAAGGGGCGTTTGCCGGGCGGCCGATACGGTAGTTGTTACCTGCCGAGGATCGCGTGCCGCCAGGGCACGTACAAGGGCGCGTCAGGGCAACCGGATCGGACTTTTCGAGTCAAGGATTGGCTCGACCGGTCCTGGCGCAATAGACCGAGTGAACTGCTGGTTCCGACCCCACCATACCCTGCCTGCCAACCACACCCCCACGAGCTCGAGCGTTTCTGCGAGCTTGTTGAACTAACGACCGACCGGACGTTCAACCATGGGCGTTCCGGCCGCCGGGTGGTTCCGCGAGACAGGGTGCTACGCTATCCGCAGTTCCAGTAAAGGAGACGTTGCTCGATGAAATGGAACATGGTTTTTGGTGCGCTTGTAGTCAGCGTAGGCCTGTGCGGCCAGAGCTTCGGCTTCGAGCTCTTGGATCGCATGCTCGGCCTGAACGACTGCGGCTGCAACAGCCGTTGCAACTCGTGCGAGCCGTCCTGCGGCTGCGACAAGGGTTGCGAACCGAGCTGTTGCGCGGAAGCGGCCTGTGCGGCCGAACCGGCGTGTGGATGTGCTGCCGAGCCGGCTTGCGGTTGTGCGCCGGCCTGTGACAGTGGCTGCGGAAGCTGCTGCAAAAAGCGTTGCTGCAAGCAGCGTTGCTGTGGCGGTCTGTTCAGTGGTCTGCACGACCACCTGTTCGGATGCGGCCACTGCTGCAAGAAGAGCTGTTGCGACCGCGGTTGCGCTTCGGCTTGCGGTTGTGCGGCTGAGCCCGCTTGCGGCTGTGCCGCGGCGGTCGAGCCGGCTTGTGGCTGTGCGGCTGCGGTCGAACCGGCCTGCGGTTGTGCTGCTGAAGCTGCCTGTGGCTGTGCCGCCCCGTGTGGCAATGGCTGCAACACCTGCTGCAAGAAGAAGAAGTGCCACAAGCATTGCTGTGGCGGTCTGCTTGGTATCTTCCACTGCCACAAGAGCTGCTGCAAGAAGAGCTGCTGCAACAACGGTTGCGACAACGCTTGCGGCTGTGCGGCTGCGGCCGGCTGCGAAGCCGCCTGTGGCTGTGGCGGCGGATATTCGACTGGCGGAGCGGTTGATGACGCCGCCCCCATGCCGCCTGCTCCCACCGCCGATCCGTCGGCCTCGATCCGGAGCAATCGTCGTGTGGTCACCGCCAGCAGCAAGGTCGTCCGTCGCAACTAAGCACCTGGCTTAGCGGACAACGTGGTAATCCGAAAACCTGCCCGGGACGCAAGTCTCGGGCAGGTTTTTTTGATACGTGACAAGAGGCCGGCGTCAGGACGCGCCGCTCTCGATCAGGCCGGCCGTGAAGCTGACCAGATCGCCGCGCTGACGGCAAACCTCCATCAGCCGGTCGTAGTTGCCGCTCAATCGCGATAACTCTAGCAGGTTGGGCGCGAAACTGCTGGTACGCACGCCGGGGGTCAACTCGATCGCCACGTCGATCGCCTGCTGATGGCGTTTCAACCGCGTCAGCAGCACGATGTACACTTCGGCGGGTCCTGTGCCCTGTGTGGCCACGTCGACGCTCTCGGCACGCTGGCGAAAGTACGCCAGTGCTTCGTCCACCTGCTGGCCGCGCTGGGCCGCAAAGAACAACGCGTGGCTGGGGTACATGTCGGCAAACGGCTCGTCGCCGGCGAATTGAAACTGCCGGCTCAGCCGCCGCCCGTACTCGCACAGCTCTTGCGCCAGTTCGAGCATCTGCGGGTCTTCCAGCACGCGTGCAAAGCGAATCGTCGACGCAAGGTGCGTGGTGTCGATGTGATAGTTGTTTTCGGCGAAGAGCCAGTCGCGATCGGTCACCAGTGCGCCCAGCGTGGCTTCCTGCGGCGGCTGGCCTTCCTGCCGCTGGACGTCGGCGCGCACGTTGGCCAATAACTCGGCGTGCAGGTGTTTCAGCAAGAGCCCTGCGGCGGCTTGCTGGTCGGCGCGCGGCCGGCCGACCAACGCACCTTCGAACGTGGTGATGGCGTTGCACGTGCCGTACTGCTTCAACACCAGTGCGAATCCCAGTTCCGGGGCAACCCCTTCGTGCAATCCGATCTCGATCAGATCCTGCACGTTTTCGTCGTTCGGCTCGATCTTGGCCATGGCTTCCGACACCAGCGCCTTATCCCCCACCGGCCGCAGGTACATCCAGGCTTCGCGCAGCCGGCCTTCGTCCAGCAGCAGCTTGCCCACCTGGCGGCACGCCGCCAGATACTCGTCTTCAACTTGCGACCGTAGCGGTTCCGGCAGGTCGTCGATCGACGTGGTCAGAATGACCGGCAGCCCCAGCGCATGGCGCGAACGCATCAAGAGCACGTCGAACAGCTCGTGGTACTTCTGGTCGGCTGTCAGCCGCGAGGTCAGAACGTCGAACATGGCCGCTGCGCCTTGTTCGTTGAGTTGCGCTTGCAAATGGTCGAAAATGTCGTCGTGCATCAAATACCTCTTGCGGTCCGTCAGATGGCGGACGCGACGTGCTTCTAGTGGAGCGTCAACCCGATTCATTCGGGTGACGCGGAACGACCGCCAAAGACGTAGGTGCTTTGGCTCAAGTAAACAACTTGTGCTTCGCCGAAACCGGTCAATCCGAAAACAACGCTTTGACGAAGCACTAGGAGGGAACGCGTAGCATCAACCAGAGAACGAACAGAAAGAGCGCCAGCATCCCCAGGATGGCCGACGTGCCTGAATACACGACCGGAGTGCGAATCGCCACCAACAGGACAATCAGTTGCAGCACGACCGCTAGCACAATGGCGGCAACGGGCAACTCTTGAAAGTTGGCGCGGCTCCAGGCAGCGCTGCACACCGCCATCAGGAACGTCGCCCACAGAATGCGTTTGAGCGGAATTTGCCAAGAGTGTGCGTGCATCGCGTCATTCTAGCACGTTGTCGGCACCAGCGCGAATGACCACCGGCATGCGAGTGCGTCCGCGGATGGCGCCGCTCGCTCGGCTGCTGTTTGCAAAAGGGTCGAGCGGGACTAGAATGCCGCCTTTGCCGAAGAATTCGCGCCCCTGCCGCGATCCTGGCTTGCCATTCGATCTCCCCCGGGCAGCGCGCGAGAAGGACTCTCACAAGCATAGGGCCACCATCTCTCACTGTGAGGACACGACGATGAACCTTCGACAAATCGCGGCCGCCGCCGCCATGCTGGCCATCGCCGGTCTCGCCCTGCACCAGGCGCACTCGGCCGATCCTGCGGAGAAAGACTCCGCGCAGCTCAAGCAGGCTTCCGACGATTTCGCCATCCGGTATGCCAAGGCGCAGTTGCGGTTGGCCGAGCTGCGGTTGGCCAAGGCGCAGGAGATGAACCGCCGCGTTGCGCGCACACTGGCCAAGGGGGTCGTTGAGCAGTTCGCCAACGACGTGACTTTTGCCAAAGCGCAATTGGAAGCGGCCCAGGGCAGCGGCAAGTCGGACAGCTTCAGCTTTTGGGTGCGGCGTGCCGAGTTGGAACTGGCAGACCGCCAGGAGCAATTGCGCATCGCCAACGCGGCCAACCAACGCGTGCCAGGCGCGTATCAGCCGATCGACCTGGATCGCATGCAAGCCGCCATCGAACTGGCCGGCCTGCGTGTCGAGCGCGCCAAGGAGCTGGCCGACGCGCCGGAGGAGGCCAAGCTCGTCTGGCAGCTTGAGATCATCGCCGAAGAGCTCAATCGCGTGGACGAGATGGTGACGCTGTCGCTGCAAAACCGCCTGTCCGAGTTCTTCTAACAGTCCGTTGAATTAATCCATCGTGGCTTATTTCAACCTCGCCAAGTGCGGAGCAAAGCTCCGCACGGAAGCGCAAAATAACGACTTGCGTCGTCATTTTGAGATCGCATCCATGCGATCACGCCGCCCGTCGAATACTTCAACGGGCTGCTAAGCATCGCCGCGCGCTGCCGATGGCCCGGGGCGAGCGGACCTCAAAAATGCACAAAGACCGGTTCCCACCCGGGAGCCGGTCTTTGCTTGCATGTGACACACGGCGCGCTCGACCGGCGCGACGCTGTTAGCGGCCGACCGAGAAGGAAAAGCCCGGACTGAAGTAGCTGAACCCCTGACGCGGCGGCGGGTAAGCGGGATAGACCGGATACACCGGCGCGACCGCGACCGGCACCGGCCGGTAGTAGGCTCGCGGCGGCGGATAGCAACCGGGGCCTGGTCCGTACCAAGGACCATAGCCGGCGTGGTGACGGCCGTGCCAACCGGGCGGACGATGTCCACGTCCATGGGCTTGGGCAGGCGTCGCTGACAAGGCGACCGCGATGACGACCAGAAGACCCAACACGATGCGTTTCATGGCCTGCTCCTTGAGTCCGAGGGATCCGGGCACTTCGATTGCGCCTCGATGGATGCTCGGGATGCACGTCACGTGCCAAATGCTCGATCGGTCGGCGGAATCCCGCCCAAGGATGCCGCCTCGCGCGAATTGCGGCAACCTGCGCGAAGGCTGCGCGGTTTGCAGGTGAAGCGCGAGGCTGCGCCGCAATCGAATCGGCGTGAAAGTCAGGCCAACTGCCGCACGACGTCCAGCACGGTGGTATAGACAAATAACACCGCCAACAGCGCCAATCCCGCGATGGCAAAACCGGTGTGCAAGCGTGCCAATCGCGGATGTAACTTTTCCAATAAGGCGCAGAAGATTTTACCACCGTCGAGCGGGGCGATGGGCAAGAGATTGAAGATGCCCAGATTGAGGTTCAACAGCACGGCGAACTGCACGGCCCGCAGCCAGCCGGCGCCCACGAACGAATTGCCCACCGAGACGATGCCCACCACGCCGGACAATTGGCTGGGATGCAGGAAGGCGCTGGGCAACACCGTGGCGATGTGCCACGACTGCCGAGCCACTTCAAACCACGGCTCGACGAGCAGCCCGTACAGCGAGAATCCATCCAGCGCCACGCCGGCAATCGCCAGAAGCAGCGCGGCAAAGGCGAAATTGGCGGCCGGTCCGCCCAACCACATCACGATGCGGCGCCAAACGGCCACCGCATAGAATTCCTCCTCCGTCTCGATCGCCGGCATCACATAGCCGCCCAACGGGATGGCCGACAAACAGTACTCGGTATCGCCCCGGCGCCAGGACCACAGCACGGGACCGAAACCGATCGAGAACCGCGCGACGGGAATGCCGGTGCCCCAAGAGGCCAGCAAGTGCCCCAACTCGTGAACGAAGATCAGCAGCCCGATAATCAAGATCGCCGCGAGGTACGTCATGGATTGAATCGCCGAGGGGTGGTGTCGTGAGAAAGCGGTTTTCGCCAGAAGCCGTGGCTGATCGGGTGCCGGCTTACGCAGTGAATCTTAGTTGCCTCAACGCCAGCGAGCAAACGCAATCGCGTGGCTGCGGGGCTTTGCTCCACACCGGGCGAGGCTGAAAAGCAGCATGACGGCATTCTTCGGCAGGCTGCTGGCAAGCCAGGTCAATTCGGCGCGTCGGCCGGATTGAGCAACAGTTCGTTGGGCAAGCGGCAGACGCGCCCCTCGCGATCGATGCAGGCCAGCACGCTCCGCCCGGTGGCCAGCAGCGTCTCGTCGCGATGGACCTCGTAGCGGCAGATCACTTTGGCGCCGCGTGCGAAGTCGACGATGGTCTTGAGGCGCAACAAATCGTCGAAGGCGGCCGGCGCGTGATATTTGCAAGTCACTTCGTAGACGACGAGCATCCAGCCCTCTTCCTCGAGCTTGCGATAGTTGAAGCCTGCTGCGCGCAGCAACTCGGTGCGGCCCAACTCGAAGTAGGTGAAGTAGTTCGCGTGGTGCAGCCGGCCCTGGCCATCGGTTTCCTGATAGCGGACGCGAATCTCAATTTCGTGTTCTGGGACCATAGTTGAGGGTTGCGTGTTGGGCGGGTTAGTTGAATTAATCGCAGGCGCCGCGGGCAGTTCACCTGGGAGGTCGACGAGGCCCCTCGATCTTAGCCAATCGCGGCCGGCGCGGCCCAGCACAATTGCCGCGCAACGTTGACGCTTCGGTTTCAATTCCTTATAGTTATGCAGTTTACGTTGCGTCGGCGCGGCTTTTTCAAGCCGCCTTTGGTGCCGATGCAAGCACGGTTGGTCAAGCCTCCCCTGGGGCCCTATGAGCATCGGTGAAGGCACGGGAACCGGATTCTCCACGATGCGGGGGCGGAACTATCCGTCGATCCGCCAGTTCACCGTGTTCATGGAGAACCGAGTCGGCCAACTGCTGGAAGTCATCCGGCGGTTCGAGGGGAGTCGCGTCAAGATCGTCGCGCTGTCGATCAACGACTCGGCCGAGTGCGCCTTCGTCCGGTTTCTGCTCAGCCATCCGGAGCAAGGACGCGAGATTCTGGAGCGTGCCGGGCTGGCCATGATCGAGAGCGACCTGATCGGGGTCGAACTGCCCACCGGGCACCAGCCGCTATTGCAGGTCTGCACGGCCTTGCTGCAGGCCGAAGTGAACATCATCCAGGCCTATCCCCTCTTGGTTCGGCCCCGCGGGCAACCGGCCGTGGCCCTGATGGTCGACAACATCGAGATGGGGCTCGACACGCTGGCCAACAAGGGCTTTAACATGATCACCGAGGGGGATCTGTCGAGCGACGACTGAGCTTTCTCCCGGCGTTTTTTGAGCGCTCCGTGCCCGGCCGGGCCTTCACCACGCACGGCGCCGAGAGTGGCCAGCGGTTGCTTCGCGAGGGTCAAAACGGCTCGCTTGACTTCGATGCGGCCTGTGCCAAACTAACCATTCGGAACAGACCGCCCTGGGCTCCCACTCGTCACGACGGCACACGCGGCGCGATTGTCTGTTCGAAGGCTCACGTCCCGGGCTGATTCATGCCGATTTCCGTCGTTTGTCCTGGCTGCAAGACCCGGTTTTCGGTCGGCGACAAGTATGCCGGCCAGAAGGGCCCCTGCCCCAAGTGCAAGGTGGTCATCACCATTCCCCAGGCGCCCACCGAAGAGATCAAGGTGCACGTGCCCGAGCAGTTCGCCTCGGGCGGCAAGGACGCCAAGGGGCGCGCGGTGCTCAAGCCCATTGCGCGGGTGGACACCAAGGTGCAGCCGGTCGCAGTCGTGGGCATCGTCGGCGCGTCGCTGGTCACGCTGGGGCTGGCGTTTCTGTTGGGGCGAATGGTCACCAACAAGCTGCCGGTGATCGTGGCGGGCCTGGCGATCATCTCGGCGCCGCTGGCTGTGGCCGGATATACTTTCCTGCGCGACGATGAACTGGAGCCCTATCGGGGCCGTTCGCTGTATCTGCGCGCCGGGTTGTGCGGGCTGGCGTACGCGGCGCTGTGGGGCGCCTATTGGCCGCTGCCCGCGTATGGAATCATCACCGGCGAGGCGTGGCAGTGGGTGTTTGTCGCGCCGATCTTCATCTCCGTGGGAGCAGCGGTCGCATGGGCAACGCTCGACTTGGATTTTGGCAGCGCCGCGATGCACTATGCGTTCTTCGTGCTGGTGTGCCTGCTGCTGCGCTTTGCGCTGGGCATGCCGGCGCTGTGGACCGTGCCGACGCCGGCCACTTTGTGACGCCGCCCGCTGGCGGTGCTCGTGAGGCTCGACTGCTATGAGCGCGATACGCAGCCTGGCAGAGGTCGCCGCGCTCGAAGGGGGCAAGGCCATGCTCCGCATCCCGCCGGAGCTGAACGTGCCGCTGACCGACCGCGTGCGCGCCTTGATCGATACGGCCGAGTTTCACCGGCTGGCCGGGATCAGCCAGTTGGGGCTGGTATCGCTGGTCTATCCGGCCGCCATCCACACCCGCTTTGAGCATTCGCTGGGCGTGTACCGGCTGGCGCTCTTGTTTCTGCGGCAATTGTCGTACGACCGGCGGTTCGACGCGTTGGTTTCGCCGGCCGACGCCGAATTGTTCCTGGTGGCGGCGCTATTGCACGATCTGGGGCACTGGCCCTTTTGTCATCCGATCGAAGATATCCACCTGCCCAGCGTGCCGCAGCACGAGTTGTTCGCCAACAGCTTCCTGCTGGAAGGTGAGATCGCCGATGCGCTGCGCGACGATTGGGCCATTCAGCCGCGCGACGTGGTGGCGCTGGTTTCCGGCAAGCCGGGCGATGCCAGGTCGCGGCTGTTGGCCAGCATGCTCTCGGGCCCGATCGACATCGACAAGATGGATTACCTGGCGCGAGACAGCCTGCACGCCGGCGTGCCCTATGGCCGCAACTTCGACCAGCAGCGATTGATCGGCAGCCTGTGCTTGAACGCGGCCGGCGATGGACTGGCCATCACCGACAAGGGCAAGACGGCCGCCGAGATGATGGTCTTCGCCCGCTACGTCATGTTCAGCGAGGTGTATTGGCATCACGGCGTGCGCGCGGCGACGGCCATGCTGCAACGCGCCTTTTATTTGTTGCACGGCCTGCTCGATCTCGACCAGCTTTTTCGCCTGAGCGAAGTGCAGTGGATCGACACGCTGCGTCAGTCCAGCGGGGGCAGCCCCGCTGGCGAGTTGCTGGACGGGCTGTTCGGACCGCACCGCCGCTTGTACAAGAGGCTGGCGCAGTACAGCATTCTGGAGCAGCCCGAGTTGTACCAGCGGCTGGCGCGGCGGCCCTATCCGTGGCTGGCGGCCTGCGCACAACAGTTTGCGCAACAGGCCAGCGCCGCAATGGGACGAATTGTCGCCCCACACGAGGTGCTGTTCGATGCGCCACCGGTGGAGCGCGAGGTGGAGATCACCATCGACGTTTACTCCCCCAAGGAGGATCGCTATCGCTCGCTGGTGGAAGTGTCACCGGTGGTTCACACGTTGGCACGCACGCAGTTCGACGACTATGTGAAAAGGGTGCGGATCTTCGCGCACCCGCGGATCGTCGACGACTTGCGGCGCTTGAAAAATCTGCCGGAGTTGCTGACCACCGCCATTGCCAAGACCGATTGAGCAAGCGGATCAGCCGGTGCCGGCCGGATCATGGGCAAAAGCGCGCGCCTGCAACGAGCCGTTGCTGGCGCCGTCTGCCATGGCGGTTTGGCCCGATGCCCCATCGCCAACCTGCAAGAACTCGACTTGCGCGCGGTGAGGTTCCTCGCCGGGCCCCGGCTCGATGCGGACGTAGGTGCCGTCGGGCTGAAGCAGCCTGGTCCGCTGATTGTCGCGGCGGTAGATCGGAATCACTTCGTTCAAGATGCGATCCTTCAGGTCGGGCGCTTCGATGGGGAACATCACCTCCACGCGGCGGTGGAAATTGCGCGGCATCCAGTCGGCGCTCGAAAAGAACACCCGGGCCTCGTCGTCCGGGCTGAAGACGTACAGCCGGCTGTGCTCCAGGAAACGATCGACGATGCTGGTGACGCGGATGTTTTCGGAGATGCCCGGAAGCCCCGGTTTCAAGCAGCAGATGCCGCGCACCAAAAGCTCGACGGGCACGCCGGCCTGGCTGGCCCGATAGAGCGCCTCGATGATGCGATAGTCGACCAGCGAGTTGAGCTTGGCGAAGATGCGCGAGGGGCGGCCGGCCTTGGCTCTTTCGGTCTGCTCTTCGATCAACTGCATCGTGCGTCGGTGCAGATCCTCGGGCGCGACGACCAGCTTCTGCCAGTGATGGCCTTGGGAGTATCCAGTGAGCAGGTTGAACAGCGCCGACGCGTCGTCCCCAATGCTTTCGTCGGCGGTGAAGTATCCGAAATCAGTGTACAGCCGGGCCGTAATCTGATTGTAGTTGCCGGTGCCCAGGTGTACGTATCGCTTGAGCGAGTTGCCCTCTTGGCGGACCACCAGCGACAACTTGCAGTGCGTTTTCAAGTCGAGGAAGCCGAACACCACGTGGACGCCCGAGCGCTCCATTTGCCGAGCCCAACCGACGTTGCGCTCCTCGTCGAAGCGTGCCTTCAGCTCCACCAGCGCGGTGACGTGCTTGCCGTTGTCGGCCGCCAGCATCAACGCCCGGGTGATGGGCGAATCGGCCGTGATGCGATAGAGCGTCTGCTTGATGGCCAGCACCTTGGGGTCCTTGGCCGCGGCATTGACGAACTCGACCACGGGGTCGAACGAATCGAAGGGATGGTGCAACAGCAGGTCGTGCCTGGCGATCACCCCGAACAGGTCTTCGCCGCGGCGCGACTGCAGGTCGCGCGCCACCTGGGGCGTGAAGGCTTTGGCGCGCAGCTCGTCCCGATCGGGCACCTCGGTCAGTTCCGTCAGGCCGGTCAGGTCCAAGGGACCGGAGATGCGATAGACTTCGCTGTATTTCTCGACCGGACCCTCGGCGGCGGCGTCGCGCAGCGACTCTTCGTCGATGATCTTGCGGACCAGCTCTTCGTTGGCGCCGGTGCCCACTTCCAGGCGGACGGCGTCGCCGCGCTGCCGCGCCTTCAAACGCTCTTCGATCAGCCGCAGCATGTCGTCGGATTCCTGCTCCAACAACTCGATGTCGCTGTCGCGCGTGATGCGAAAGGTGGCCGAGTGCAACACTTCGAAGCCGCCGAACAACTCGGGCAGCCGGGCGGAAATGGCATCCTCCAGCAGGATGAACGTCGACTTGTCCTCGGACCCCAGCGACACGAACCGCGGCAATACCTGCGGCAATTGCACCACCGCAAACAGTTGCTTCGGCCCCAAGCCGCTGCGCCGCGAAAGCATCGCCCCCAGGTAAAGCTGACGATTGTGGAAATGTGGGCTGGGATGGCTGGGGTCGATCGCCATCGGCGTGAGAATCGGGAAGGCGCGTTCGCGGAAGAAGCGATCGAGCGCCTCGAGCTGCACTTCGTCCAACTGGTCGTGCGCCAAGAGGCGAATGCCCTCGGCCTCGAGCGCCGGGCGCACCGACTCGTTCCAGCAGCGATACTGTGCGGCCACCAACTCCTGCGTACGATTGGCCACCAGTTGCAACTGCGTGATGGCGCGCAATCCGTCGGGGCTATAGTCCTGCGGCGCGCCGTCGCCGAAGGCCTGCTCGCGCAGTCCCGATACGCGGACCATGAAGAACTCGTCCAGGTTCGAGCTGAAGATGGCGAGGAACTTGCAACGTTCCAACAGCGGATTGGACGTGTCTTCGGCTTCCTCCAGCACGCGCGCGTTGAATTGCAGCCAGCTCAGTTCGCGATTGATGAAATGCTCGGGTTGGAAAGCTTGGTCGGACACGCGAACTCCATCATGGTTTGAGCTGCCGGTCCCCAATCGACCGGCAACGCGCAATGTAATCTTACCTTATCTGCCGGGCGCCGCGGCCCGATTATTCATGGTAGAGCCACCGGCGTTGAAAATCCAATCGCTCGGCGGCGTCGACAGGTGATGCCGGGGCAAATGCTGTGCCGCTCCCCTGCCCCGCCGGGCTCTGGCGGGTATATTACGGTGCGGTTGACCTTGTTCTTAAATCGAGTCGTCATGTCGACAGATGCGGATTGGCAGACGCTGTTTCCCTTCGAGTCGCGAGCTATCGAGCTCGATGGCCGGCGCTATGCGTACGTCGATGAAGGCGCGGGTGAAACGCTGCTGGCCGTACACGGAAATCCCACCTGGTCGTTTTACTGGCGCGAGTTGATTCGCGCCTGGGCGCCTCGCTACCGGGTGATCGCGGTCGACCACATGGGCTGCGGCCGCAGCGACAAGCCGCGGAACTACGCATACCGGCTGGCGCAGCACGTCGACAACCTGGCGCGGCTGGTGCAACGTCTGGATTTGCGCGACGTGACGCTATTGGCGCACGATTGGGGGGGCGCGATCGGCCTGGGTGCTGCGCTGGCCGAGCCCGAGCGGTTTGCCCGCTTCGTGATGTTCAACACGGCCGCGTTCCGATCGAACCGCATGCCCTGGCGAATTCGGGCTTGTCGTATCCCGGTGATTGGCCGAGTTGCCGTACAAGGGCTCAACGGCTTTGCGCGGGCGGCCTTGCGGATGGCCGTATGCAAGCACGAGCGCATGACGCCGGCCTTGCGCGCCGGCTTGCTCGCGCCGTACGACAGTTGGCAAAACCGGCAAGCGATCTATCGGTTCGTCGAAGATATACCCATGTCGCCGGCGCATCCGAGCTATGCTACGCTGCTGGCGATCGAGCGCGGTTTGCCGAGTCTGGCCGATCGACCGTGGGCGTTCGTCTGGGGCATGCGCGACTGGTGTTTCACACCGGAGTTTCTCGAGCAATTCTTGACGTTCATCCCCGGCGCCGAAGTGCACCGGCTGGCCGACGCGGGCCACTACGTCGTGGAAGACGCCCACGAGCGGATCGTGCCGCTGGTGACGCAGTTCTTGCAGGCGCATCCGTTGGCCGTGGCGGCCGACCACTCTTAGGAGTCAGCCGATGAGCGATCGAGACGCCACCACCGGCGAGTTAACGCTATCGATCGGACAGTGCGCAGCGTTGGCCACGATTATCGAGGCCACGGCGCCCAAGCCGGGCAACGTCCATCGTGGCGCCGACTTCGACGATTCGACGTATCCCGATTTCGTCGTAGCGGCCGTGGCGAGCGGACCCGTCTTCGACGAGGCCGTGGAGCTGCCGCTGGGGCAAGTCGTACTTGCCGCGGTCGACGTGACACGCCGCGCCGTGGGCACGAACACGAACCTGGGCACGATTTTATTATTGGCGCCATTGGCAAAGGTGCCGCGCACCGCGCCGCTGGCAGGCGGCATTGCCGAGGTGCTGGCAAGGCTCACGCCCCAGGACGCCCGCGACGTGTACGCGGCGATCCGCATGGCGGCGCCCGGTGGACTGGGAAAGAGCGACACCGCGGACGTGCATGACGAGCCGCCGGCGGATCTGTTGGCAGCCATGCGGCTGGGCGCCGAGCGCGACATGGTCGCGCGCCAATATGTTGAGAGTTTTCGTCACGTGCTGGACTTCGTCGTGCCTCACTTGCAACAAGCGTTGGCCGGTGGTCTGTCGCTTGCAACGGCGGTGGTCCACGTACACCTGCAATTGATGGCGGAGTTTCCGGACAGCCTGATTGCGCGGCGGCGCGGCGCCGACGTGGCACATCAATCCGCGGGCATGGCGGCGGCCGTGCTGGCCGCCGGTCGTCCCGGAGACGAGTCGTATTACGAGGCCCTGGCCGATTTGGACTTCTGGCTGCGGGCCGACGACCACCATCGCAATCCCGGCACGACGGCCGACCTGCTGGCCGCCGGTTTGTTCGCCGCCTTGCGCGATGGCATAATCACAGCGCCGTTTCGACTGGCGGATTAGGAAGCGGCGCACCGCAAAGAGCACTGCAACTTTTTAGGAACTCCACGTGGCCGATCGCTATCGCGTGCGGATGTCGAAAGACTACCTGGTCTTCAGTTCCGCGCACTTCATCACTTACGACGGCGACGTCTGCGAACCGTTGCACGGGCACAACTACCGCGTGACGGCTGAAGTTGCCGGTCCGTTGGACGAAAATCACTACGTGGTCGACTTCATTGCCCTGCGCGACCTGCTCAAGCAGATCGTCGACGCACTGGATCACCGCGTGCTGCTGCCAACGGAGCATCGGGCGATCCGCGTCGTGGAGAGCGATCGTGAAGTGGAAGCGACCTTCGAGGACCGCCGCTGGGTCTTCCCGCGGGGCGATTGCGTGCTGCTGCCGCTGGCCAACACCACCACGGAGTTGCTGGCGCGATACATCGCCGGGCGATTACACGATGCGCTGACTGGGAGGCTTGGTCGCCAGCCCGGTCAGGTTTCGGTGGAGTTGGACGATTGCTTCGGCCACATCGCCATCTGCGAATTGGATCCGGCGGGCGACTGACGCGACCCGCCGCGCCACGCGGCGGTGCTTATCCGAGTTTCCGCTGCGCTAAGACTTGAAGCTCGCCGGACATGCGCTCGAAAAGCTGCGGCCACCCTTCGGAAGCGCCTCGCCGAAACAGCCGCATGGCGGGATACCAGGGCGTGTCACCGCGCTGGCGCAGCCAACGCCAGTCCGACCGCCGCGCGAGCGCCACCCAAACCGGCGCTCCCAGCGCGCCGGCCAGGTGAGCGATGGCCGTATCGGCCGTGATCACCAGGTCCAGGTTGGCGATGACTGCCGCCGCGTTGAAGAACGCGCCAGCTTCGACTTCGAACTCGGGGCCCAGATTGACGACGTCGAACCTGCCCGCCAGGCCGGCAAGCTGGTCGAGCCCGGCGACGCGCTGCAAACTGATCAGGCGTACGCCCGGCACGCGCGCCAGCGGCTCCATCGAAGCGAGCGGAAACGAGCGAAGGTGATCGGTATCGAGCGACGGATTGCCTTGCCAGCAGATGCCCACTCGAAATCCAGTGACGTCGCTTAGGCGCTTGCGCCAATCGGCGACCAAAGTCGGTTCCACAGACAAATAGGGAATTTCGACGGGGATGTTTTCCAGCGTAGTGCCGAAGACGTGGGGCAGGCTCATCAGGGGTACCTGCACGTCGAAGTCGGGCAACTCGCGCGGATGCCCGAACACGTCTTGAAAGCCCGATTGCTCAAAGAGCGGCACGAGCGAGGCGTCGACGAGCAGGACGACGCGTCCGCCGCGCTGCCGCACCATCGGCAGGTAGCGTGCAAACTGCACCGTGTCTCCCAGCCCTTGCTCGGCATGCACCAGCAGGGTCTTGCCGTGCAGGGTGGTGCCGTCCCACAGCGGTCGGTCGAACGAACGCATTGGGAAGCCGGGCACGCGCATGCGCCATTCGTAATCGGACCAGCCGTCGCGCAACCTGCCATCGGTCAGCAGGCACATTGCACGGTTGAAGCGCGCCTTGGCCGAATCGGGCGCAAGTGCCACGGCTCGGTCGTAGCTCGCCAGTGCGCGCTCCAAGTCCATCTGCATGTGGTAGTAACAGCCGAGATTGACGTGGGCGTCGACATACAACGGATCGAGTCCGAGTGCCGCCTCGAATTGCCGCGCAGCCTCCTCGTTTCGGCCGAGTGAATCCAAGGCAGTACCCAGGTTGAAGTATGCTGTAGCGTATTGCGGCGAAAGCTCGACCGCTCGCTGGTAGTGCGCCAGGGCCGCCTCGACCGCGCCGGCGGCTTGCAAGGCGGTGGCCAGGTGGCCCTCGGCAATCGCCAAGTTTGGCTCCAGGGCAATGGCCGCTTGATAGGCAGCAATGGCTTGCTGCCACTGCGACCGCGCCGCTTCCAAGTCGCCCAGCCCAACGTGCAACTCGGCCGATTTGGGTTCCAGGGCGATCGCCTGCTCGTACAGGCGGCGTGCCTGATCGAACTGGCCGATCTGCCGCGCCAAGACGGCCTGCTCGGCAAGCGACGCAACGTCGGTCGGCTCGGCCTGCGCGAGTTGCTCGTACCGCTGGCGCTCGCCGGCCAGGTCGGCCTTACCGTCGAGCATGGCGTTGAGCAGTTGATGGGCCTCGGCAAAGCGCGGTTGAATGGCCAATGCACTGCGACATTGGGCGATCGCGCCGGCGGTGTCGCCCAGGGAACGAAGCGTCATCGCCAGACCAAAACAGGCCGGCGCCCATTGCGGGTCCAGCTCGAGAGCCCGCTGGTACGATTTCCTGGCCTCTGGCAGCTTTCCCATCGCGCGGCAAAGCTCGCCAAGATTGAAGTGGTACAACGCGCAAGAGCCGTCGATGCGGATCGCACCGGTGATCATCTTCATGGCCTGCTCGAGCTGACCCGTCTGATGTGCCACCACACCCAACAAGTGCAAGGCGTCAGCGTGCCGCGGGTCGACCGACAGGATCTGCTGGTAAATGGTCACCGCCTCGTTCAGGCGACCGGCCTGATGGTGGGCAACGGCCGTTTGCAGGGGATCGGTGGGGGTGGTCATTGTACGGGTCGTGGAGCAAGTTCATCGGCGAAGGGCTACGCGCCATTCTAAGTGTCAAGCGCTCCGGCGTCACTCGCCGCGAAGGGACGGCACATCTCTACTGCGAAAACGCCGCGGCCGGTCAGCGGCGCGCGGTCGGGGTGGCTTCCGCCAGGTCGACGCCCGGATGGCCGGCAAGGCGTGGGGAGATCCAACGCGCGACGAACGGGCGGCTGACGCATTGAAAGTGACCGCCCAGGTTGCCGCTGAGCGCCATTTGCGGCTTGTAGGGCAACTGCACCAGCTTGTCGCGATATAGGTGCCGGTCTTCGTCGCTGGAGCGTGGCGGCAGCCAGAAGCCGATGGCGCCGGCCGAGGGCGAATGCGTACCGTCGGCCGTGCCGGCCACCAGTGTGCCGGCCCACAGCGCGACCACGTCTTGTGCCTGGTAATAACTGACAATGCCGTCGCGCGATCGTGCAAGCGCGGTCCGCAGGTCGTACAGCGGCGAAATCGCGCCGGCCAGCAGGATCGCGCGATCAATGGCCACGCCCTCGGGCAGCGCTTCCAGCGATTCGACGGCCACGACCGCGCCGGCCGAATAGCCCACCACGTTGACTGGCCGGCCAGGATATTGCGCCTGGTACCAGACGATCCTGTCGGCGATCATCCGCGCAAAGGTTTCATGGCGCTGTTCGGCGCGCAGGTGATAGAGGAACAGCGGCCAATAGCCGGTGGTCCAATCGACCACTTCGACCGCGCCGGGATACCCCCCCTCGACAAGCCCCGGCGCCAAACCGGAGCTGAGCATGTTATCGCCGTTGACGCCAACCACCACGATGGTATAGCCCTGCTGCAAGCGTGCGGGCGAGAGGTACGGCTGCTCCGAGGTGCTGGAAACTTGATCCACCGCCGACGGCGATGCGGCCAATTCGGCGGCTGTGGCCACGCGATCCACCGGCGGCAGCGGGCGCAGCGCCGTCACGTGCGTCGTCTCGTGATTGCGAATCGTCGTGAACATCGCCAC
>JBGSYQ010000350.1:0-3247 GCA_041750795.1 Pirellulales bacterium | reverse complement strand
CACCGGCGCGCCGCCCGACGATTCCCAGCGCTCGCCCGATGCAACCCGCGAGATCCTGGCCGGGTTATCGGGGCACATCGAGCCGGTGTGCGCGTCGCTCGGATACCAGGCGGCCGTGCTGCTGGTTTTCTGCGTGATGGTGCTGCTGCCGCTGATCTACCTGGGCATCATCGCCGCCATCGGTTACGGCATCTACCTGCACGTGCTGCACGACACCTGGATCATCAAGTCGGTGCGCGGCGGCGCGCGGGGCGGTTTCGTGGCGTTGATCCTCTATCTCCTGCCGGTGATCGTCGGCGGGGTGTTGATCCTCTTCATGTGCAAGCCGTTTTTTGCCCGGCCCACGCGCCGCGAGAAACCTCGCTCGCTAACCCGCCAGGGCGAGCCGCTTTTATTTGCCTTCGTGGAGAAGCTGTGTGCGGCCGTGGGGGCGCAATGTCCCCAGCGCATCGACGTCGATTGCCAGGTCAACGCCGCCGCCGGCTTTCGCCGCGGCTGGTGGAGCATGCTGGGCAACGACATGGTATTGGTCGTGGGGCTGCCGCTGGTGGCCGGCTTGAACCTGCGGCAGTTCGCCGGTGTGTTGGCCCACGAGTTCGGTCACTTCACGCAAGGCTGGGGCATGCGGCTGTCGTATGTCATCCGCTCGATCAACTTCTGGCTCACGCGCGCCGTCTACGAGCGCGACGCCTGGGACCAATGGCTGGCCGATTGGTCGAACACCGGCGACTTTCGCGTGCAGATCGTCTTCTACTTCACGCGCGGCTGCGTGTGGCTCACCCGCCGCGTGCTGTGGGTGCTGATGATGGCGGGCCACGCCGTCTCCGGCGTGCTGCTGCGGCAAATGGAGTTCGACGCCGATCTGCACGAAACGCGCCTCTCCGGCAGCCACGCGTTCGAGTCGACCTGCCGCCGGCTGACCGTGTTGAACGTGGCCACCAGCGGCGCCTATGCCGACTTGCACCATTGGTATCGCGATTCGCGGCTGGGAGACAGCCTGCCGCCGTTGATCCTGGCCAATCTCGAGCAGATTCCCGCCGAGGTGCGACAACTGATCGATGCCGAGATCGATCAGTCGCAGACCGGCTGGCTCGATACGCATCCGTCCAACGGCGCCCGCATCGCCCGTGCCCTGGCCGAAGACGAGGAGGGCTTGTTCCACGACGAGCGCCCCGCCACGGCGCTTTTCCGCGACTTTGCCGCGCTGTCGAGGACCGTCACGTTCGACTTCTACAAAGCGTCGCTCGGTCCCCAACTGAAAATCACCGACCTGCACCCCACCGAAGCGCTGCTGGCGCGCCAAGAACGCGAAAACGCCGCCGCGCGGGCCGCCGAACGCTATTTTCAGAATGCCTTTCGCGCGTCGCGCCCGCTGCCGTTCGCCTCGGCCTGGATCGAAGCCCCCAAAAATCCGGCGGCCACCCTGCAAAAGCTGCGCGATGCTCGCCGAAAAATGCTCGAGGGCATCGACGCCTATCGCAGCGCCGTCGAGCAGTACGTGCGCGCCGATGCGACGGTGGTCGAGTGCGAGCAAGCCACCGCCCTGCTCGATGCCGATTTCAAGGTCAAGCCGGCAACCTTCAGCCAACCGCTGACCAAAAGCTCGCAGGTCAAGCAGGCGCGCACCGCCGCCATCGATCGCCACGCGCAACTCGTCAAGGCATTGACCCCGGTGGAACGCGCTGCGGCCCAGCGGCTGACGGCGGCGATCGAGCTGCTGCACGTTCCCGACGTCGCGGCAAAAGTCCCCAACTCCGCTTCGCTTCCCCACCGCGCCGGCGAACTGCTGGCCGCTGCCGTGGCGATCAAGGGAGCCATCCGCCCCTTGCTCGATTTGCGCAACGCCCACGCGGCCGCCATCATCCTCGTACACAATCTGCAAGGCAACGAGCAGAACGCCTCGTTGATCGATGCCCTGACCAAGCGAATGCGCGCCATGCAGCAGTCGATCGGCGACGTACGCGGCCTGCTGGCCAACGTCGACTATCCGTTCAAGCACGGCCGCGGAAAGCTCTCCGTGGCCGCCTATTGCACCGAGTCGAGTCCCTCGGACGACGACCTGGGCGGCCTGCTCCACGCCGGCGACGAAATTGTCGACCGCTTGCCCGCCTTGCTCGTCCGCCTGATGGGCCAACTCGCGCTCATCGGCGAACTGGTGTAAAAAGCGGCCGGCCTTCCCCCGCTCAAGAAGAACGCCGGCTGATACCACGCCAATCCCCACAGCAGCTATGCCGCAGCTCACAGGTGCCACTGGTGGCTTCAGCCACCAGTGTCGTCGGCAGCGAGTTGCCCGCAAAGCCCGTCGGTGAATCGCACTGGTGGCGTGCGCCACCAGTGGCACGAACAAGCACAGACGCCTCAAATCTTGCTGGCGTCGTTGAGCACGCCGATGTAGAAACCGGCCACGCGGAAGATCATGAAAATGATCACCCCGGCGATCAGTCCGGTCACCAGCAGGCCGAACAGAATGGTCAGCGTGTTCATCGCCAGCCGGGCCTGGTCCTGGTATTCCTCGGCCATGTGGGCCATGGTCTCCACCATCCGCCCGCTGTCTTCGCCCACTTGCAGCGCATCGAGAAAGTCGTAAGGAAACGCGCCGGTGGCGGCGAACGTCTCGTGGATGCCGTGCCCTTTGCGAATATCGCGCAACACCGCGTCGATGTGCTGCGTGTAAACGACGTTGTGCGTGCTGGCCAGCGACATCTTGAGCGCCTTGCGCAGATCCATGCCCGAGTTGAGCGTCACGTGCAGGGCCCAGGCCAGCCGCGCCATGGCCAGCGTTTCGATGGCGCGCCCCAGCCGCGGAATGCTCATGATCAGCCGCTGCACCGGCGCCACCCACAACAGCCCGCGCGTGGTGGCTCGATGAATGAAGAACAGCACGCCGCCGACGCACGCCAGAAACGCCAGGTACGTCACCAGGCCGCTGTTGCCGGTCAGCCCGAAGCCCAGAATGTCGACCTTCGCGTTGGCCAGTTGCGGAATCACCCCCATCAACCAGATCAGCAAGCCCACCACCGCCAGCGCCAGCACCAGCTCGATCAGCGGCCAGGTGATCGCCATCAGAAAATTGCGGCGCAGCTTGACCTGGTGCTCGTAGTGCTCGGCCAGGTCGCGCAGCACCTCGGGCAGGTTGCCGCTCTCCTCGCCCACCTGGACCACTGCGCGAAAAAACTCGGGAAAGTAATTGCCGGTCGCGGCCAGCGCGTCGCTGATCGACGATCCGCCGGCCACGTCGTCGCGCAGG
>JBGSYQ010000349.1:0-6136 GCA_041750795.1 Pirellulales bacterium | reverse complement strand
ACGCCGCGCCGGCGCGGGGTCGCTCGGCCGCGGCCGGTGCGGCTCGCGTTGTCCCCGGAACCCCCCTTCGATATAATCGCCGCGCGTAAGTAACGATGGCCAACCAAGATCAGGAGCCCACACCACGCTAGGCGCACGGATTGGAATCGGGCACGACACGCATCGACTCGCCCCCGGCGGTCCGCTGCGGCTGGGCGGCATCGACGTTGCTTGCGATCGCTCGGCCGTGGGCCACAGCGATGCCGACGTCCTGCTGCACGCCGTCACCGACGCGCTGCTGGGAGCGGCCTCGCTGGGCGATATCGGCGAACTGTTCCCCGATACCGACCCCCGGAACCGGGGCCGCGACTCCGGCGAGATGCTGGCGATTGTCCGCGATCAGGTGGCCGCGCGCGGATTCGAGATCGTCAACGTCGATTGCATTGTGTTCGCCCAACAGCCCAAGCTGTCGCCTTATAAAGACGCCCTTCGCCAATCGCTGGCCGCGTTGCTGGCGATTCCGGCCGAATGCGTCGGCGTGAAGGCCAAGACGGGCGAAGGCGTCGGCCCCGTGGGACGCGAAGAAGCGATCATGGCCCAGTGCGTGGCGCTTTTGCAGTCAGCCTCGCACGCATAGCCCCTCCGCGGCAAGACAACCAACGCTCCAGGGATTGAGATGCTCACCACCAGGTCTACTCCGTCCACCGTCACCCCCAGCGAGTCGCGCATGCCGATTCGAGTTTACAACACGCTCTCGAAGGAAAAAGAACCGTTCGAGCCGCTCGTGCCCGGCAAGGTGGGCATCTACCTCTGCGGCCCCACGGTCTACAAGCCGAGCCACGTCGGACACATGGTCGGCCCGGTGATCTTCGACGCGATCAAGCGATACCTGGCCTACTCGGGCTACCAGGTGACCTTCGTCATCAACGTCACCGACGTCGACGACAAGCTGATCAACGAATCGAACCGCCGCCAGATCAGCATGAGCGCGCTGGCCGAGGAAATGACCGCCGACTACATGCGCAACCTGCAGGCCATGGGCATCGACACCGTCGACCACTTTCCCAAGGCCACCGAGAACATCGACGAGATCATCAAGCTCACCGAAGCGTTGATCGCCAAGGGCTTTGCCTACCAGTCGGACGGCGACGTCTATTTCGAGGTGGCGCGCGACCCGCAATACGGCAAGCTCAGCAACCGCGACGTGTCGAGCATGCTGGGCGAAGGAGGCGACATGGCCGAGCGCAAGCGCTCGCCCGCCGACTTCGCCCTCTGGAAGAGCGCCAAGCCGGGCGAGCCATCGTGGGACAGTCCCTGGGGCAAAGGTCGCCCCGGCTGGCACATCGAGTGCTCCGCCATGAGCCGTAAAATCCTGGGCGAAACGTTCGACATCCACGGCGGCGGCCTCGATCTCGTGTTTCCGCACCACGAAAACGAAATCGCCCAAAGCCAGTGCGCCCACGGCAAGCCGCAGGCCAAGTACTGGATGCACAACGGGCTGATGCAGGCCTCCAACGAAGTGGGCAAGATCGGCGGGCGCGCCACGCGCTCTGCCGACGACGCCGACGCCGAGAGCCAGGAAGCCGGCAAGCTGGGCAAGAGCAAAGGCGCCGCGCCGTTTACCGAGCTGTTGGCCAGGTTTCCCGCGGAGACGATTCGCTTCTTCCTCCTGTCCACGCACTATCGCCGTCCCATCGATTTCAGCGAAACGCGCATCGAGGAAGTCGGCACCGGGCTGGAACAGTTCTATCGCTTCTTCAAGCGCTACGAGCGCGTCACGGGCGAGAACTTCTATCAGGTCGACTATGCGCGCAGTCGCTCGCAAGGCGACTTCGAGCCCGGCGACGATCCGGCGCTGGCGGCCATTGCCGAGTGCCGCCGCCGCTTCCTGGAGGCCATGGACGACGACTTCAACACCGGCGGCGCCACGGCCGACATGTTCGAGCTGGTGCGCGTGCTCAACAAGTACGTCGACGACCACAAGCTGGAAGCCGCCAGGCCCAGCGAGGCCCAACTGGCCGTGCTGCGGCAAGGCGCCAAAACGTTGCGCGAGCTGGGCGCCACCGTGGGCATGTTTCGCGCGGCGCCGGCCAAGGCCGCCGGCGGCGACGACGAGCTGGTGGGCAAGCTGATGAAGCTCTTGATCGATCTGCGAGCCGCCGCGCGCGCCAAGAAGGACTTTGCCACGGCCGATCAGATTCGCAACACGCTGACCGAAATCGGCATCGCGCTGGAAGATCGTCCGGGCGGCACCGAGTGGACCGTCAAATGACCGCGGTCAAAAGCACGGAAGCGACGCGCATCCTGGGCATCGACCCCGGATTGAACATCACCGGCTATGGCGTGCTGGAAGTCGCCCGCGGCAGCATCCGGCTGTGCGAGGCGGGCGTGGTGCGCGGCAAGACCAAGGGCTCGCTCACGGCGCGGCTGGCTGAAATTCATGCCGGCGTGGCCGACGTGATCCAGTCGCTGGCTCCCCACTCGATGGCCATCGAGCAGCTTTACTCGCACTACAAGCATCCGCGCACCGCCATCCTGATGGGCCACGCACGGGGCGTGATCTGCCTGGCCGCGGCCCAAGCCAGTGTCGAAGTGGTGCACTATTCGGCCACGCAAATCAAACGCATCCTCACCGGCGACGGCCGCGCGCCCAAGAGCCAGGTGCAAATCGCCATTCGCAACGAACTGAACCTGGCGCAGGTGCCCGATCCGCCCGACGTGGCCGACGCCCTGGCCGTGGCCGTGTGTCATTACTACCTGCACGTTCGCCGTAACGCGTTGAAGCAAAAGCCCGCATAGGGCAATCACACACTAGCCCGAAGCGCCAGCGAGGGAGATGGAGCAGCCAGTTTTCAATGCTCCCTCACTCGCGCTTCGCACCTGGTGTCGACATCCAGGACTCCAACTTTGATCACTAAAATCACCGGCCAACTGGTTGCCTTGAACGAAGACGTGCTGACGCTGGGCATCGACGCCTTCGAGTACGAGGTGCTGATCCCCGATTTCTCGCGCCGCCAGTTGCAGGGCCAGGTGGGCGAGACCGTGCGGCTGTTCACCATCGAGTACCTGGAAGGCAACCCGATGCAGGGACGGCTCACGCCGCGGCTGATCGGTTTTCTGACGGAAGTGGAGCGCGAATTCTTCGAGCTGTTTTGCTCGGTCGACGGCGTGGGCGTGAAGAAGGCGCTGCGCGCCATGGTCCGCCCGGTGCGCGAGGTGGCCCAGGCCATCGAGGATCAGGACGCCAAGACCCTTTCGTCGCTGCCGGGCATCGGCCCGGCCATGGCCGAACGGATCGTCGCCAAGCTGCGCCGCAAGGTGCCCAAGTTCGCCCTGATGGCCGCCCGCGACGAGCCCACGGTGGCCGAGGTCGAGCACGACGTGGTGGGCGAGACGTTCGAAGTGCTGTTGAGCCTGGGCCACAGCGAGCGCGACGCCCGCCGCCTGGTCGACGGCGTGCTGGGCCAGAAGAAGAAATACAAAGACGTGCAAGATATGCTGCAAGCCATCTACCAGCAGAGCCAAGGGTGAGCGGCGCGGATTGTCCAACGCCATCCGCCCGCCAACTCCCCTGCCCTTGCCTGCTCCTTGCCGGTATATTGCACCTGTTCGCATATTCACCACCGGAGGGTTGTTCGGGTGCGCGAGCCGGTGATTCAGAGTTCGGTTCCCAGTAACGAAGACGACCGCTTGCTCCGCCCGCAGTCGATGGGCGAAATGGTGGGGCAGCGCGACGTGTTCGCGCGGTTGGAGATCGCCGTCGACTCCGCCCGCAAACGCAGCGATACGCTGGGGCACATTCTCTTCGACGGTCCGCCGGGCTTGGGCAAAACCACCTTTGCCACCTGCATTCCGCGCGACCTGGGCGTGCCGTTTCAGATCGCCAGCGGCGCCGTGCTGCAAGCGCCCAAGGACCTGATTCCCTACTTGACCAATGCCGAAGAGCATTCGGTGCTGTTCATCGACGAGATCCATCGCCTGCCCAAGGCCGTGGAGGAGTTTCTCTATCCGGCGATGGAGGACTTTCGCATCGACATCCTGCTGGGCGAGGGGGTCAACGCGCGCACCATCAACATGACGCTGCGGCCGTTCACGCTGATCGGCGCAACGACCCGCGCCGGCCTGCTTTCCGCCCCGCTGCGCGACCGCTTTCACATCCGCGAGCACTTGGATTTTTACAATGTCGATGAACTCGCGGAGATCGTCACACGTAATTCCAGGAAACTGCACATGCGGATCGACACGGTTGCAGCCCGCGAAATTGCCGAGCGCAGCCGGGGCACGCCGCGGCTGGCCAACAATCGGCTTCGTTGGGTGCGCGACTATTCGACCAGCAAGTGCGGCGGCAAAGTGACGCCCACCGTGGTGCGCGACGCGCTGGACATGCAAGGCATCGACATCCTGGGCCTCGACGGCCAGGACCGCAAATACCTGGAAACCATCGTCCGCGTGTTTCAAGGCGGACCGGTCGGAGTGGAAGCCGTGGCGCACACCATGAACCTGGCGGTCGACACGCTGGAGGACGAAATCGAGCCCTTTTTGCTCCGCACCGGCCTGCTGGTCCGCACGCCGCGTGGCCGCAAGGTCACCGCCGGCGGGCAGGACCATTTGGGCATCATGCCCAGCGAACGAACCGATCAACAGCGGCCTCTTTTCGATTGAGCGGGGTTTAACAGCTATTGCGCGCCGCGAACCGCCGCTCCGTGATAGCATCTCCCCTGAAGGTGGAGGGCTGATGGATCCGAGGGCGGCAGCCAGCAGCACGGCAAAGCGGGCCTCTCGACCGGACGGTCGGTAGACCTAAATGGTTGTCCAAACAGACTTTGCCGAACGAATATTCGAACTTTAATGCTTGTAAGGACTCCCCTAGTTGCGGTAGGATACAAGCACTGCGAAGGGACTCATATCGCCTGTGGATGCGTCGATTTTTTTGCCTTTCTTTGACGACCGCGGCCGGTTCTCGGCTGCAATAAACCTGGCCTGCTATGGCGAATTCTAGGGAGCCAACGCCAGGTACTTCCTCAAAGAGCGGCTCTGAGGGGGGACGAAAAGTGGCACTGACCCAAGCTGCTTTTGACAACCTCGTCGCGGAGCACGGTCCTGCGTTGTACCGAATGGCCTACCGCATGGTGGGCGACCGGCACGAAGCGGAGGACATCGTCCAGGAAACGTATCGTTCGGCTTGGACAAGTCGCAATGGATACGAGACGGGCCGCAGCGAGCGCGCCTGGCTGGCCTCGATCTTACGTCGTCGAGTTGTCGATCGCTGGCGCCGGCAATCGTTGCCCGGCCCCGCGGGCGGCGATTTCACGCCCGAGGTCGAATGTCGACCGACTGACCCGATGGCCAACGAATTCACCGACGAAATGCAACATTCACTACAACGACTTCCCTTGGAGCTGCGCGAGTCGCTGCTCCTGGTGGTCGTCGGCGAGTTGACCCATCAAGAGGCGGCCAACGTGTTGGGAGTGCCGTTGGGAACGGTGCTCTCGCGAGTAAGTCGCGCCCGAGAACGGCTCCGCGAGTATTGGCTCGTGGTCGCCAAAAGCTCGGCCGGCTAGCAAAAGCGCCACGACGGCGCTTTTCGACAGAAGATTCGTCAGGCCCGCGCAAGTACTTCCCACTGGATCTCGTTCCCGCCGAGAATTCGACCCTAGCGTTTTCTCATGCCCGATTCGCGCTTTGATGACTGGATCGACCAGCAGTTGCGGAACGTTCCGCTGCCGCCAAACCTGTTGGAACGGCTATCCCAAGCCGGGCCCAACCGGGGCGCCGAAGATGCGCGACTGGACGCGGCCTTGTGCGAAGTGGCCGTGCCGGTCGACCTGGAAACCAATCTTCGCGCCATCGCGCGCCCCCGCACGCTCGTTCTCACGCGGCGCAAGTCCGCCTGGCAACGCTACGCCACCGCCGCCTCGCTCTTCCTGCTGATCGGGCTGGGCGCTGCCGGGTTCTTCGGCCTTGCGACCGGCGGCTTCGATCTGGGCGATGCCCAATTCGCCCAGTCGGGCGCTACGTCAAGCACTCCGTCGACCGCGCCGACGGCGCAACAGGTGGTCGCGCTGCCGGTGCCCGATCCGTCTGACGCTGCACCGGCGGTTACCGACCGTCCGGATCGGCTGGCCAACCGCCCGCAACCCGACGTCCCCGTCGACGA
>JBGSYQ010000348.1:0-4831 GCA_041750795.1 Pirellulales bacterium | reverse complement strand
ATAGGCTTTCTGGAACAAGTGGTCCGAAAAGCCTCTCTCTTCACCTCGTAAGCCGACTGCGTCAGTGGTCACCCGTGTCCGGTAGGACTAAGTGCAATATACACACTTTCGGCCCATCACCAAGCGAAAGTCAGCCACCCCAAGGGAGAGGGGGAGGAGGTTATTGTATTCGTGCCAACCGCTCTTCCAAGGCGCGTGCCTCTGCATCGGCGATGCCCGCCATTGCGTAGAAAAAGCCGGTCGATGAAGTCTGGAACCGAAAAAAGGTTCCTGACACCTTTTCCTTCCGACCCCATTTTCCTTCTTGCTCGAGTCGTACCGCCACCGGATGCGCTCGGCTATACTGGCCCCATGAGCGAAGGCTCCCACGCGAAGGCTCTTGTGGCACTGCTGAGCTTCGAGCAACCACTCCACGATCTCCTGCGGCAGTTGCGGTCTTTCCCTGACGCTGATGCGGAGCTGGTCACCCTTCAAGCCAGCCACCTGCAATCAATCTTGAATCGGTTTCTGGCCGGGGAGCTAACTTCTCTCGATCTTGAAAACTGGGCCGATGTTGTTGAAGCGTGTGATGATATCGGATTCGATCCCGAACACGACGAGTTGCTAAAGCAAACCATATTCGAGCTGGCGAATCCGGCGATCTGCGGCGAAATCGCTCCGCCCCTTGTTCGACGTCTTCTATCTGAGTTTACAGGCAGCAGCGGCTAGGATTTTTGCAACATTCCAATTTCAGCCGGTAGGTCAGGCACCCCGTGCCTGATATCTTCGTGGGCAGGACTGCGTCATTCTCCAAATTCACTCGTGATTGCGCTTATGGCATCGCCACCTGCCCAATTGGGTTGGTAGTGACCCGCGCGAACCCAACGATGGAGGCTCGACCATGGTCAGTCGCTGGGGCGCCGAACCAGCTTATGCTTGACTGGATTGTAGTGGATGTAGTCGAAGTGGACTTCCAGGTCCGTTTCATCGCGAATCGTATGTTCCCAGAAGCGGCGTTGCCAAAATCTGCGGCGCCCTACTCGGATTTGAGGCGCAGTCCGCGGGCGTTCCTTGCCTCCCAGCTGGAGCCAGGTGCGAGTGAACTCGCGTTTGATCCACCGCATCCGCTCCGAGTACGCATCGTCGCCCGGCGGCAGCGCCCACAAGCAATGGAAATGGTCCGGGAGCAGCACGATGGCCATGACCTCGCAAGGGCGCCTCAATTGACAGCGACGCATGACGCTGCCGAGCAGCCGTCGCGCGGGTTGAAGAGAGAACAACGGCGCGCGGCGATCGGTCACGACCGTAAGGAAATAGGTGCCGCCAGGAACGTAGTACCGTCGATAGTCGGACATGCGACCATCGTAACGGGGCGCTGGTCGGTCGGCAAAGAGTTGCCGAGTCGGCGGCGGATGGAAGGCTTCTCTGTCAGGCGCAGATGCCGGAACTGCAAGGCTGAACGATTACTTGCGTTCACCGGAAGATGCGGGAAGTCCCAAATCGAATGCCGGTAAGCTGTGCTGCTTCTATCGCGCGCCTGAGCGGCGCGCTGACGAAGCAATAGCTGAATCTCTCTGGCCGCGAAAATCGAAACATGTCTGCGGCTGCCAATTCGGGCGACGATTGAATGATGGACTCGGCTTCGATCGGGGGCGCATCGGGCGGTATCATCACGTCGGGCTGCGGCAGGTGAAGCCACCAATAGCCATTTACCTCGTGACCGCGGTAAACCATGGGAACCGGAAAATACTTGTGCAGGGCGAGTACAAATCCGTCAAGTATTGCGCGAAACCGTTGGCTGACTAAGAAGCCCCACGGCGGCAAAGGCACGGCACCAACCAGGTCGGTCAATACCGCCTGATCTTCGAGCAGGACGGAGCGAAAATTCGGCTCAAAGGCCGGAATCGTTGTGTCAGGCAGATTCCGGATTGAATCGGGTGCGTCGTAGTCGTATCCGGGTGTCATTGCTTGGCACTGAGGTACACAGCCCACACCTTCGGTTGAGCGCTTAAGCGTCCAGTACGGCGATCGCATTGCTAATTGTATCATGAAGGCATCGCCCTGATCGGCAAAGTTCGTCACGCGCAGTTCTCAAGCCTACCGCAAGCCGAAACGATCGGCAAAGTAGTGAAGCAGTCAACGAAATGCACGTGATTTAGCCCCCGGTCACTGACCAGGGGCTAAGGTGAATCGCAGTGCGGAGAGGAGGCGCAACAAAAAGGCCCGACGCGTGGCCGGACCTCTTGTGTGAATCGCAATGTCCTGACGTCCTTACTTCGCGCCGACGAGTTGCTTCTTTTTCTTTTCGGCGATGATCTCTTCCTGGATGTTCGACGGCACGCGGCGGTACCTGGCGAACTCCATGGTGAAGGTGCCTTGGCCTTGGGTCATGCTGCGCAGATCGGTCGAGTAGCCGAAGGTCTCGGCCAGGGGGACTTCGCCTTCGATGGTGGCGAAGGCGCCCTTGACGTCGGTCGAGACGATCAGCCCGCGGCGGCTGGTCAGCTCGCCGGCCACCGGACCCTGGTACTGGGACGGGACTTCGATTTCGACCTTCATCACCGGCTCGAGCAGCATCGGCTTGGTGTTCAAGAACGTTTCGCGGAAGCAGTTGCGGGCACAAATCTGGAACGCCATGTCCGAGCTGTCCACTTCGTGGTAGGAGCCGTCTTCGAGGATGGCCTTGACGCCGACGATGGGGAAATCGGCCAGCGGCCCCTTGTGGATCGCGTCGCGAAAGCCCTTCTCGACCGAGGGAATATATTCCTTGGGAATGCGGCCGCCGACGACGTTCTCTTCGAACTCGAAGACTTCGGTCGACTCTTCGGGCAGGCATTCGAGCTTGCCGACGATGTGGGCGAACTGGCCGGAGCCGCCGGTCTGTTTTTTGTGCTTGAAGTTGAATTCGGCGGTGCGGCTGGGCGCTTCGCGATAGCTGACCTTGGGCGCGCCGACTTCGACCTCGACGCCGTACTCGCGGCGGATGCGTTCGACGTAGATGTCGAGGTGCAACTCGCCCATACCGGCGATGACGGTTTCGGAGGTTTCCTCGTCGGTGGAGACGCGGAAGGTGGGATCCTCGCGGCGGAAGCGGTTGAGGGCCTTTCCCAGCTTGTCGGCGCCGTCGCGGGACAGGGGGTTGATGGCCATCTTGATGACCGGTTCGGCGACGAACATGCTTTCCAGCGTGCAGTACTTGCGCTCGGCGGCAAAGGTGTCGCCGCTGGCGCAATCGACGCCCAGGATGGCCACGATGTCGCCGGCGCCGGCGCTATCGACCTCTTCGCGCTTGTCGGCGTGCATCTTGACGATGCGGCTGAAGCGCTGCTTCTGATCGGTGCGCTGGTTGTAGTGCAGCTCGCCCTTGTTGATCGTGCCCTGGTAAATGCGCATGAACGTCAACTGGCCGAAGGCGTCTTCGACCAGCTTGAAGGCCATGCCGACGAAGGGCTTGGACGGATCGGGCTCGAGCGGCATCACCTGCGTGGGGTCGTCGTGCTTGAGCGCCTTGACCGGCTTGGCCAGCGGCGAGGGCAGGTAGCGGACGATCGCGTCCAGCAGCGTTTGCACGCCCTTGTTGCGGTAGGCGGTGCCCATGAACACCGGCGTCAGATCCTGGCCCTGCACGGCGTCGGTGACGATCTTGTGGATGAGGTTTTCCTCGACGGGCTCTTCGGACAGCAGCTTTTCCATCAGCTCGTCGCTGTACATCGACAGGCTTTCGAGCATTTGCTGGCGGGCTTGTTCGGCGTCGGCCTGCAGCTCGGCGGGAATTTCCTCGGCGCGCACTTTTTCGCCGTTGGCGCCGTCGTAGTAGTTGGCCTTCATGGTGACCAGGTCGATCACGCCCTCGAAGTTGTCTTCCTTGCCGATGGGCCACTGCATGAGCACCGCGTCGCAGCCCATCTTTTCGCGGACTTGCTTGACGACCTTCTGGCAGTCGGCGCCGATGCGGTCCATCTTGTTGATGAAGGCCAGGCGGGGAACGTGATAGCGCTTCATCTGGCGGTCGACGGTGAGCGATTGCGATTGCACGCCGCCCACGCCGCACAGCACCAGGATGGCGCCGTCGAGCACGCGCAGGCTGCGCTCCACCTCGACGGTGAAGTCGACGTGACCGGGCGTGTCGATGAGGTTGATGGTGTGGTCTTCCCAGGTGACGGTGGTGGCGGCGCTGGTGATGGTGATGCCGCGTTCGCGCTCCAGGTCCATGTGGTCCATGGTGGCGCCGTCGCCTCCGCCGCGCACCTCGTTAATGCGGTGGATGCGTCCTGCGTAGTAGAGGATCCGCTCGCTCAGCGTGGTTTTGCCCGAGTCGATATGGGCCGAGATGCCGATGTTTCGTAATTTGGCAAGGTCCATGGGAGCCTCAGAGAGTACGCGTCAACTTGGGAGGGCAGCTAACTGTTAGTGATTGGGGATGTAAGTTCAGGGATCCGATATTGGGGTCCAAGCGCCGCGTCCAGCGCAAAGGCCGGGCACGTCACTTGGGATACCAAGGGGAACACAACCGCTTAGGGCAGTCCCGCACCGCCTAAGCGCCAACGGGGAAGTGGCTGTAATGCAGGCTGGTCTAAGGCTTAATATTACGTTCGAAAGTCGAATTAGCATAGTCCAGTTTGGCGCAAAAACCCCTAGTAGTCGCTAGAATTGGTCGCGCCGGGCCGATCCGCAAGGGACTGGTGCTGTCACGAGCGGGGGGACGTCGGCCGGTCGAACCTTTACTTGTACGCCAAAAGGAGACCCTTTTACCATGGTCCCCTCTTCCACCGACGACGACCCGGCGGGCGACGCTAACGAGGCGCTCACAAACCGTGCCGCCACCGACCGGGCGGCCGGCTCCGCGGCCAGC
>JBGSYQ010000347.1:0-4827 GCA_041750795.1 Pirellulales bacterium | reverse complement strand
GGCCGCGGCGTCGCGCTGCAAGCCGGCGATGGCTTGGTTGCGGCGATCGACGCTCGCGCGATCGGCCACGGCGGCGCCTTCGACGTCGAAGTCGATGTGCGTCAGGCCGTAGGCGTCGATGATCGATTGATAGGCGGCCTGCAGTGCCGGCACGCTGGTGATCACCTCGGCCAGTTCGTGATTGGCCGCACCGCCGAAAGAGACGATGACGTCGCCGCCGAGTGCCCGCAGTTGTGAGATCTGCCCGCGCAGTTGCGTGTCGTAGTCGGTGCCCAGGCCATAAGCGCTGTAGCCGCCCCAGGCCGGCTTGTTCTGCGGATCGGCCACGACAAACGCCAGCGTGAAGTAACGCAGCCCGGTCGATTGCGCCGCGGTCACGAAGTTGTAGATCGGCCACAGCGTCATGTCGATGTAGGGAGCGTACACCTGCGCCGGCCATTGACCGTGAACGACGTTGGCGACTGTGACGGTGACGGTTGCCGTGGCGGTGAGGCCGCCCGGGTCGCGCACGGTGTAGGTGAACGAGTCGCCGCCGATGAAGCCGGCCGCCGGCGTGTAACGAACCGTCGAGTCGGCAAGCAGCACGACGGCGCCGTGCGCCCCTTGCGTGACGGCGGTTACGCTGAGCGTCCCACCCTCGGGGTCGGTGTCGTTGGCCAGCACGTCGATCACCACTGGCTGCCCCGGGCTCGTAAAGCCGAAATCGGCCACGGCCTGCGGCGGACTGTTGGCCGGAGGCGGTGTTACCGTGCCCGCCCCGCCGGTGAGGACGAAGTTCACCGGCACGATGCCGGCGCTTGCGCGGCTGGCAACGAAGCCAAAGCTGGTCGATGCGCCGGCCGCGATGGTGCTGTTGTAGCCAGCGTTTTTCACGACATAGTGATTGCCCGTGCGGCTGACGATCTGTGCGTTCCAGATTGAGCCGATGCTGCCGGCGAAGTCGAAGGCCAGTTGCCAGTCGGTCAGCGGCGCGGAGGCGCCATTGCGAATGGAGATGTCGGCCGTGATGCCGGAGCCCCAGTCGGACGCGATCGTGAAGCGGACGTCGCCGAGCGGCTCGGGCGCCAGATCGTCGTTGATGATCGTGCCGGTGGCCCGGTTGACATCGATCGTGGCGCCAGATGCGGAAAGCAGGTTGACGTGGAACGTCTCGTTGTCTTCCACGGCAGTGTCGCCGATCACGGCCACGTTGATCGTTCCGGAGGTCTGGCCGGGAGCGAAAGTGAGCGCGCTGGCAGCGGCGATGTAGTCGGCGCCCGAGGTGGCCGTGCCGGGGCTAGTGGCGTACGTGACGGTGACAGGACTGGTCGAGGCGGCGGACAGAAGCACGATGAAAGATGCGTTCGTTGTGCCCGAATTGCCCTCGTTGAGCGTGACGTCGGCGATCGACAGTTTCGGCAACGTGGGCGTGGGCGTGCCGACGGCGCCGCCGTTGATCACGTAATTGACAGGGGTAGCGGGCGAGGCCGCGCTGGCGACGAAACCAAAACTGCCGACGCCGCCGGCCGGCAGGTCGGAGTTCCACGCGGCGCCGGCGATGACGTAGTGATTGCCCGAATGTTCGACGATCCTGGCGTTCCAGATCGAGGTGATCTTGGCGGCCATGTCGAACTCGAGCACCCAGTCTTCGAGAATCGCCTGGTCGTGATTCGTCAGACTGATGCCGGCTTGAAAGCCGGAGTTCCAACTGTTGTCGACAACAAAGGCCGGCGTGACGTCGGCGGCCAACAACTCGCGAGCTTCCAGCGCTTCGCTCGCCAGCATGCTCGAGCGGCGCCGTCTCAACGCGGAAGGTTGCTGGGCGTGATTCTTGTGTAACGGCGCGTAGCGGTTCAACCAGTTGTAAATCTTGCGCATCTTTCTGTCCCTGCCTTTGCTGATCGCGGCTCGCTGCTGCCCCTAAACAACGAGCGTCCCCTGCAATCTGTGAACGATTGTAGTTGCGCTCTTCAGCGGTGGGGAGCCTTTGGGTCGAGGGAATCTCAAAAAAAGTGGGCCCGGAAATCGTTGGCCGGATGGGTATTTCTCTTACTACGTGCGCCGCGCGGCGGCGGTTTTTCCGACCGTGGAATTCACGAGGCGACGATTTTTATGCGGAGATCTGGAGATTGATGCGCGTATTGTGACGGAATTGCAAGCAATCCGAATTCCAACAGCGCGTGGCGAGTAACTTGTTGTTTTCTTGAGGGGCCGCCCTTGCGGGCACAACTGTCAATTGGTCTTGCCGAGGATTCAGGACCCGGCGTAGGTTGGCGCCCATGAGCTTGTCGTGCCGAATGTCGATCGGGACGTGCATTGGCCTCGCTGTATTGTGGGCGTCCGGCCGAGCGCGAGTTGTTCTTGCGGAGCCACGCGGCACACTCGCCGTCAACGTGGCCAATGATGTGCTACGGCGCGAGTTGCTTGACATGCGAGCGGTGGATCAACACGCTCGCCGCGAGCTCTTGCAGACGGTTCGTCTCGGTGCGCCGGCCGATGGGAACGAAGTGCTCGAGAAACTGATGGCAATCGATCGGCGGCACACGCAACGGATGAAAGCCATCGTTGGTGAGCACGGCTGGCCGGGCAAGGCGCTGGTGGGCGAGGACGGCGCGGCGGCGGCCTGGCTGCTGGTGCAACATGCCGATTTGGACGTCGACTTCCAGCAGCGCTGCTTGCCTTTGTTGGAAGCGGCCGTCGAGCGAGGTGAGGCGACGCCGGCACATTGGGCATATCTTGTCGATCGCGTGCGCGTGAATCGGCGCCAACCGCAAATCTACGGCACGCAGTTTCGCGATGATGGCAATGGCCACAGCGTTCCGCAGCCGATCGAAGACGAGCAGCACGTGGACGCGCGGCGCAAGTCGGTGGGACTGGGCACGCTGGCGGAGTGCGCCGAGACGATGCGCGCCATTTCCGATTCGCCGCCGAGCGAACTCAAGAAGTAGCGCTGTCTTTGCGACGCGACGTTCGCCCCGCCAAACGCAACATGCCGTCCGAGACGGGCTCGAACGGCATGCCTGGTTTCAAACACCGGTACCGGGCGTACGCGCCCCAAACAACCGGGCGTACTCGCCCAAAACATTACAACCGGGCGTACGCGCCCCAAACTTTACCGCTACGGCGTGACCGCGCGGACGACGTTGCGGACCGGTTGCCCTGGGTAGTAAACCTTCGTGCGGACCACCGCGGGGCGGCCGTACGAAATCGGCGTGTAGTAGGTCGTCACGGGTACCGCCGCCGGAGCATAGTACGTGGTGGTCGGCACCACCGCCGGAGCATAATACGTGGTGACCGGGGCGGGGGCGTAGTACGTCGTGACCGGAGCCGGAGCGTAATACGTCGTGGTGGGCACGGCCGCCGGAGCGTAATACGTGGTGACCGGCGTCACGGCCGGGGCGTAGTAGGTCGTCGTTGGCACAACGGCCGGCGCATAGTATGTCGTGGTGGGAACGACCGCCGGGGCGTAGTACGCCGTGGTTGCCGGCGCGTAATACGTCGTTACGCCGCGGCCACAGCCATGACAAAAGGCAAATGCGGGTGTGGCCAGGCCGACAACGCCCAGGGCCACGACTACGGCGAGGAACTTTCTCATCAGTGGAGTCCTCAATGTTGACAGGGTTTTCGTTAGCGGTCGGACCGACTCACACGGTTTTTCCCCGGCTTTTTTGCTCACCCGGGACGTGCCGACGCGCTTGCTGGGTCTTCATGAACTGTAGCTGAATTAATTCCGATTGCAACAATCAGGCAGCGCTTGACATCGAGGAAAATATCAGATTGCGTGGACGGGCGCGCTTCCAGCACGCACAATCCCCGCAGTTTACGCCGCCTATCGTCGTAGATCGGCCGGCAGCACGATGGCAAAGGTGGCGCCGCCTTCGGTCGGACAGTCGACTTCGACGTGCCCGCCGTGCAGTCGCACGATCCGCCAGCACTTAGCCAGGCCGAAGCCCAGTCCTCGGCCCGCTTCGCGTCCGGAGTAGAAGGGATCGAACAAATGCCGCCGCACGTCGCTGGGAATGCCCGGCCCGTTGTCCGCGATGGTGATCCACATGCTGTCGCACGATGGGGTTGGCACGCGCACCGCCAGTTCGATCCTTCCCCCTGCAACCAGTGTCTCCAGCGCGTTGGTGACGACGGCGGCGAGTGCCTCGTGAATTTGCGTGGCGTCGATGGAGGCCATGATGGGCGTCGTAGCGGCGTGACAGGCCAGCTCGACGCCTCGCGCCGCAGCCTGCGGAGCGAACTGGTTTGCCAGCGTTTGGACAAGCGCGCCCAGGTCGGTCGGCGCGACGTGAAGTTGCGGCGGTCGCGCGAACAGCATCATGTCGGCGATCATCTCGTGCGCGCGAAAGGCTTGCGTATTGATGGCGGCCAGCAGGCGCCGCCGCTGGGGATCGGTCTCGTCGATCAGCAGCGTCTGCGCCCGCGCGGAGATATTGGCCAGCGGATTGTTGATCTCGTGCCCGGCGCCGTGAGCCAGCTCCTTGAGCGATTCGAGCTTTTCTTCCTCCAGCGCGCGCTGAAAGTCGCCCTCCAGCGTGCGCAGTCGTTGGAGCTTTTCCGCCAACTTGGGAAGCCATGCGGCGGTTGGCGTCGGTTCGAGCCATTTGCTGGCGATTGCGGCCGCCTCGGCCTTGTGCCGGCGGCGATCGACTTTGAATTCGGAGGCGCCGGAGCGCGCCCGCGTCGGCGCGATCGCTTGGAGCGCCAGCGCCACGCACCCGGCCGCCGAGGAAACGTCTTTCAGATCGGCGCCGGTGACTCCCAACAGAGCATCGGCCAGCCAACATGGCAAAAGCGCGCCTCGCTCGGTGGACGCGCCACGCGGCAGCACGGACGCCAGAT
>JBGSYQ010000346.1:0-2900 GCA_041750795.1 Pirellulales bacterium | reverse complement strand
CCAACGCAGCCGCGGGCTCGGCCGGCGCGGCATCGGACGCGTCGGGCAGGGCCGTGAGCGTCTCTTGCAGCGACGGATCGGTAAACGACTCCCACGGCGCCTGTGCTGCCGGCTCGGCCGGCTCCCCGTCTTCGGTTGCGTGGTCCACCAGCGCCACTTGAATGCCGGTGGCCTCGCGCGTGCCGACCGACGACGTGACGATGTTCACCGTCGAGATGTAAATCGCCAGCAGCAGATGCGCCAACAGCGACAGCACGATGCATTTGCCCAGCGGCTGCGACTGCCCCCAGCGCGTGCGCACCAACAGCAACAGGGCCACGGTCAACAACACCAGTCCCACCCAGACCGTCCAACGGACGAGCTGCGCGTCGAACACCGCGGCCAACAGTATTAGACTATCGGCGTGCATGTTCGCTTTCCGAGTGGGCCATTTCCACGGCGATTGCCAGATCGGCGATGCCGGCGCTCTTGCAGGCGGAGAGCACGTGCGCCACGCGCTCGAAGGCAGTGGCGCCGTCGCCTCTCACCAGCACGCCCAGCGCCCGGTACTGGCTCGTGGCCAGCTTCAACTCGCCGGTCAACTGCTCGAGCGAGACGGGCTTGCGGTCCAGCGTGATCTGGCCGTCGCGATAGACGTTGATCACCTTCTTTTCGGGCGCGGCGGTGAGCGCGTCTCCCGGTTTGACCTGCGGCAGCTTCAATTCGATCTGCCGCTCGGTCTCAATGAATTTCGTGCCGACCACGAAGAAGATGATCAACAGAAACAACACGTCGATCATCGACGTCAGGTTGACCGTCGGCATCTCTTCGGGCGTATGTCGGGGCGACATGGTTATTCCTGACGCGAAGTGTGAGGGTGCTCTGTGACGCCCAAGGGCGCCGTTGGTCGGTTGGGCTCACTCAGGCCGCGGCGGGCGGCCGGGTCTTGCCGCGCAGCTTGCCCTGTCGCTCTTCGTGCAGTGCCTCGGCCGAGATCATCTCCACCAGGTCCTGCGCGTGATGGTCGATCTCGGTCAACAGTCGATCGACCTTGCTGGTGAACAACACGTAGAAGCAAAGCGCCGGGATGGCGATCAACAGTCCGGCGGCCGTGGTGAGCATCGCCTCGCTGATGCCGCCGGCCAGCATCTCGGTGCGTCCCATGGCGTCGGCCACCGCGATTTCGTTGAACACCGTGATCATGCCCAGCACCGTGCCCAGCAGTCCCATCAGCGGGCTGATGGTGGCCACGGCATTGAATACGCGCAGATAGCGGCGCAGCGGCCCGGCCACGCGGTCGCCCGCATCGATGATGGCTTGCTCCAGTTCCACCGAGGGGCGGCCCCATTTCCGCGCGGCGGCTCCGAACACGCCGGCCATCGGGCTGCCGTTCTCGTGGCACAGCTCGATGGCGCCGTCGCGGTCGAGCTTGCCTTCGCTCACCTGGTGCAGAAATCGCTTGACGAACGGCCGCGGCACCACCCGTCCCCGGCGCAGGCTGATCGCGCGCTCGAAGACGAACACCATCATCAGGAACGACGAGGCGAACAGCGGCACCATCACCGGGCCGCCGCTCTTGGCGATCTCGAACAGGTTTTTGTACGAAATCGGTTCGTCGCCCGGCAGCGTCGCGGCCGGCGCGTCCGCGGCAACCGGCTCCGGCAGTTGCGCCCACGACGTGCGCGTGGCCAACAACACCAGCGCGGCGATCCCCAGCAACCAGCGGATGCGGCGCCGAGGGGCTTTGATCGAAGGTGGGTTCATGGGACGTCGGTCCTTCGCGAAAAGGGTCAGGCCCTTGGCGGGCGCCTCTCGGGTATTCCTATCGGTTACGTCAATTTGATTCGGCCGTGCGCCGCGCAACGTGCGCTTGTGCAATGGCCACCCGGCGCGCCGCCTCGGCCGCCAGATCGTTCTCCGGATACTCCTCGATCAACCGCTGGTAGGCAGCGATCGCCGTGTCCCAGTGGCCCAGATGCTCGTGACACTTGGCGGCTTGCAACAGCGCCGCCGCGCGGACTCGCGCCGTGGGAAACTGGCGCTCGGCCTGCTGATACTCGACCAACGCCGCGGCGTAGTCTTCCTGATGAAAATACGTCTCACCGATCATCCACTGCGCTTGCGCCGCTGTTTCGCTGCCTGCGGCGCGCGGCGCGGCAAGCACTCTGGCATAGGCCAAGCGGGCGCCACCGAAGTCGGCCTGCGCCGCCAGGCAGCGCCCGATCACATAGTCGACTTCGTACTGCTGCTCGAAATCGGCATGGTCGACTGCCAGCGCGCGGGCTACTTCCAGCGCTTCGTGCCATTGCTTCAATTGCACCAGGGCGTGCGCTCGGCGCAACTGAGCGGCTGCCGACCACGGCTGCTGGCGCGCCTGGGCGTCGCTTGACAGCGCGGCCAGGCGTTCGGCCGACTCGGCATAGCGACCGCGACGGTAGCTGGCTTCGGCTCGCAAATAGGAGGCCGCCAGCGTCAACTCGCTCTCGGGTGCTCGTTCGATCAGCCGCGTCAGCGAGGATTCCACTTCGGCCCAGTGCCCCTCCGCTGCCGCCACTCGGCCCGCCAGATACAGCGCCTGCCACCGCACCGCTGCGGGCACTGCCTCGCCGGTGATCTCGGACAGGAGCTGCTGTGCGCCGGCGTACCGCTTGTCGGCGAACGCTCGCTCGGCCAGTTGCAGCGTCGCGTCCGGCACATACTCGCTGGACGGGTACTCGGTGCGCAACTGGTCGAACCATTTCGCGGCCGATTCCCGATCGGTCTCGAGCACCAAGCGGGCCGATCGATAGATGGCCGCGTCCCGCCGCGCGAAATCGGCGTGCGCGCCTGTCAGTCGTTGATACATGTCGATCGCTGCGGCCGGCTCGCCGAGCCGCTCGTGCAACCCCGCCGCGCGGTAGATCGCCTCGGCGGCACGCGGG
>JBGSYQ010000345.1:0-3395 GCA_041750795.1 Pirellulales bacterium | reverse complement strand
ACGCCGGCCCAGTGGGCGGCGGTCAATGGCATCGGCCAGGAGAGCGGCCGGCAGGCGCTGTCGAAGCCGTGCGTGCAGGCGGGAATCTTGTCGTCGGGCAGCCCTCCGCCCCAGGTTTCTGGCGCCGAGAGGATTTCCATGTCCAGCCAGGGCGCCGTGGTGAAGTAGGGGTCGTCCTTGCGTTTGGTGCCCTGCAACTCGGCGGACACTTGCACCTTGCTGATGCCGCTGACGCCCACCTGCGCGTAGCCGATGAGCGGAAACGGCTGGCCGGGCTTTACGTTTCGCGGCGCGGCGATCGTGGCGGCAAACGTTTTCATCGGGCTGTCGACGTCGTTGCCTTGCTCGGCGTACGTGTCGTTGGCGTGAAACCGATTGGTGAGCACGACGTGCGAGAGCCATTTGATCGATTTGAAGCCGTACGCCTCGGGCACGACGACGCGCACCGGCCCGCCGCGCGTGCTGCTGAGCCACTGGCCGTTGAGCTTGTAGCACAAGATCACCGGCGGCAGGTCGAAGTAGTCTTCCATGACGCGGCCGATCGGCAACGAGCTGCGAAATATCTGCTTGGGATCGTCGTTGTGATAGCCGTAGAAGAAAACCCGGCGTGTGTCCTCGCGCGGTTCGGTCATCCACACCACTTCGCGCAGCGGCACGCCCTCCCAGATGCCCATTCCCAGCGGGCAGCCGAGGTTCAGGCACGTCATGATCTTGGGGAACCGCACGGCATGCTTCTCACCCAAGGCCAGCAAGGCCTGGAAGTCGAGCGCTGTGTTGTCCTTTTTGGTGAGCGGATGGCGCAGCCGCACGGGATGGTCGGCGTCGGAGATCACTTCCAAGCGCCACGTATCGCGCGTCATGCCGACTGCGGTTTTCTGCTCGTCGGGCAATTCGTGGGGCAAGGGATCGCCGCGCGAGACGTCGGCAAACAACTCGTCGGGCGTCAGGTAGCTGCCGAACCGCTTGGCCTTTTCCTCGGCATTCGGCAGCAACGATCCGCCCTTGGCCGCGTGCGCCGGACTTGTCCAGTGCAGCATGGTGGGCAGGGCGAGGCCGGCCGCTGCGAGCTTGAGAAAATAGCGTCGCGTCAGATCGCGGTGCCGCGAAAGAAAAGCATCGAAGGGATCCATCTGCATGACTCCGCCGGACGAAGATACGTGCGAAAGTGCCGCGAACTGATCCGCGAGCGGCGGGGCGGATCGGTTCGGCGTCGATCTTAGCATGCGATCGGGGCGGACGCACGCGTTTGCCCGACGAAGAAGTCCAAGAATTCGGAGCGGCCGTGGACTCACGCTGCTACTTCAGCCCGCGTTCCACGGCCGCGAAGATGGTGGCGAGGGCTGCGATCAATAGTTTCTCGTCGGCTTTGCCGTCGGGGTTGTTCCAGTACACGCTGAGCGTGTACCAGCGGCCGCTTTTGTTCTTCAGCAGCCAATTGCCGGCCAGCAGTTGATCTTCCGAGCCGCCCTTGAAGCCGACGTACGGCCACACCACCGGGTCGTGCGGCAGCTTGGGATCGACGGCCAGCACGGCGCGCAGCAAGTGCGCCGGCTCGTCGGCGCTGGTGTTGGTCTTCAACCAGGCCAGCGCCCGGGCCATGTCGTGCGGCGTGGCGTACCACTCGGCCACGTCGTAGGCGGCCGTGTCGAAATCGAGCGCCTCGTAGTTCGGCACGCCGCTATAGTGGTCCGCCAGGAACTTGCGTTTGCCGGCCTCGTCCAGCTTGTTGTACTCGTTGCCTGGCAGGCCCGCTTTACGATTGCGCAGCTCGACCATGTCGCGGGTGGAGAGCAGCGGTCGATTCCACTGGGGATGCGAGTGCCCCATCGCTTCCATCTGCTGCTCGACGCGCTGGCGCCCCAGCAGGTACAGCAAGTGATCGGTGGCCGTGTTGTCGCTGATCGAAATCATCTTTAGCGCCAGCGTGTTGAGCGTCACGGGTGAGCCGGTGGGCCAGTCGGCCATTTCGCTGTGCGGCGGGCCTTCCAGCCGCTTCTCCAGCAGCATGACGTTGTCGAGCGCCCGGCGATCGGCGTTCACTTCGTCGGCCAGCGTGCCCAGGATGAACAGCTTGAAGCTCGAACCGATGGCAAACCGTTCATCGGCGCGCACGGCGAAAAGTTCGCGCGGGACGCCGGCCTGCAGCTCGCAAAACAGGAAGCCCGTGTGCCCGGGCAGCGTTGCGAGTGCCGTTTCGACCACGACGTTGACGTCGGTCGGAGGATTGGTTTCGGGAGCGACAGCACACAGCGCGGCGGCGAGCAACAACGACGACAAGACCATGGATCCGTTTCTCCGGTAGCGTGCGACGAAATAGCCTACCAGAGTATAGAGCGCGTGGACGAGTCGCGCGTTACCAGCCCGACAACCGCTATTGCACGGCGGCGTCGTCAGAAGTCGTACCACAGGCCGAAGCCTACGTGCTGCTCGTACGTATTGAAGAACTCGTACTGCGAGCTTTGGCCGTTGATGTACTCGACGCCGAGCCGAAAGGTGTGCATGGCGGCTCCGCCGCGCCACTGCCAGCCCGTCTGCACGACGAAGAACCCGCCGAAGTCGACTTCCTGCCGCAGGTTGCCGTAGGCGGCCAAGAACGGCGCGCGGCGGCGGACCGCCGGACTGTAGTCGAAGCCGAATTGGAATTCGCAGGGCTCCGCACCGCCGCCGACGCCTATCGCATAATCGAACTCGGCGTACAGGCGCAGCGCCTCGCTGTACCAATAGCCCACGCCGAACATGATCGCATCGCGGACGTAGTTGATCCGCTTGACGGTCGGGTGCCGGATCATGTATTCATCGCCCAGATGGGCGCTGACGTGGTAGTAGCCGGTTTTGAACTGCCAGGGGCCGTCCGCATACGTCACCGGCACGCCGATGCGAAAGTCGGTCGACACCAGCGGCGAACTTGGCTCGGTCGGTTGCAGGCGCGGCATCACGGCGCCTTCCAAATCGACCTCGAAGCCTTCGGGGCGATAGGCCGTGGGAGTGCCGTAGCGAATGAGCGAGAAACGCGCGCCAATCGTAGAGTCCCAAATCGCGCCGAAGCCGCTCTGGTGGGTCGTGACCAAGCCGAACCGCGGTTCCTTGACGCCGGCCAGATACGATCGCCAGATCAGTCCCTCGGGCATGACCTGCCACGTCCACGGGATGCCGGCGCTGGGCGTATCCCACGGATCGCCGCGTCCGCCAAACGTGGGCTGAGCATAGACGGGCGGCGCCATTGGCGGATAAGGCGACGAGGCGTCCGGGCCCGAGCTGATCCAAGGAGCCGGCGCCGAAGTTTCCGCTTCTGACGGACCCGGCTCACCCCACGACGGAAGCCATGACCCCGGGCCAAAGCGAGGTTCCGCCGGCGATGGCAACGGCGCGGCCGGCGGCGGTGGCAGCGGCTCGAT
>JBGSYQ010000344.1:0-17581 GCA_041750795.1 Pirellulales bacterium | reverse complement strand
ATCGAGGAGAGGGATTTTGGATTTTGTCGGAGCGTTCGGATAACTAGCTCGAAGCGCGAGAAAGGAAGCGTCACCGACGGGCTTTCCGCTGCGGCGGCCATTATTTTGGCAGACGCGTGCCAGGCGATACGATGGCCGCATCCGCCGCGGCGCACCTTTCGCCACTGCGAGCGCGGCGCAGAGCGACCCGGAGGATGGTTCGTGGACAGCCAAGTCAAGCGGTGTCAACTCTGCCGCCAGCATCATGGGCAGCACAGAAAGCATCCATTCAACGGGAACTGTCTACCGACGACCTCGCCCCGTTGGCCTTAGACTTCTTGGCGGCGTGCCTGAACCTTTGTTTCGCTTCGCGCGAGATTTCATTTGGGAAGCCAAGGCTAGTCAGCAAAGGAAGTTCGGTCAGCTTCATAAGCCCCTTCACGGTCACTTTCGTTTGCACAAAGTCAAGCCGAATTAAACGTCGGAATTGAGTGCAGTTTTCAATGGATTCATCATCCAGAGACGAGCCGGTAAGGAACAATTCCGTCAGTGTTGGCGACACATGCTGCAGTCCCTCACCATGCACTTGTGTAAAGCTGAGGTCGAGGACTTCAAGATCCTTGAGACGCGCAAGGTGCTTCAGTCCATCATCAGTAATCGGGTTCTTTGCAAGTCTCAATTCACGCAAACTGGTCATGCCGCCGATATGGCGAAGGTCATCACTCTCAACATTGCTGTTGCTTATCGACAGGGAGGGTAGTTGGGTAAGATCTCCGATCGCCTCGAGCTCCTGCTCGCTAAGCGGCGCGCTACCGACGGAAAGGTGTTGCAGGTCAGGTACGTCCTTGAGCAGCGGAAGTACCTCTCGATACCCATGCCCATCGCTGAGACTGATACGCTGTACGGTGCGCGAAATCGGATTTATTATTACGCGCCCCCATTTCTGCGCCGCCGCGATCGCCCGATCCCGATCGGTCTCTACGGCGAGCGCAAAAACGGTGCCCACCAGGGCGAGGACGAGAGCTGCGACTGCCAGATGGCGCCAGTTTATAGGTCGGAGCAATTTCATGAAAACAGTTGTCCACGTTTGAATAACCGGCGTCGACCTGCCCATAGAAAAAATCCGCCCATGGATAGCAGCAACGCGGTCGAGGGCTCGGGAACGACGCCCACGGCCCGCAGCATCACCGCTCCGTCGCCCGACGTCGTATACAGCGATGCCACCGGTTGGATCGGGTTGTCGTTGTTCGTCAAATCGTTGATGTCGAATGTTCCCACGTCCGATATCGCCGCCCAGGATCGGGCCAATTGCGTATCGGTGTCCAAGGTGCCCGCAGCCGTTGTCCCGGTCGGCGTGTCGTACAGCAACGCCACGAAGAACCAGCCCGAAATCTCCGTCGGCGTGATGGGCACGGAGAAATCGCTCAACGAACCCGCCGTTGTGTTCACCGACGTCAGCAACACCGCGTCGTCCGGATTGCCGTCATCGTCCGGATCATCGTAGAGCATCAGCGTCACCGTGTTGCCCGCTGCGCCGGATCCCCAGAAGCCGCCGATCGACGTGATTACTTGCGCATTGGGTTGCTCCTGGTAACTGGTCATCACCATCAGGGTGTGGCCGGCCGGTGCACCCATCACAAAGTTCGGCGTGCCGTCGTCGATCTGGTACAGGGCGGCCTCCGCCTGCACCGAGCATCCCAGCACGGCGCACAACACCACCCACGTGGATCGCATGGTCGTTGAATTCATTCAAACTCTCCATTTCTCGCGGTTGAGTGAGACAATATGTTCAAAGCGATCATTATTTCCGCCAATAAGACCCGCGACATCGGCCACGGAGTTATGCAACCGAGCCGCGCTATGCATCGGCACAGGCGTGAGGCGCAGACCAACAGATCGCATGGTCCGACGCGTGCGGGCAATAAAGAAAGGCGTCTGGCTTCATCCGCCAAGCGGACAGAATCCGAACGCCTTTTGAGTCCAGCTAATTAGCGATGCTCCGGTGTGCCGCTCAAGCCTTCACGTAGTGGTTGAGGGTGGTTGATCCTAACAACCCGCACCCCAATTGCAAGCAGATTGCCTGGTGTTTTCGACGAACATGCCTCAATTCCGCAGTTTTTGCGAACTGGGCTGCCAGCCTTTTGAAAAATGCCAGGATGGCATTTTTCAACCTCGCCAAGTGCGAAGCAAAGCTTTGCACGGAGGCGCAGAATAACGACTTACGTCGCTATTTTGTCATCGCGTCCGTGCGATGTCACAGCCCGTCGAATTCTTCAACGGGCTGCTACGCCAGGCGGCCAGGGCGATTGCGCCATGCTGGGTGATGCGCGCGGCGACGGTCGCACGCTACGGAATATCGCCATCCTTGTACAGGTCGCGATAAATATCGGGGCGCCGATCCAGCCAGTTCATGGTCGTCCCGGTGCGGCGATGGCGGCGCAATAGCTCGACGTCGACATCGTGGATAAGGATCGTTTCGATATTGGCCGTGCACTCTGCGGCCACGCCGTCGCGTGAAAACGAGAAATCGATAGGTGTGAAGATGCCCGACTGGGCGTAGTGGATGTCCACGTTCTCGACAAACGGCAGGTTCCCGACGCAGCCTGCGATTGCCACGAACTGATGATTCTCGACACACCGCGCCTGGGCACACGTGCGTACGCGGAGGTAGCCTTGCCGCGTGTCGGTGTTGAACGGCACGAAAATGATGCTGGCTCCTTTTTCGGTCGCGATACGAGCGAGTTCAGGAAACTCGATATCGTAGCAGATGCAGATGGCAACTTTACCGCAATCGGTGTCGAAGACTTCGAGCCGCTGCCCGGGCTCCACGCCCCACCAGCGCCGCTCGCTGGGCGTAACGTGTAGCTTATATTGCTTGCCAATGGCGCCGTTACGGCCAAATAAATATGCCACGTTGTACAAGTGGTCATCTTCAACCACGAAATGCGTGCCGGGGATGACGTTTAAATCGTATTTGACCGCCAGCCTGTTAAACAGCTCGAGGTACTGCTCTGTGAACTCCGAGATCTGCCGCGCCGCCATGCCGGGTCGCATCTGTTCGATCAGGCACATGAGCTGCGTCGTGATCATCTCTGGAAACAGCACGAAGTCGCACTTATAGTCGCTGGCCACGTCGATGAAATACTCGCACTGTCGAGCAAACTCGTCGAAGCTGCCGATGGTGCGCATCTGGTACTGCACGACACTCAAGCGCACTGATTCGACAGCCCGGTATTGACGCTTGGCCCCGGGGCGATAGTCGAGATTGAGCCATTCGAGGAAGGCCGCCCAGCCGCGCGAATCGGAGTCGGAGGGAAAGTAATTGGGAATAAGTCCCTGCAAGACAAATCCGTTCGACACCTGCGTCGTAAGTACGGGGTCGACGAGTTGCTTGTTCATCACCGCCTCGGCATACTCCCGGGCGGTCATGCTGTCGGCATGTTTGCCGTACCCGGGTAGTCGGCCTGCGATAATGATGCGGGCCAGATTGCGATCCCGGCAGATTTCCTTCCTGGCGTCGTAGAGCCGCCGTGCCAACTTGAGTCCCCGGAACTCGGGGTCGACCATGATCTCAATCCCATAGAGCGTGTCGCCGGTGGGGTCATGGTTGCGAATGTAACCGTTGTCGGCGATGACCTTCCAGTTGTGCCACTCGGAGTATTGGCTGAAGTCGACGATCAGGCTGCTCGACGAAGCCGCAAGGCGACCGTCGATTTCGATTGCGACTTGGCCCTCGGGAAAGACGCGGATCTGACTTTCAATCTGATCGCGGGTCCAGGTTTTCATGCCGGGGAAGCATTTGGCCTGCATGTCGACCAGCGCAGCGAAGTCGTCCATGTGCAGTGCTCTCACGACGACCTTGGTCTCAAAGTCCTTATGGTCGACTGGCATAAAGAATCTCGCGCTTACTGGCGTAGCACAGGCTGCTGGAATGACAACACAACTTCAAAGCGGACGATCAGCTTAGTCGCGCGAGCGAAGCCGCAACAAGAGCCCCACCCCAACGAGCGATGGTACGATCATCATAGTGAATGTGGCGGGGAACCCAAAGTTCACGGCCAATTGTCCAGCCACAAAGGCCGAGCCCGCCTCGCAGGCGTTCGTGGCGCCCATAAACGCGCTAAAGAGTGTTCCCTTCCAGCGACTTGTCGAAAGGTCCATGAAAAGTGCATAAGACGAGGCCGTAAACGTGCCGACGACCGCGAACAGAGCGACAATGATTCCAAGCCGGAGTGCATGGTAATCCGGTTGGGTGTAAGCATCGGCCGTTCCTAGCGCGACGCACAGGCCCGCGACGATGGTCAAACTGCACATGGCGACCACCGTATGTCCGAAACGATCAGCAAGGCGGCCGCCCAGCAGCGCTCCGATCGCCAGGGCACCGGCCAACGGACCTAGTTGGAAAGCCCCCACCGATTCAAGGGCAACACCAGACTCGACTAAGAATGGCCCAAGGAGCGCCCCAACACCCTCGAACGCTGTACCTCCCACGAGTGCGAACGCGAAGGCGAGCCAGATTCGTTGATCGCCAAGGATTGCGGCTAAGCCGGCAGCGCTACTGGGACCGTCGACCTGCTGATGCGTCGGATTGGGTACCGGAGGTGGAACTTCGTTTCGTCGACGCGGGGACCAAATGGCGAGCAACATGGCCGTCGACCACAACACCGCCACAAGCGACGCGACAGCCACTCCCAGCGACGTATGGGCGATGAGCAACAAGGCGCCACCGCCGAATAGCGCGCGGCCGAGCAGCAACCCGGCCTGCATCCAGCCGTTGATTCTGCCACGCCGTTCGCGTTCGATGCTGGAGATGCACATGGCGTCGATTGATACGTCCTGAGTCGCGGCAGATACGGCATGTGCGAGCAATAACACCGTAAGTAAAGCTGTGTCGCGATTCGGATCTAGTAGTGGCAGCCCGATCAGCGTGAGCCCCATCATCGCCTGTGCAGAGATCACCCAGCGACGGTACGGCCAAACGGTTGAAGTCCGGTCGATCAGGGGCGCCCAAAGCCATTTTAGGGTCCAGGGCAGAACAAGGATTGCCGTTAGGGTGGCAATTCGATCAACCGCTAGCCCCTGGGTCTTCCAGTAGGCCGGCATTGCCCACCAGAGGAACCCCATCGGCGCCCCTTCGCAAAAGTACAACGCTGCAAAAAACAGCGACCGTCGATCGAAAGCCTGCATAGTGAGTTCCCGCTGGCGGAGCTCTCCATGTTGATCGGCTTCGTTTGCCCGCGGTAGACCAAATACGACGGAATCGCACCTTCGATGGGAGTTCGGGGAGTTAGCAGTCCGTTGAAATAGGGCGTTGTGGCTTATTTCAACAAGTGCCAAGTGCGGAACAAAGCTCCGCCGAGCGCTCGTCGCGGCCGGGGCGATGATTGCCGCGAACGTATACGTTTGCTACCACGATGCGCCGACCGTCGTGGCGCATCCCGGGTTCTCTCTCCATCGCACGCGGCCGTGGGCTCTCTGCGCGGACCCCGACTTGGGCGAGCCGACTGGCGACCCGCCCAAGTCTAGGGCGTCCTTCTGGCAACTTGCGAGAAGCCAGAGCTTCCTTCGGATTTTCATGCCGTGCGAACACGTCGCGCGGCAACCAGACTGCGGGCTTAGCTGGTGAACTGGAAGCCGTGATAGGCTTCGTTCCCGTGCTCGCCGAAGTCCAGTCCTTGTTGTTCTTCCTCGGGCGTTACCCGCAGGCCCATGATGGCCTTGATGCCGTAGAAACAAACGGCACCGGTCACCATGCACCACAGGAACACGGCGCCCACGCCGATGGCCTGGTTGATAAACTGCGAGGCGTCGCCGCCCAGCAGCAGTCCGGTGGTCGGACCGGCATCGGCATCGAGGTTTTCCATGGCGAACAGGCCGACGGCCAGCGTGCCCCAGGCGCCGCAGACGCCGTGCACGGAAATGGCGCCCACCGGATCGTCGATCTTGAGCGTGCGATCGATGAAGACCACCGAGAACACGACCAACGCGCCGCCGATGGCGCCGATGATCAACGCGCTGGGCAAGCTCACCCAGGCACAAGGCGCGGTAATCGACACCAGCCCGGCCAGGGCGCCGTTGAGCGCCATGGTGGCTTCCCACTTGCCGAACATGGCGCGCGACACGAAGACGCTGGCCAACGCGCCGGCCGCGGCCGCCAGGTTGGTGGTGCAGGTGATGTGCGCGATGGCGCCGGCATCGGCCGACATGGTGCTGCCGGGGTTGAACCCGAACCAGCCGAGCCACAGGATCAGCACGCCCAGCGTGACCAACACGATGTTGTGGCCGGGAATGGCCTTGGCGCGGCCCGAGCTGTCGTACTTGCCGGCACGCGCGCCGAGCACGAAGGAGCCGATCAGGGCCAGCCAGCCGCCCACGCTGTGTACCACCGTGGAGCCGGCAAAGTCCCAGAAGCCCATGCTGGCCAGCCAGCCGCCGCCCCAGATCCAGTGGCCGGAAATCGGGTAGATCAGCGCGGTGATGAACAGGCTGTAGACCATGTAGGAGGCGAACTTGGTGCGCTCGGCCATGGCGCCCGAGACGATGGTGGCGGCGGTGGCGGCGAACACCAACTGGAAGAAGAACTTGGCCTCCAGCGGCACGCTGGTCCAGGAGAGCGAATCGAAGTTCGAGACTTCGCTGGTGGTGCCGTCCTCGTCGCCCGGCACTTCGATGGTCTTCTCTTCCAGAAAGAAGCCGCTGGTGCCGAAATAGGGCGAGCCGCCGCTGAACATCAGGCCGAAGCCGATGGCCCAGAAGGCGATGCTGCCGTAGGAGAAGTCGAGCAGGTTTTTCATGCAGATGTTGACCGCGTTTTTGGCGCGCGTCAGGCCCGCTTCGACCAGCGCGAAGCCGGCCTGCATGAACATGACCAGAAAGCCGGCGACCATCACCCAGATCGTGTCCAAGGCGACGCTCAGCGATGCCATGTCGGTATTGAGCCCCATGGTCGGCTCTGCGGCAGCATCCTCTTCGCCTGCGGCGACCTCCGCGGTTTCTTCGACAACCGCGGCGGCTTCTTCCGCGGGGGGCTCTTCTTGAGCCAACAAGCTCGTCGATGTGGCCACCACCGCCATCATGGCGACGAGTGCCAACAACAGGGGCCAACGCAAGTGCATTGTGTTCATAGGATCTCTCGCTAGTGCAGAAGGACGAAAACAGAACGGCGAATTCGGGAGCCTCCTCGCGAAGCGAGAAGGTTGGGCCGCTGACGCATGCCGTCGCACGACGGGCGTGCTCGGGCGGTGGATGCTTGAAGGACGTGCTGCGCACCTGGCATGCACCTCACCCGAGTGCATCGCTCGCGCAGCTAGGACGACGCGGGCAGGCAGATAGCAATCACCGTGCCGCTAGCACATTGGGCACGGCAAGCGGCCGCAAAGGAACGGTCGTAAGCGGTTTTTTTGAAATGACTTAGGGCGGAGCAAAAGTTTGCCCCGCGCGGCGCGTGGGCGGCAGCGAGGAGGCGGCGTGCCAAACGAACGGGCAATCGCGGGCTAACCGCGCGGCAGGGTGCCAGTGATGCCAGGCCCGCGGAATGCTACGCGGTGGGAACCCATACCAAGGAGACCCACTGGACGGCAATGTCGGCCTTTCGCGGACGGATTTTTTGCCTCTTACTCACGCGCTGGTGCCGTCGCGCGTATGTGCATCGGCGCGACTACTTGAAGAGCTTTCGGAGCAGCCGACCGGTTATCTTTCCCGAGAGCCTGCGTCCGATACGGCGTCCAACCTGGTTCCGTTTCACCGCGTTGATGTCGCCCAAGAGTTTGGCCAACCCATACAGCCAAGTCCGCACTTTGTTGATTGACATCGTTTGCCTCGCGGTGGATTGGCGCCGCGGCGAGATTACGCGGTGCGATGGTCGCGCTACGCTTACTCGGTTTGCGGAACCCAAACCAACGAAACGCTCTGAACTATGACGTCGCTCTTTCTGGGACGCACGTAGAATTCGTTCACGTTGACGTTGGCAGTTGCTGCTTCACGCTTAAGCTCATCATCGCGTACGTCGAGCTGGGCCAATTCGTCGAGCAACTGCTCACGTTCTCGTTTTGCGCGCGCAAGGTCGCTACTCTGCTGAGCTGCATCGGTTGCCTTGCTCGCTGCCGTTGCGGCGCGGCGTTCGTCGGCTCTGCTGGGACGTGTGTCGCGACCATTAAGGTATCCGACAACGCGGACGATCCACGGGCCGAGGGAAATGAGCGCTTGCAGTGCTTTCCGCCAGTATTGGGAACGCTCACGTCCAACGCGCTTTGAAACCTGCGTAAGTTTCGCATCGAGTTTGTCTCGCTCTTGTTGTATCTGCGCTCGCAAGGCAGATACTGCTCGCTTGCGAAACTGGGCGTCAGATTCGCCCGGCACAGAATAAATTCCGGCCTGCGGCGCATGCCACAGTGACAGTCGCTGATCGCTATATAGATGAATGGCGAGCGACTTGCCCCACCGCGCATAGTTCTTCGCTTGCAGGGCGGCCGAGGGCACGGGCAGAAAGGAGGCGCCGGCCGCCGGCTGTGTTTCGAAGGTGTCATATCCTTCCACTTGCTCCGTGGAACTGCCCCAGGGATCGTCGGCCGTTGTCTCGTCGATGCGCGTAATCAGCGCTACGTTCTGCCACGTGTCGACCTGGGCCTTGGCGTCGACGTAGTGCAGCCGCGCTGCGCCGACCAGAGTTGCGCGATAGAGAACGGTTGGCTCGGATGGCGCCTCGGCGCGCAACGGCATGAAACGTTCGCGCGCTTCGGCTGGCACCAGGGGCCGGCCCTCGGCGCTGGCGGCGCTGCGCGATGAAGAGGAGGGGGGCGTGCCACTCTCGACCGGCGATGGCGTGGCAGCATCGAGAGAGGGCGGCGTGGGCGCGGCCGCTTCGTGCTGAAGCTTGTACGGCGCCATCAGCGTCTGGATCTGGGGACGGGTGAGCGGGCCGCGCAGGTACGAGAGGCACCAGCGGGTTTCCATGACCACCGGTTCGCTCTCGTGTACGTTGTTCATCACGAACACGCGCTTGCCCAGGCCGGCCAGCGCGGCGTCCATTCCCGCGCGATCGAAGCGGGCGCCGGCGGCCTGCGAAGCGCCTTCCAATCCTTCGAGCACGCGCGCCTTGTCGCGCTCGGTTTGCAGCCGGCCCAGGAACCAGGTGCCGGCGTTCGACAGGCCTTTGTAGTCGATGTCGACGGGGTTTTGCGTGGCCAGCACGATGCCCAGGCCGTAAGCCCGCGCCTGCTTCAGCAGCGTGAGCATGGGCTGCTTCGACGGCGGGTTGGCGGTGGGGGGAAAGAAGCCGAAGATCTCATCCATGTAGAGCACGGCCCGCAGGCTCGACGTGCCGGGCTGCGTGCGAATCCAACTCAGCACCTCGCCCAGCAGGATCGTGACGAAGAACATCCGTTCGGATTCTGACAGGTGCGCGATCGAGACGATCGAGAGTCGCGGCGTGCCTGCGGGCGTGTAGAGCAATCGCGCGACGTCGAGCGGCTCGCCTTGCATCCAGCCGGCGAAGGCGGGCGAAGCCAGCAGGTTGTTGAGACGCATGGCCAGCTCGAGCCGGTCTTTGGCGGGAAAGAAGGTCTCGACGTCGACCACGCCGACGCGATCCATCGGCGGGCGCTGGATGCTGTGGATCAGGCCGGCAACGTCGACGTCCTGCCCGTTGCGCCAGGCGGACTCCAGAATCTGCGAGAGCAGAATCTGCTCGCGGCTGCGGATCGGATCGGCATCGACGCCCACCAGCGCCAGCAAGCCCGCGACCGACGCGGCGATGCGATCGCGCAGCGCCTCGGCGTCGTCGAGCGTTGCCGCCGGCGGAGCGGCAAAGGACCGCAACACCGAGATGGGCAGACCCGCGCTGCTGCCGGGCGTGTAGATGGCCATCTGCACGGCATCGCGCAGTTTTTGGATGCGCTCGGGCGTCTGGTCCCATTCTTTCAGGCCCTCGCGCCAGCGCTCGGCGGTGCGTGCGGCCAACTCGTCGGGTGTGATTCCCAGGCGGGCCGCTTCACTTTCGTCGATCCAGGGTCGAAAGTCTGTGGGGCGAAGCTGGGGGAACGTGAGCAACAGGTTGCCCAGGTCTCCCTTGGGATCGATGGCGATGGCCGGCACGCCGTCGAGGGCGGCCTCTTCCAGCAGCGCCAGGCACAGTCCGGTCTTGCCGCTGCCGGTCATGCCGACGCAGACGGCATGGGTGGTCAGATCCTTGGCGTCGTAGAGCAGCAGTTCGGACGTCCGTTTGCGTTGGGCCAGCTCGTACTGCCGGCCCAGGTAGAACATGCCCAGCTTTTCGAAGTCGTGCATCGCGCGGTTGGCTCCAGCCGGCGTGGACGCGCCGGTGCAGAGTGGGGGCGAAGAGTCCTGGCCACTCCGCGGCGAGGGGATTGCCAGCGGAGGCCGAGCCGTAAGCATGCCGGGCGGGCAAGGGCAGGGTCAATGGCGCGGGAGTCGGACGAGTCTTGGACGTGGAGTGGAAGGCGAGGGCTGCGGGGGAGTGGTGCGGCAGCACGGGTGGGCTTTGCCACCCGTGGCACAGACCTGTGGCAGCTACCCGTGGCACCCGCCCGTGGCACGTAGCGCGGTTGGATGTGGTCCGGGCGGTGGGATCACTGCGGAGCGCGCAAAAAAAGGGGCCTCTGATGCGCCATGTACGCATGGCGTTGCTGGTCGGTTAGGGGCAAGGTAACTCGGCCGGCTACTGTTCATCAGAGGCCCCAACGGGCCACACAAAATTAAGTGCAGTGACGCACTGGCTGTCCGTTGAATGAATCCACGGGCTGCTCGAACCGCGTTGGAATGCAAGCAGCGTGCCAGAGCGGCCCCGGCCCATTGCCACGGACAGTGTGTGAACGTAAGCTAATACCTGGAAATCATTTGCGGATTTCAGGCCGGGCGAGTTTTGGCAATCGATTGGCGTCTCAAAATGCGATTGTTGCGGCATTTTGCCTCAGAGTGACGTGGCTCGATACAACAGATCTCAGATTGAGAACGTGTCGGAACGCCCGGCGGACTGCGGGCGATCTCGCTTCCGCAGCAGGCCGCTTTGCTCGCGACGCGCGGTTTCGTCACAGCGCCGGCCGGCGCGTCGCTGGATGTTTCTCGCGTGGCGGTGCGGCAGCCACTTGTGTTTAATTGCGACTCGTTGGGCGAGCGGCCCGCTTGCGAGTTCGCGGGCTGTGCCAAGGGCGGCAATTGGTTTCGGAGCGTCCGTTGATTTCAGAAGCGGCTGATCGTGTGCTGATCGTGGCAAACCCGAAGGCCGGCATGGGGCGCTGCGAAAGCGCGATCGGCCAGCTTGTCACCTGCCTCGAAGCGGTCCACCTGGTGCCCGAGCGCGTCGGCGATCTCGACCAACTGAGCGAATTGGCCGAGAGCTATCACGCGGCGGGGCATCTGCGCGCCATCGTGGCGGCCGGCGGCGACGGCACCGTGGCCGAGATCGTCAATCGCACGCTGCCGGAAATGCCGATCACGGTGTTGCCGCTGGGCACGGCCAATCTGTTGGCGCGGCACTTCGGCCTGGGCGCGGATCCGGCGACGTTGGCGCACGTCATCCGCAGGGGCGTCACCACGCGTCTCGACGCCGGGCGCGCAAACGGGCGCATCTTCGTGTTGATGGTCGGCTGCGGCTTCGACGCCGACGTGGTGCACCGCATGCACCAGCGGCGCACGGCGGCCGGTGTGACCTATTGGACCTATGCGCGGCCGATCCTGGAAGCGATTCGAAGTTACCGCTATCCGCGCCTGCGAGTATACTGCGAAACGGAGACGCCGGGAGGCGCGGTGCAAGCGAAGATGGTGGGACGTTGGGCGTTCGTCATCAACCTGCCGTGTTACGCCGGGGGCTTGAACCTGGCGCCCGAGGCCATCGCGACCGACGGCTTGCTCAACGTCAGCACGCTGCGCAACGGTTCGCTGTGGTATGGGCTGTGGTATATCGGCCACGTGCTGACGGGACGCACCCGGTCGATTGCCGATTATCGCACGGCCACGGTCACGCGCGTGCGGATCGAATCGCGCGAGCCGGTACACTATCAGTTGGACGGCGATCCGGGCGGCATGTTGCCGCTGGACGTGGAAGTGTTGCCCGCCAGGATCACGTTGTTGTACCCGGGCGCGGCAAGCATGAAATAAGCCACTGGTTTACCTCCAGCAGCGGAAGCATCATGGCGAACAATCCGGCCACTGTCGGTCCTTACTCTTGCGGCCGGGGGCAGCCGCTGTTGGTGATTGCCGGGCCTTGCGTGATCGAGAGCGAAGCGCTCACGCTGGAGATCGCGGGGCGGCTGGCCGAGGTGGCGCAGCGCCTGTCGCTGCAACTGGTGTTTAAGGCGTCGTTCGACAAGGCCAACCGCACCAGCCTGGACGCCTATCGCGGGCCGGGATTGGAAGCGGGGCTGGCGATCCTTGCCCGCGTGAAAGAGCAAACCGGCCTGCCGGTGACGACCGATCTGCACGAGTCGCGGCAGGCCGAAGCGGTGGGTCGGGTGTGCGATTTGCTGCAAATTCCGGCATTTTTGGCTCGACAGACCGACCTGCTGGTGGCCGCCGCGCGGACGGGGCGGGCGGTGAACGTGAAAAAGGGGCAATTCATGGCTCCCTGGGACATGGAGCACGTGCTGGGCAAACTGGAAGCCGCCGGCTGCCGTAATGTCTTATTATGCGAGCGGGGCACGTTTTTCGGCTATGGCCGGCTGGTCAACGACATGCGAGCCATCGTGCAGATGCAGTCGCTGGGTGCGCCGGTGGTATTCGATGCGACGCACAGCGTGCAGGAGCCGGGCGGCTTGGGGAAACGAACCGGGGGCAACCGCGCCATGGTCGAGCCGTTGGCCCGTGCCGCCACGGCGCTGGGCGCTGACGGGCTGTTTTTCGAGACGCATCCGGATCCGGACACGTCTCCCAGCGATGGTCCCAACATGGTGCCGCTCGACGAGTTTGGCCCGCTCTTGGAACGATTGATCCGCATCCGGCAGACCGTGGAGACCCTGGCGTGACAGTTCGATGGTTTACCTGGCGGCGCGGCATGGGCGGCGTCTCGGTCGGATTGCTGACGATCGTGTTGGCCGGATCGATCGCAAGCTGCAAGCCGGCGGCCAAACCGGGTCCGCCGCGCGGGCCGTCGGTGCGAGCCGACGCGCGCGACGCGCTGTTCGATTCGGTGGCCGACAATCTCAATCGTCTGGAAGAGTTCGACATCAACCAGATGATGCCGCAGGTGTGCGACCGCTTGAACCAGTGGTACCACCAGGAGAAGCCGAAAGTCGCCTGGCAGCGCGATCCGCTCATCGATCGGTTGCCCGACGAGTTGAAATCCATGCGGATCATGCAGACGCTGGACCTGATGCAGTATCGCATGATCGACGCCTGGTACCTGCAGGAAGCGGTGTGGCTGCGCGACGTGTCGAAGGGCGCGCGGGGCGATGCCTTCGACGATCTGGACGTGGCCGAGCGGCTGTTCGATTGGACGGTGCGCAACGTGTATCTGGAGCCCGATCGCCCGGCCACGGCCGACCCCAGCCAGCATCGGCCGTTCGAGACCTTGTTGCTGGGGCGCGGCGAGGCGCTGGACCGCGCGTGGGTTTTCATGCTGTTGGCGCGGCAACAGGGGCTGGACGTGGTGCTGCTGGCCACGGCCGATAGCGACGGCGCCAACGTGAAGCCCTGGCTGCCGGCGCTGGTGAGCGGCGGTGAACTGTATCTGTTCGACTGTCGCTTGGGATTGCCCATACCCGGCCCCGACCGCGAAGACCCCGGCCACGGCGGCGCCGGCAAGAACATTGCCACGCTGTCGCAAGTGGTGGCCGACGAGCAGTTGCTGCGCCGGCTCGATCTGGACGCGGAGCATCCCTATCCGATCACGGCCGGCGACCTGCAGCACGTGGTGGCGCTGGTGGAGGGCACGCCGCACAGCCTGTCGCAGCGGATGGCGCTGGTCGAGGCGCGGCTGTCGGGCGATCACAAGATGGCGCTCACGTCGCCCGGCAGTGCGCTGGCCGAGCGCGTCGAGAAGTTGCCGCACGTTGCCGAAGCGCGGCTGTGGCAGCATCCGTTCGACATCTGGCTGCGTCAAGCGACGTTGAGCCCGGCCGAGTTGCAGGTCGCGGCGCGCGAGGTGGCCGTGTTCCAGGCGGTGCCGGCGTTGATGACCGGGCGGGCGTTGTACTTCAAGGGCCATCTGGAGGGGGAGCACGGCGCCAAGGTGCAGTTGCTCAACGCGCGGCCGGCGGACTCGGTCATCGAGGACTATCGCCTGCCGGCCGACGTGGCCCGGCAACTGAAGCGTGAAGAGATTCCGCAGCACGAGGCGGCGCGGATCGTGCTTTTTCGTCACGCGAAGCAGGACGCCAGCTATTGGCTGGGGCTGGTCTGCTATGAGCAGGAAGAATACCCGGTGGCGATCGACTACTTCGCCAAGCGCACGATCGAGGCCACGCCGGGCGGCCCCTGGACGTACGCCGCCCGCTACAACCTGGGCCGCAGCTACGAGGCGCTGGGACAGTTGGACAAAGCCATCGCGATCTACGAGGCCGACACCTCCGCCCAAAGTCACGGCAACAAGCTACGAGCGCAGCAATTGCGCGAGCAGTTAAAGCCGGCGGAAGAAACGCCGGTTGAGGACACGCCGGTTGAAGACACGCCGGATGAGACGGCCGAGGGCGCGGAGTCGTAGGGCAAGAGGCGGCGCGGCAGAGTGCCAGTGCGCGAAAGGCCGACATGCAAGTCGGGGCGAGGGCTGACCTGTGGGGCTCGGCCCCAACGGGGCCATTGTTCATAGCCAGGGGTGGAAACCCCTGGGACGGTGGCGAATCCCATCGTTTCCCTTCTTCCGCGCGCGAGCCCCAACGGGGCGACCGACGACGTGGCGGTAAAGCGCGCCGCAGCGTTTCGCGCGGTTTTCCGTGAGGCGCGGCGGGCTGGCGCCCCGTTGGGGCTTGGGCGTTTGGTCGGGGTGACGAGATCCCAGGGGCTTCCACCCCTGGCTATTGACTGGTCGCCGCGTTGCGGCTCGAAGATTGTTGGCTGGTCGGCGCGTTGCGGCTCGAGGACGGCGACGGGATTCGTACTCTCGCGGAAGCGTCGTCTCGTCGCGAAGGCGCCTGAGAGGTGATCGCTTTCGCCCTCTGGTACAATGGTGGGCATGCGATTCAGCACAAAGACGCTCTTGCTACTGGTGGCGTACTTCGCGTTTTGGGCCGCCGTCGCGTTCTATTCTGGAACCGTCCTCGTTGCGACTATGTGGTCAATCGTCTTTCTTTTGCTGATCGTGAGTGAGGTTACGGTCTATCGAATCCGCGAGAGAGATCGTCGCTAGCCGTTTTTCCCTTGAACTCCGGCAAACTGCACAACTGCCTGCCTTTGGTGGCTCTTGCCGTGGGGTGGGAAAGGGCGTATATTTTGGGATTCAATCTTGGGGACTGGCTCAGGGACTGGGGCTGGCTCGGCGTGCCTTTTTTTGGCGGTGAAGCTGCGATGAAAGACGACATCCATCCGGAATACTTCGTGACCATGGTCCGCTGCGGCTGCGGCAATACGTTCACCACGCGCAGCACGCGGCCGGAGCTGAAGGTCGATATCTGCAATGCGTGCCATCCGTTTTACACGGGCAAGCTGAAGTTCGTCGACACGGCAGGACGCATCGAGAAGTTCAAGAACAAGTTTGCCGGCACCGGCTATGCCAGCCTGAAGCGCGGCAAGAAACCGGCCGAAGCAACGGCCGAAGCCAACGCCGAATCCTAGCGCCGCACGTTCCCCACTCCAAGGCCGCCCGCCGCGATCCTCACCGGTCGCGTGGACGGCCTTTCTGTTGGTAGGACAATGCGTGCGCGCGACGATGGCGATTGGTTCCCGGCCCTGTCGCGGCACAATGACATCGCCCAACGATAGGCCGCCCCGATGGGGCTCATGGCAACAATTCAGGTGCGACCCGGTTTCCAGGGGCGATGCCCCTGGCTGAAATAGGTTGGGCGTTTCAAGGACGGGTTTCTCAATCTGGCGCCGATCATCGAAAAGGACGGCATCATGGCGCTTCGCGAAATGTTGGAAGAAAAGCTGGCTCGCTTCGATGAGCTGGAGCGTCAGCTCGTCGATCCGGAGATCCTGGGCAACCCGGCCCGCGTGGCAGCCGCTGCGCGCGAGCACGGCACGCTGGGCAAGCTGGCCAAGAAGTATCGCCGCTTTCGCACGCTCAACGAGCAGATTGCCGAAGCGCAGGAGATGATCGAGGGGCACGACGGCGAGATGCGCGAAATGGCCCAGGCCGAGCTGCCCACCTTGCGCGAAGAGCGCGAGAACGTCTGGGACGAGCTGTTGGAAATGACCATCGGCGGCGAAGACGCGCAGCGTGCCCGCGTGGTGATGGAAATCCGCGCCGGCACCGGCGGCGACGAGGCGGCCTTGTTTGCGCGCGATCTGTACGAAATGTACAAGCATCACGCCGAGGCCAAAGGCTGGAAGTTCGAAGTGATGGACCTGAGTCCCACGGAGCTGGGCGGCTTCAAGGAAGTCATCCTGGGCATCGAAGGGGAGGGCGTCTATCGCGAACTGCAGTATGAGAGCGGCGTGCATCGCGTGCAACGCGTGCCCGAGACGGAGACCAAGGGGCGCACGCACACCTCGGCCGCCACCGTGGCCGTGCTGCCCGAGCCCGAGGACGTCGAGATCGACATCAAGCCGGACGACTTTCGCAAAGACATCTTCTGCGCCAGCGGTCCCGGCGGGCAACACGTGAACAAGACGGCCTCGGCCATCCGGCTGACCCACCTGGCCAGCGGGATCGTCGTGCAATGCCAGGACGAAAAAAGCCAGCACAAGAACTTTGCTAAAGCCCTGCGGGTGCTGAAGACCCGGCTGTACGAGGCCAAGCGGCAGGAGGAGCACGACAAACGGGCCAGCGAGCGCAAGACGCTGGTCGGCTCGGGCGATCGCAGCCAGAAGATTCGCACCTACAACTTTCCGGAAAACCGCGTCACCGACCATCGCATCAACCTCAGCTTGTATCGGCTCGATTCGATCATGGCCGGCGACGTGCAACCGCTGACCGACGCGCTGGTAGACTACGACCGGCAACAGCAGCGCCAGGCGATGGGCACCGTCGAGTAAACGTTGGCGGGTCGGCACTGGCACCTGGCCCGCGCGCCAAACACTGGCACGATGCCATTGCCACGCGACCGCGTGGAGCAAGCGACACTCGAAAGAAGCAGTTATGGCCGAGGACTGGACCATCGGACGCCTGCTGGGTTGGACGGCCGACTATCTGGGCGCGCACGGCTCGGACAGTCCGCGTCTGGAGGCTGAGGTGCTGTTGGCGCATGCGCGCGGCTGCCGGCGCATCGAGCTGTATACGAGCTTCGAGGATCCGGCCGACGAAGGACTGCGCTCGGCCTTTCGCGCGCTGGTGCGGCGCCGCGCCGAAGGGACGCCGGTGGCCTACCTGGTGGGTCATCGCGAGTTCTACTCGCTGGACTTCCGCGTGACGCCGGACGTGCTGATTCCGCGCCCGGAAACCGAGTTCGTGGTGCTGACGCTGTTGGACCTGGTCAAGGCGCTGCCGGCGGATCGCGAGATTGCGATTGCCGACGTGGGCGCCGGCAGCGGCGTGATCGGCATCACCGCGGCCAGG